>CAYWIS010000231.1:0-278 GCA_964458385.1 uncultured Pirellulaceae bacterium
CACGTCCAGCACCATCCACTCGGGCTTGTTGTCGCTGTCGCGAATGGCTTCGACGATCTTCAGCCGGTTGATCAGGTCCTTACGCTTCTGCTTGGAGGTGGTTTCGAGCAGCTCCGCGCGGAGTTGGGACGAGAGCGCCACCAGGTCCAAGTTTTGCAAGAGCTTGCGAATGGCCTCAGCGCCCATCTCGGCCTGGAAGGAGCCTTCGCCCCACTGCTCGCGGGCAGCGCGGTATTCCTCTTCGGTCAATAGTTGCTGGACTTCCAAATCGGTGGAGC
>CAYWIS010000231.1:288-8341 GCA_964458385.1 uncultured Pirellulaceae bacterium
GATGATCTTTTCCAGGTTCGTGGTGCGCATGTCCAGCAGGTTGCCCAAGCGGCTGGGCATCGCCTTGAAGAACCAAATGTGGACCACCGGCGCGGCCAGCTCAATGTGGCCCATGCGCTTGCGCCGCACGCGAGAGTGGGTCACCTTCACCCCGCAGCGATCGCAAATCATCCCTTTGTACTTCATGCCGCGGTATTTACCGCAGGCGCACTCCCAGTCCTTCTCTGGCCCGAAGATACGCTCGCAAAACAGGCCGTCTTTCTCTGGGCGGTAGGTGCGGTAGTTAATCGTCTCGGGCTTCTTGACTTCGCCGAAGGACCAACTGCGAATATCTTGCGGCCGGGCCAGGCTGATCTTCACCGAGGCGTAATCGTTAATGCGGTCGTAGTTGGTGTCGCCGAGGACCATGCGGTTGCTCCTGGTTAGGCTTCTCTGCTCGTATTTGAATCGCAATAACCGGAGGCTGGCAGCCTCCGGAAGACAGAGCCCTCTGGGAGGGGCGATAAATTTGGCACGTGGCGCGGGTTCCGGGGGCTGTTAGCCCCCGGCTCTTCGCTGTCGGAAATTGGGGCGACAGGTAACGGCGACGTTTAGCGGCGTTTTTCAAGCTGAATATTCAGCGCCAAGCCGCGGATCTCGTTGCAGAGCACGTCGAAGCTGGCGGGAGTGCCGGCCTCCAGCGTGTTCTCGCCTTTGACCATCGATTCGTAAATCTTGGTGCGGCCTTCCACGTCGTCGCTCTTCACGGTAAGCAACTCTTGCAGGATGTACGCGGCGCCGTAGGCTTCCAACGCCCAGACTTCCATCTCGCCAAACCGCTGGCCGCCGAAGCGGGCCTTGCCGCCCAAGGGCTGTTGCGTGATGAGCGAGTAGGGGCCGGTGCTGCGGGCGTGGACCTTGTCGTCCACCAGGTGGTGCAGCTTGAGCATGTAGATGTAGCCCACGGTCGTTTCCTGATCGAGCGGTTCGCCGGTGCGGCCGTCGCGGAGGCGAACTTTGCCATTTTTGGGCAGGCCAGCCTCGACCAGACAGGCGTTGATCTGCTCTTCGTCGGCGCCGTCGAAAACGGGCGTGATCGACTGGAAGCCCAGCGTTGCGCCGGCCCAACCGAGGTGCGTCTCCAGAATCTGGCCCACGTTCATACGGCTGGGAACGCCCAGCGGATTCAGCAGGATCTGGAGCGGGGTGCCATCGGGCAGGAACGGCATGTCCTCCACGGGCAAGATCTTGGCGATCACACCCTTGTTACCGTGGCGGCCGGCCATCTTGTCGCCCACCGAGACGATCCGCTTGGTGGCGATGTAGACCTTCACCATCTGCAACACGCCGCTGCGCAGTTCATCGCCGCTCTTCATGCTGTTGAGCTTGCGATCGCGGTTGTCGATGGCGGCCTCCACCTCTTCGCGGCGGCTCTTGTAGATCTTTTCGATCTCTTTGATCTTCTCCTCACTCCGCAGGTTGCGAGTAATAGTGTCCACGCGGAACTGGAGCGCATTCTCGGCGATGACCTTGGGATCCTGGTCGCGCACAAGCGGCGTTCCGTCCTCGTCGGTCAGCACCTTGCCGACCACCTTCTCCATTTCTTCGATCATCGCGCCGAAGGCGAGCGCGATGGCCTTGTTGCCTTCGGCCTCCACCTCTTTCAGTTCTTTCTCGAACTTCTTCCGCTCCTCTTCGGTGAGGCTCATTCGGCGGGAGAACTTTTGCGTGTTGATCACGATGCCTTCGATGCCCGAGGGCACTTCCAGCGAATCGTTCTTCACGTCTTCGCCCGCCCGGCCGAAAATGGCGTGCAACAGCTTCTCTTCGGGCGTCAGCTCGGTCTTGCTCTTGGGCGAAACTTTGCCGACCAGGATGTCGCCGGGCCGCACGTAGGTGCCGACCCGCACGATGCCCCCTTCATCAAGGTTGCGGAGCGCCTTTTCCGAGACGTTGGGAATATCGCGGGTGAATTGCTCGCGACCGAGTTTCGTCTCACGAATTTCGACGTCGAACTCCTCGATGTGAATTGAGGTGTAGACGTCGCGTTTGACCAAGTCTTCGCTAATGATGATGGCGTCTTCAAAGTTGTAGCCATCGAACGACATGAAGCCGACCAGCACGTTGCGGCCCAAGGCCAGCTCGCCGTTATAGGTGGCGGCGCCGTCGGCGATCACCTGATCCTTCTCCACCTTGTCGCCGGGCTTGACGATTGGTTTCTGGTTGAGGCAGGTCCGCTCGTTCAGGCCGACGAACTTCTTGAGATGGTACACGTCGCTGCCGATCTCGATCCGCGTGCCGTCGGCGTAGGTGACTTTGCCCGCCCGCTTGGCCCGAACCACCATGCTGGAGTTCTTGGCCACATCTTTCTCCAGGCCTGTAGCCACAATCGGGGCTTCGGTCACCAAGAGCGGCACCGCCTGACGCTGCATGTTCGAACCCATCAGGGCGCGGTTGGCGTCGTCGTGCTCAAGGAACGGGATCAGCCCCGCCGAAACGCCTACCATCTGGTTCGGCGCTACGTCCAGGTATTGCACGTTCTCGGGCGGGACCAATTCAAAGTCGGCGCGGTACCGAGCCAGCACCTGACCATTGACCATGCCTACTAGCTTGCCGTTCTCCACCTTGGTGTCGGCGGGGGCTACGTAGGCTTCCGACTCTTCATCGGCCCGCAGCCAAGCGGTTTCATCGGTAACCTTGCCGTTCTTCACCACCCGGTACGGCGTGATGAGGAAGCCGTAGTCGTCGACGCTGGCGTAAATGGCCAGGCTAGAAATCAGACCGATGTTCGTACCTTCCGGCGTTTCGATTGGGCAAATGCGTCCGTAGTGCGAGATGTGCACGTCGCGCACTTCGAAGCCGGCTCGTTTGCGGTTCAAACCGCCCGGACCCAAGGCCGACAACCGCCGCTCGTGGGTCAACTGCGAAAGTGGGTTCGTCTGGTCGACAACCTGCGACAGCTCACCGCGACCGAAGAAGTACTCAATCGCCGCCGATACGCTCTTGGGGTTGATGAGGCTGCGCGGCGTCATATCGGCCGCATCTTTCAGGCTCATTCGCTCCTGCACGGTGCGGCGCAGCTTGAGGAAGCCCTTACGCAATTCGTCGCACGCCAACTCGTCGATGGTTCGCAAACGACGATTGCCCAGGTGGTCGATGTCGTCAATTTGCGCTTCGCCGCGGGCCGCGCCGCCGTGCAAATCCAGCAGGTACCGAATCGACTCGACGAGGTCTTCCGGCCGCAGCGTCATCTCGTCTTCAGGGGTATCGAGATTCAGCTTGCGGTTGATACGGAAGCGGCCTACACGTCCCAAACGGTAGCGATTGACGTCGTAGAACTTCTCCTCAAAGAGATTTCGGGCCTTCTCTAGCTGAGGCGGGTTGCCGGGACGCAATCGCTGATAAATGCGCAACAGCGCCTCTTCGTGGCTGGAGGTGTTGTCGTCCTGCAAGCTGTTGAAGATGAGCGGCGTCTTGGGAGGCGAAATGACCTCGACTTCTTTGACGCCCGAGGTGCAGATAAGCTCTGCGATGTTCTTGGTGATCTTCGTGCCGGCGTCGACAATGATTTCGCCCGCCCGGTCGGTGCCTGCGGGGTAGATCACGTCGTCCACCGCAATCTTGCCCTCGATCTTGGCGGCGGAGCGGCCGTCGACGATTGTCTCGATCGTGGGCGGGTAGAATGCCCGGATCAGGTCGGCGTCGGTGCTGTACTTGGGCGACATGGCCCGCAGCAGCGTCATGGCCGAGAATTTGCCGCTTTGATCAATGCGCACCTGGAGGCTTTCCTTCTTGGTGACATTGATCTCGATCCAGCTTCCGCGCTCTGGGATAATACGGCAACTGGGCAGTTTCCGGTCGCTGGTGGGGTCTTGCTCCATTACGAAGTCCACGCCGGGACTACGGTGTAACTGACTGACCACCACGCGCTCGGCGCCGTTGATGATGAACTCACCCCCGCCAAGCATGATCGGAATATCGCCGAGATAGACTTCTTCCTCGACGGGCTCCTCCTTGTTTAGCCGCAGCCACACCCGGAAGGGGCGGCCGTAGGTGAGTCGCAACTGGCGGCACTCTTCGGGCGTATAGCGGGGCTTACCCAACTCGTAGCGCAAGTATTCCAGCGACACATCTTCCGTGTAGCTGGTAATAGGAAAGATCTCGCGCAGGACCCCCTCCAGGCCTTGATCTTTGCGCTTTTCGGGCGGAACATCCTCTTGGAGGAAGTTCTTATAGCTTTCCGTCTGAAGTTTGGTGAGATTACCGATCGGGAATTGTTCCCGACCACTACCGAAACGCCGAATGCTCTGGGGAACTAACCGTCGTTCTGCGGGAACGGCCATTAGGCGAAAGCTCCTAAACGAACGAAAAAGTCACCGTGTCTCGAGGCAGGGAGGCGCGGGACAAAGGACACTTAGCTGAAAGAAAACGGTCACCGGCGACACACCGTGATGCGGCGAAGGGCGGCGGCAGGCGCTTCGCAGATGGTCGGCTCGGCGCAGACTGCGATCGCAGACGCAAACCACGCCAAATCGAAACCAGGAGGCAGGAAAGCCAATTTGCAACGTCTCTCAACGAGCGCGCACGTTCCCCTGGGAGGTGACGGTCGCCAACGCGCCCCGCCAGGGAAAAGTAGGACCAGCGGGACGAACCCGCCAAGAGTAACCGCACATGCAGGTCAATTTCCACGGAGCACGCCCCTTGCCCGCCTTTCCTCCTGGCGGCGCAAGCAGACCCCGCTCCACGTTTCCAACGAAGAACCAAAGTTCATTGTATGGGAGAACCGGCAAGAAAGGAAAGGCCAGTTCTCGCGCGCAAGCGCAAGCACCGGCAGTGGCCTGCCGCCCGGCGAATGGCTCTCGGCGCGAAACCGCAGACCCGAAGACCTGCGGTTTCGCGGCCGCGCAATACGCACTACTTCAGTTCGACCGAGCCGCCTTCGGCTTCGATCTTGGCCTTGAGGTTGTTGGCCTCTTCCTTGCTGACGCCCTGCTTGAGGGTGGCGGGAACGCCTTCCACCAGCTTCTTGGCGTCCATCAGGGCAACGCCCAAGAGGTCCTTGACCACCTTGACCACTTGCAGCTTCTTGTCGCCGAAACCGGTCAGAACCACGTCGAACTCGGTCTTTTCGGCCGCTGCGGCTCCACCGCCACCAGCGCCGCCGCCATCGGCGGGAGCAGCCATCATTACCGCGCCGCCCGCGGCCGGTTTGATGCCGTACTCGGCTTCAAGGTAGTCGCTCAACTCTTTCGCCTGCTTGAGCGTCAGGTTGGCAATTTGATCGCCCAGAGTCTTCGTTTCGTCGGAGAAGCTTTTCGCGGGAGCTTCCATCGTGGCGCCTTCAGCCATGGTAGTAACCTTTCGTAACAGGAGGGGGGTGTATTAAGGAATTGCAAACTTCGAATTGTGGATCGCGGGTGGCGCGACGGATCATCCAGCAGCCGCCTCGGCCGAAGCGGCTTCGCCATCCTCGCCACCTGCCTTCTCTTTGAGCTGGCTGGCCAACAGACCGCCCGGACCCAAAAGTGCGCCCGACAGGTTGGCGCCCGGCGAGAGAATCTGGCCGACCAGCAGGCTCAATTGTTCCTTGCGGCTGGGCCACTTGCTGATTTCTTTCACCTTCTCGGGCGTGAGCTGCTCGCCATCCAGCACGCCGCCGCGGGTTTCAAACTTAGGAAGACTTTCGTCTTCGCTAAGCCGAGTAATCTCCTTGGCCAAGGCGACGATGTCCTCGGCTCCCCAAACCACAGCGGTCGTGCCCTTGATGCCCTCAAAGGCGGGCGCCAGCGACGTGCCTTCACACGCCCGGCGGGCCAGGCTGTTCTTAACGACCAGCAGGTTGATGCCCTTGCTGCGCAGATCCCGCCGCAAGTTAACCGTGCTGGTGGAGTCCATGCCGATCACATTGACCAGCAGGCAGTTTTCCACGCCCCGCAGACGTTCAGCAATGTCTCGGGTAATCAGGTCTTTGACGTATTTGCTCATAAAACAAGGACAAAGTACAAAGGACAGATGTAAGGACGAAGTACAAAGGACGAAGCACGCAAGGGGGTTCTTGGCGGTCCCCTGCACCTCGTCCTCCGTCCTTGTTTATGCGGCGACGCGTACGCCGGGGCTCATAGTGGCCTTGATCGTGATGCTACGAATGTACGTCCCCTTTACCGCGGCGGGCTTGAGGGACTGCACATAGTTGACGAAGGCCTGGATGTTCTCGACGAGCTTTTCGGGGTCGAAGCTCATCTTGCCGACAACAGCGTGAATGTTTCCGCCCTTGTCGTTGCGAAACTCCACCTTACCGGCCTTGTACTCCTTGACGACGCGGGCCACATCAGGCGTGACCGTGCCGGCGCGGGGCGAAGGCATCAAGCCGCGGGGACCAAGCACGCGGCCGAGCGGACCGACCAGGCCCATCATATCCGGGGCGGCGATGCAGACGTCGAAGTCGGTCCAGCCGTCGCGAATCTTCGCGGCCAGATCTTCCTGGCCTACTTCGTCGGCGCCGGCTTTCTTGGCTTCCTCGGCCAAATCGCCCTTAGCGAAGACGACGACTCGTTGCGTGCGTCCAATACCGTGAGGGAGAACAACCGAACCGCGAACCAACTGGTCGGCCTGGGTATAGTCAATGCCCAGCCGCATATGAATTTCGACGGTCTGGTCAAACTTCGTATCGTTGCCGAACTGCTTGAGGGCCGCAACCGCGTCGGCCAGCGGCAACGGGTTCGTGGGCGCCTTTTCCGCCAAGGCGCGGTAGCGTTTAGAGCGTTTAGCCATATCGTTCTTGGGAGCAGGTGGAAACTAATGGCGGGTCACGCGACCCTCCCTGCACGCGCTGCAGCCATCAAGCTGCACCGCCCGAAACCAGACTCAGCGGAGCGGCGGTTCAGTGGGGCGTGGGCCCTTACGCCGCGTCACTTCCTCTGGTTTCGGTGTTAGTCGACGACTTCGATGCCCATGCTGCGGGCCGTGCCGGCGATCATGCGGCAGCCGTGCTCCGCGTCGCGGGCGTTCATGTCATTCTTCTTGCGCTCGTAGATCTCGGCGATCTGGGCCTTGGTGACTTTCCCGACCTTGTCCCGATTGGGAACGCCTGAGCCCTTAGCGATGCCGGCGGCTTGCTTGAGCAGAGCAGCGGCGGGCGGGCTCTTGACCACAAACTCAAAGGTGCGGTCGCTGTAGACCGTAACGACCACCGGCAAGGGCATGCCGTTGTACTCGCGCGTTCGGTCATTGAACTGCTGGACGAACTGCCCCAAGTTGATGCCGTACTTACCGAGCGACGTACCCACAGGCGGTGCGGGGGTTGCCTGGCCGCCGGGGATCTGGAACTTGGCTTGTCCGGTTACTGTCTTTGCTTTGGCCATGGGTGGTTAAAAACGTTCGGGTTATTGCTTGAAATGTGCTACGCCGGACGGAAAGCAACCCCACGAGTCGCGGCGAGCGAACGGTGCTCAGGCGGCGCTTCGGGGGCTCCTTCGACGGTCCGCTTCGTCTAAAGCGGTTTGACTTGCCAGTGCTCCAGTTCGACCGGGGTTGTGCGGTTGAAAATCTGGATCATGACAGTGACGCGGCCGTTCGTCTCGTCGATGGCGCTCACTTCGCCTTCGAAGTTCTGGAAGTTGCCTTCCTCGATCCGCACCTTGTCGCCCACTTTGTAAGGGATAAGCGGGCGAGGGCCAGCCTTCAGGTCGGGGCGCTCCAGCTTTCCGGCCAGCCGCAGGATCCGCTCCACTTCGTGCGGGGCCATAGGGGTTGGTTTACCCGCGGCTCCGGTGAAGTCGCCAATACCCGGAGTTTCGCGGATCAAAAACCAGGTGTCTTCGTTGATCGCCATGTTGACGACAATATAGCCCGGATACAGCTTCCGTTTGACGATCCGCGCCTTGCCGTCTTTAAATTCTCGCACTTCTTCGGTCGGTACGATAATGTCGCCGAAGTATTCCTCAAGCCCCGCAATCTTGATTCGCCGCCGCAGACCATCGCAAATGGAGTTTTCGCGGTTGCTTTGGACCTTGAGAATGTACCAATCCTTGCGGTGAGCTTCGTCGACCTCTTCTTCTTGTTCTTCTTTTGCGGG
>CAYWIS010000231.1:8351-9351 GCA_964458385.1 uncultured Pirellulaceae bacterium
CCACTTCGCCGGCGGGTTCGGAAGGCTCGCCGTGGGCGGCGGAGGAATCACCCTCGCCGGGGCCCGGCGGCGTTTCGAGGTCGTCATCCGGGGGAGCGGTGACGTGCTGTTGAGGCAGGGCCGCCGACGAGTCGCCCTCGCCTGGCCCAGGCGCACCCTGATCGCGGTCGGCCGCGTAGGTATCGGCCGCCTGCTCGTCCGTTTCTTCGGGTACGTTGTTCCGCTCGTCGATCACGGCTTTGGACCTGGTTGAGAGGGGCGTCGCCGCCGCACTACTTAAGAATCCCCATCCACTTGAAGAGGGCCTGCCAAATAATGTCGTAGGCGAACAGCAGGAACGCCAGGACAAAAATCACGAAGATCACCACCAGCGAACTTCGGACCAATTCGGTTCGCGAGGGCCAGGAAACCTTATTCATTTCCGCTTCAACCGCAATCAGAAAGTCGGCGAAGCGGGGCAACATGACCACGCGGTAGGAGATCCACAAGCCCGCCAGCAACACAATCGCAGGCAGCACCCATCGAAGCTGGCCGGCGTCCACGATAGCTTCCAGGTTCATTCCCAGAAAGCTACGAGGGAACGATACGGCCCTCATGAAGTTCCACAGCGAGTAGGCGGCCAAGGCGACCGTCACCCCTAAGGCCGCGAACGTGACCTGTCGGGTAATCCGGCCCTGGCCTCGCTTGTAGACTCCCACCTGAAATAGCTGGTGAAGGAGGCCCGGCGACTCGATGGCTTTTTCTTTACCCATAGATTAGTTCGCGCTCCCTGCGATGCAGTTGAACAGTCCCTTGGAATTGTGCGGATAAGCGATAAGCGGATGGCGGAATGATCGAAGAGAGACGCGGCGTTGTGGCGTCTCGATGGTCATTTCGCACGGCGCATGCCGTCGTCCGCGTTCGGCCGCGACCGCTCCGCGTGGGGAGAGGGTCCGCGCAGATATTACGCAAGGCCAACCGTTGGTTTGGATTAAAACAAGCAGGGGCGGCGGGAATCGAA
>CAYWIS010000232.1:0-9331 GCA_964458385.1 uncultured Pirellulaceae bacterium
CTCGCGGTGTACATCAAAGGCCGCCTGCGCTTGCGGAGAGGTAATCAGTTGGTAACCCTGCTGATAGAACTCATCACCCGCGGTCACCGGATCCCCGGCGGCTTCGTCATTAATGCGCACCATACGATCGACCATTCCACGCAGTTCTTTGCGTCCCAGGAACCGGCCATCGTCCAAACCGCGCGGCAGTGCGACATCGCGGACACGGAAATTGGGGTTATTCGGATCGTCCGAAACGACAAACGGAGCGAACTTTTGTCCCAGGAAATTGGGGCCCCCCGACCGCGACATTTGCGGCATTGAGAAGTAGGCCGGCATTCCGTGCGGCGCTCCCAGTTGATGCGCCACGGTCGAGCCGATACTTGGGTGGAAGCTCACAAACGCGCCACAACCGACCGGAATTCGCGGCGGGGCGCCCGTCATCATGTAGTGGTTGCCGGCGCCGTGATTGCCTTGGTCATGGCGAATAGAACGAATCACAGCAAACCGGTCTGCGATAGCCGCCAACCGTTGCATGTGCTGAGAGAAATACACACCGGGAATTTTCGTCGGAATCGGCTCGAACTCGCCACGAATCTCGACCGGCGCCTCCGGCTTGGGGTCGAAGGTTTCGTAGTGCGAAGGACCGCCGTCTTGCCAGATCAGGATGCAGCTATCAGCCTGCCTTCCCAACACCGACGCCGGAGCCGCTTGCGCCGTAGCCCGAAGGGCGCCTACCAGCCCGCCGGCCAACAGTCCGCCGAGGCCTAGTTGCAAACAATCGCGCCGAGTCATCCCTTCGCAGTTGCGTCGCACGCTCATGATGATTGCCTTTCCAATCGGACGTCTGAGTTTCGGAGAATCCTTGGTTGTCGTGTTAACGAAGTTGAATGTGCCCCCGAGAGTCGCTCGGTGCACAATCATGGCCCTTTCGGGGCCAGGATCACAGGTTGGTTACAGAGAATCGGAGGCTCCTAGTCCTTAAAAATAAACTCCGGCGTATTCAACAACGCCCACAACAAATCTTCGGTCACTTGGCGACGATTGGCGCCTTCTTCTTCATACAGCGCCCGACCGATCGCCCGTTCTTCCTCATCGGGATAGCGGCTGTAAACGGCAAGGTACACCTCATCGATAATCTCGTCGGGCGATTTGTCGCTCGCGGCCAAACGGGCGGGCAGGCCCGCGTCGCTTGTCACTTTAGCGTGAATGGCGGGAGCGTTCATCAGGTGAAGGGTTTGCGTCACCGTTGAGTCGCTTGTGCGCTCGCACGGCGGATCCTGGTTCGGATCGGGGCGACCGAAGGTGTCTAAGAATAGAGAGCTTACTCGGTGCGTCCAAATCTGATTGGCTCGCGAACGGGGCGGCATCGCATCAAAGGTGCTAGGCACGCCTGTGATGTCATCAATAGCGCTCGCTAGAACTTCCGCCCGCAATCGCTCGCGGTAATGCCGCGAGTAGTTGCGAACGTCGGCCACATTGCGCTCGTTGGGAATCGAGCTGAGCGAGTACACGTGTGAAGTTACAATCGTCCGAATCAGCTTCTTTAGGTCGTACTTCTGATTACGGAACTCCTGAGCCAAGGCGGCAAGCAAGGGCTCGTTGGTTGGCGGGTTGGTCGTTCGCAAGTCGTCGACCGGATCCACCAGTCCCCGGCCCATTAATTCTGCCCATACGCGGTTCACTTGAACTCGCGCGAAATATTCGTTTTCATCCGAGGTAATCCACGCCGCCAACGCTTCACGCGGGTCGGCCGATTCATCAACAACCGGGGCTTCGCCGAACAAGGGGCGGGGTTGAAGGACTTCACCCGTCAATGGGTGCGAAACCGAACCTTTCTTCGCCGTGAGGATCATCTCTTCGCTGCCCGAGATAGGCGGAGATAACCCAGTACCTTTGCGTCCCACGCGGGCGAAATACGCGGCGAAGCTATAGAAATCGTCCTGCCCCCATTTCTCGAACGGGTGGTGATGACACTTGGCGCATTCCAGCCGTACACCGAGAAACAGTTGGCTGACCATGGTGGTAACTTCCGCCGGCTCGCGGCGATCACGAAACAGCACCGTTGCGCCGTTTCGCCATGTGCTTCCTTGAGCCGTCAGCAAATCACGCACGAACTCGTTGTAAGGACGGTTCTGCCGGAATTGCTCGCGAATCCAGTTGTCATAATTGAAAACCGCCTTAATACCCACCCGGTAGGGATTGGGACGCAGCAGGTCGGTCCACTTGTTTGCCCAGTGGTCGGCGTACTCGGGCCGTTCCAAGAGCGAGTCAACGAGCTTAACGCGTTTGTCGGGGTCGGAATCTGCGAGAAAAGTTCGAGCTTCTTCAGGCGTTGGCAATCGACCGATCAGGTCCAGATGCACACGTCGTAAGAACTTGGCGTCATCTACCGGCTCCGAAGGAATGATTCCTAGCGCTTGCAATTTGCGCCAAACGAGATCGTCGATAAAGTTATTCCGTGGCAGCTTCTCGTAGATTTCCGCAGGCGCTTCGCCCGGCAATGGAATGGCCACATTGGTGACGGCGATCTGGTTCATGTAGCGCGACATGATCGCCGTCTCGCCGGGAATCGGGCCGGCCTTAACCAGACCGTTGGAATCGACAGCTACAATAGCGCTCTCGTTGGATTGGAACGAGGTGCGGGCCGTCACGTCGCGCGAGGAGCCATCGGAGTAATACGCAGTGACGCGGAGCTGATGCTCTTCGCCCGGCGCCATTAATAGTTCGGTTGGCTCGACCGAGACTCGCTCCAGCTTGGGTTCTCCTTGAACCCGCCGCGGCATTCCTTGGGCAATCCAGCGACGGATCAATTCATAATCGGCGTCGCCACGCTCTAGACGTTGGCCTCCGCCATGAGGCGCTTCACCCGTCGGCTTCTGTAAAAGCAAACTGCGCTCGGGAGCCGCAGGAAACACGCGTCGGCCGCGTGCATTGAGCGTAAGAGCTGCGTAATCAAAATCTGCGTCAAAACCCAAGAGCGAAAGTTGAAAGCCGTTTTGCCCTCGCTGTTTACCGTGACACGCTCCCGTGTTGCATCCACGAGCGGTTAACACAGGAAGCACGTCGAGTTCGAAACTCACCGTCTCTTCTGCGGAAACGGGTTGCGTCGCTGTGAGCGCGACGGCCAAAAGGCTTCCAGCAAGGAGTAGGAACCGGCAAGTCATGAAGGTAGGCTGTCAGGGAGGGAAAGCATGGTCCACTCGCTCCGCGAATGGTCCGCCGTGACACTTGGAGCAAACGGCCCATACCTAGGGAAGGTACGGAATGAAGCTGATAGTTTAATCCAACCGCGACGTGCAAAGCAATACATCTCATTCACGGCGGTTGATGCGACTGCGAAAAGGGCCGCCAATCTGTACATGGTGGGCCGAGAGCCACGGCGAGTGCAGGCGCAGGTCCGCTGGAATCGGGAGGTGGGGGCTTCGTCCCTTGATGGTCTAAGTCCCCATTGACCAGGCGCTGCCGTGTTCGTGCATGGGACGGATCGCTTCCGGCTACGATCGGGGCCACCGGCCAATCGGTAACACTCCGCGATCACTGTGCGACTCTTAACTGCCGCAGACTAGCTTGCGCGAATAAGTGTTTTGGGGTGGATAACCAGCAAGGCGCGGATGCTCGACGGCCGCGCCGTTAGTTGGATCTCCTTACCGTGCGAGTAAGGATGCGAGGAGCATCAGAAAACGTCAGACGCGTTGTGGTATTGTCGACGGAGAAACTCCTACGTGATTATGGCAGCGCCTATCCGAAGATACCCTTAGTGTGGTCACCTTCTTAGAGCAACGCCAAAGTTTCGTTGAGCGATGAAGAGCGGAGCTCTTTGCGCGGCCTACTCGGAATCCCACCACGCTTTGGGGCCGTTCCAAGCGAGCAGTCGTTCGCGCGCTTGAGGGCGACTTTCGGGGATTGCAGCAATCAGAATGGGCTGCGGCTCCTCCGGTTCGGGCGCCAGGCGATACTCTTCGTCCTGTGGCTCATCGGAAGGCTCTTCGGCCAACGGCATTAGGGTCGGACGGGGAGTTTCTGGCGCTTCAGCCAGCGTGTACTCACCTTCGTCGTGTGCTACCGACGCGTCTTCGTTTTCGATGGCCGATTCTTCCTCAGCTTCCTCGTCCTCTTCCTGGTGAAGCGTGGGATACCATGAGGCGTAGACAATTGGTTCAGGCACGTAGGGACGCTCTTCTTCCTCCGTCGGCACGCCAGCGATTAGTTGCTCTAGTTCGTCGTCATTTTGTTCCGGCTCTGATGGGGCGATCGAGAAGACTACCTCCTCCTCGTCGTGCGCCAACTCGGCCTCTTGCGCCAATTCCTCGTTGATCGAGTCGTCCACTTCAACCTCTTCAGCGGCGAGTTCTTCCTCGTCACTGTCGCCGAAGTCGAGTTCGGCAGGATAAACCACGGCGTTGGCTTTGGTGTTGGAGGGAAGCAATCGCACCTCCATTCCCAATTGCCCAAAGATTTCGACAATGTGTTCGTGGCATGTGAACACGAGGATTTGCCCACCCGATTCAGCGAAATCACGGAATACCACGGCTGCGGCTCGGGCCCGCTCCACGTCAAAGTTGACGAGCACGTCGTCCAACACGAGGGGAAGTACAGCGCCGCGTCGCGCGTAGGCGGCGGCTAGCGCAAGACGCAGGCTGAGGAACACTGCTTCACGTGTGCCTTGGCTCAAAACCTCCAGCGGCATGGAACGTCCATCGCGGTCATCCACTTGCAACACGTTATCGCCCAACGGCGTCCAGATGCGGACGTAGTGCCCCTCGGTGAAACGTTGAAGGTAGCCGGAAGCTTCGGCGAGAGTTTCGGGTTGGCGTTCGCGTTCGTAAACTTCGCGAATGGTTTCTAACAGCAGCGACGTAACCGCCAACACGCGCCATCGCCGTACCGCCTTCTCCAGACGGCGTTCAACGCATCCTAACTCGAGTCGGGCCGCCAATAGCCGGCGGTCTTCGCCCAACGTTTTCATTTCGGCGATGATTTCGCCCCGCCGCTCGTGCTGCTTAGCAAGGTTACGCTGTAACTCCTCGAGCCGATTTTGCGACTGGTCCCAGAGCGTTTCCAAGAGGGATTCGTCGCGGTTCTCCAGCTCCTTGGCGATGTCTTCTTCGCTTACGCGTCCGCCAATCATGATGCGCAGTTGATTGTTCAACTGCTCTATTTCTTTGCGTAACCGCGCGGCTTGTTCGTGCTTGTCGGCCAAGTCGCGCAATCCCGCTTCATCTTCAACGCCGGCCTGGGCGAAGAGCGTCGCCCGGCGGCGTTCGAGCTTATCGATGGTCTTAAGTAAATGCACGTGTTCGCGGTGCAGAGCTTTGAACTCGCGACTGAGCGTTGTTCGGCGTTTGACCAGTTCCCGCTGATGTTCCAGCTTAATGCCCAATTCAGTGAGCTGATCCTGCAGCGTTTGGCCACGGGGCGCAAACGCCAGCTCTTCCATAACTTCCTGTACCCGTTCGCGCAGGTTCGCCAGTTCTCGCTCGCGCTGGTTGAGTTCTTCCCGGCGGGCTTGAACTCGGTGTTGAAGCTGGACGATTTCGTCAATGTGCTCTCCGAGTTGTTTGACTTGGCTAGGGGTCAAGTTCTCGGGAAGCTGACGGCGGCGCAGCTCTTCCCGCCATTTAGCGCGGGCGGCGCGAATTGCGTTCGCGGCCTCGGTGGCGCGGGCATTGGCTGCCTCTTGTTGCGCTAGCGCTGCTTGCCGGGCGGCGTCCAAGGGCAATAGATCTTCCAGGTCGCGTAATCGCCGTTCGGCTTCCTCCAACCGTGCGGCAGTCGGCAGGTCGGGGCTGGTATTGGGGCGGCGCGGCAAGCGACGGTCAATCTCGTCTCGCTCGCGTTTCTCGTGATCGATTTGCCGACTCAACAGCTCTAATTGTTTGCGGCTCCCTTCGAATTCGGCCAGCGCCGAGCGTTCCAGCATAAATTTGGTGGCCCCGGCGGCCATGGCGCCCACAAAGCCGATGAAGCCCATGAGCCACGCCATCGGCGCCGAGATATTCCACAGGTAGCCGCCCAGAAGCGCCAGCAGGATCATCATGATCCCGAAGACGAAAACGGCGCCCAAACCGGTGAGCACGCGGACCGGAAGCACCTGGTCGTCCATCAAGGCCCGGCTCTGATCGGCTAACTCGGCGCGTTGCGCTGTGAGTTGGTCGATGCGCTCGTCGATCTGCGCTCGCCGTCGCAAGAGCGACACGTGTTCGCCCACTTCTTCCAGCGCGTGACGCAGTTCCTTACCACCGTAAGGCGCCAGGGCTTCGGTAAGCTTTTGCTTCAGATCGATGGCTTCCTGACGGTAGGCGTGGCGGTCTCGCTGCAATTGCTTGAGCCGTGCGGTCTGCTCGCGAATGATGTGCGCCGGCTCGCGCAGGGCGCGCATCGCCTCGTCGGAAATGTCGGGGAGGCTGTCAGGTGTGCGGCGGCCGGGCAGACCTACGCTGTCCAGGTTATCTTGGAGCGCGTTTTCTAGTTCGACCGTCTCTTTGCGAAGCCGTCCAATCTGGTCGTGTAACGATCCGATCCATGGCACGTGTTCGCACAACGCATCGACCCGTGACGAAGCCGACCAGAGCGTGCGGTCAATCGGCAATGCACGAGCTTCATCGCGCAAGGCGTTCCGTTGCCGCTTTAGGTTCTCGCAGGTCTGGCGATGTTCTGCGATCTCGGCATTGAGGCGGTCGAGTGTCTCGATTGCGTCTTCGGGAAGTTCGGTAAGCGGCTCAAGTTCGCTCAATTCCTCGAGGGCTTCTTGACGGCGCTTCCAGACGTCGCGTACTTGGATTGCTACTTCCAGTAACCGGCCCTGTTGCTCAATTTGTTTGATCGCTTGGTCAAAACGGGCAACTTCTTGTTCGACCGCGTCACGCTGAGCGCCGAGTTTGGCCCATTGCCGGCCGTGACCAGAAAGGCGGTCAATCTCGCCTTGCAGCTTTTCACGATCGTTAAGAATGCGGAGCAATTCTCCACCGGACCCGTCGTCGGCGAGCAGCTTTTGTCGGGCCGCGTCGATGTCGCGCATCACATCCACCAGCGATACGCGGTCCAAGCCGCTTGTCAGGTTATAGAGCCGGTCGGCGGCTTCGGTGTCGTCAAGCGTTCCTAGTTCTTGGATCTCACGTAGGCCGACGGCGAACACGTTATTGAATGTGGCTTCATCTACGCCGGCCAAGAGAATATTGAGCAGGTGTCCACCCTGCGTAGCCCCACTGGGGCCTTCGATTATAACGTCGCCGACGCCGCGGCCTTCGGCTCGTCGATGAATCTTGAACACGCCGCTAGGACTGCTGACCCCTAGCACACCGCCCGCTGAATCGCCATGCAAGGGCGGATGGTAACGACGGCGCCGCTCGGGCGAATACCCATAGAGCACCGTCCGCACAAATTGGAGCAGTGTGGTCTTTCCGGCTTCGTTTCGGCCGTAGAAGACAGTTACCCGGTTCTGAAGATCGGGGATCTCCAGGCCGTTCCATACTCCAAAGCCATCAACGTGAATATCGGTGATTTTCATGGGCGTCACCCGAAACCGGCGAAAGATCGCGTCGCCTGTTGTGGGACTTGGTATCTTTGGTAGCGCAAATTACGCGGGGCGTGACAGAAACAAAGGCGGGGAGTTACAGTTCTTCGCCCCGCAATAGTTCCGCTCCTAAAAGGGCGGCTTCGCGGAGGGCTTCTTTGGCCGTCGCCGCGTCGGGAAGTTTCAGCAGAGCGGTCAGGACGTCGGGCAGGTTGTCAGCTTGTATACGGGATTCAATTTCGAGGCGTCGCCCCTCGCGTTCTACCTTGCGCACTTCGCGGAGGAAGTCCCCCAGAATCGTATCTTCCTCGAACCAGTCGTCGGGCAGGGTTGCAGGGGATTCGACATCTAGCGATACCGTCCAAGCGGCAGGGCTGCGATGGCCGAAATCGGATCGCAACTTGGTGATAATCTCTTTGGCGGTGTCGCCGCGGCGCAATTCCGACGCTAAACGTCCTGATGCAGCGATTTCCCATGCCACGAGCACGTGCCGGCCAGCCGCCTCATTAACGAACGACTGTATTCGCTCGCGCAGAATCTTTTCCAAGTCGTCGCGACGCGCATTCTCACGCAAAGTCACGCGTTCGCGACGCCAACGCACAACGTCGGTCGGAACGCTCTTTGTGCGAGCTTGGCCACGCTCATCGACGTGCACGAGTACGCATCCGTGCGGGCCGTCTTCCTCAGGAGACCGGCCTTGCGGCGTGCCAGGATAAATGGCGACAGGCGCCGACGTCGATAGCGCCTTGTACTCGTGCTGTCCGCCTAAGGCCCAGTAATCCATTTTCTGTTTGGCGAACGACGAGGCTTCGTATTTTCCATGGGCCACCGCCAGCGAGAACGCCTCTTTGTTACCAACGCGAAAATCACCAGGAGTGGGCGATTGCCGCTCGTCGCAACTGGCGCCGCGTATTACGGCAAGCGTGGTTTCGCCTCGGGCAAAATGAACTTCCTCGATCTTGCGCGGCGGGAAAACCTTCACATTCGAAGGAAGGCGGGCGGCGGCAGGCCAGCGGTCGGGCGGGTCAACTTCTCCCCCGGCCCAATACACGGGAATGTTGCGATCCGCCAAACGCTGAAACTGGTTTACCAAGAACGCCATAGCCCGCGGGCCGGCCGCGCGACAGTCAAGAATGTCGCCCGAGAGGACGACAAAATCTACTTCTTCAACCAGGGCGGTGTCGATGACTTGATCGACGGCCTCAAACGGGGCGTCCACCAACACATCGCGCAGATGCTCGGGGACTTCGGTTAACCCTTCCATGGGCCGCTCTAAATGGAAGTCGGCGGCGTGCAAAAAGCGAAACGGCTCGCCGGACATAAACACCTCCGTGTGTCGCACGTTACGACCGTCAGCATGCGGTCGCTGGTTTCAAGGCAGGTGGAGTTCCTTTACTCTCAGCCACGCTCGCAACCTTCCTGGCTGCTCCGCACCAGGCCGTCTTCCAACGTCCTGATTAGGCGGGCCAGGATGGATACAGCGCGCCTGCACGGCAAATGAAACCTGTTATCCAGTGATGGGAAGTTTAGCGGAGATGGGAAAACGCCGCTATGGCGATTTTGCGCCAGCCCCATTTGGGCCGAAACGAGGCGCTCAAAGAAGGCGGGGCCGTGGGGGTGGGGTCTTGCAGAAGGGGGCTTCGGAATGATGTAGGGTATGTTCCGGTAAAACAAAAAAGCCCCGTCCAGTGGACGGGGCCCAAATGAGGCTTGGTTTCAGCTTTGAATGTACTCTTTGAGAAAATGATTCTCGGTGCAAAGCTGGTCGTATTGTGCTTTGACTACGTCGCCGATGGAGATCAAGCCCACAAGGCAACCATCGCGCTGGATCGGTAG
>CAYWIS010000233.1:0-2573 GCA_964458385.1 uncultured Pirellulaceae bacterium
GTTTGTTCGTGCTGATGAGGCTCGGCCACCACCAGCCGATCGACCAGCACTCCCGGCACGCGAACTCGCTGTGGCGCAGCAGGTTTGTCTAGCAGGCGTTTGACCTGAGCAATCACCACCCCGCCGCAATTCCGAGCGGCCTGGGCAATGGCCAGCACCTCGCCAACAATGGCTTCTTCGTCCATGAGCAGGTTGCCCCAGCGGTCGGCAGCCGAGGCGCGAATCAGGCCGACGTTAATGGGAATGGCCTTGTACCAAAGCCAGTCGCGGCCGCCTAAGGTCACACGTTCGACAAGCCCTGGCGGCGTACGCTCATTCAGGCGACCGCCATGATGGATCGGATCAACAAACGTCTCCAGCCCCACCTGCGTAATGCAGCCGGGGCGGCCGGCGGCAATATCACGCAGCAGTTGGCAAATGACTCCTTGGGGAAAGTTATACGCCTCGATGCGCCCTTCCAAAGCCATGCGTCCAAGCCCCGGCGCCAATCCCCAATGGCCGCCAATGACGCGCTGCACCAGTCCTTCATGCGCCAAATGGTTCAAGCCCCGAGAACAGCCATCGCCCTGCCCCGCGGCGTAGAGCAGCGTCAAGTTGCGCGGATGGCCTGTTTCAAGAAACCGTTGTTCCAGGGCTGCGGTAAGCGCCTCGGGATGAGCCGCCCCCACAAAGCCCCCCACGGCCACCGTGGAGCCTTCGTGAATCAAAGCGACGGCCTCGGCCGGAGTGCAAACTGTCGGCGTAGCGCGCGGCATGAAACCTCTGCTAACGCGAAAAAGGTTGAGCGAAAATCGGGTCTCAATATATCGTCCCCCTCGCGAAAGGACCAGTTTTTGCGCATCTCGCCCTGCCGACGCCAGGCAGCGTTTCTATGCAATCAGCTTGACAAGACCTGCCCCATGCGGTGTATTCGGGGGCCGGCACACCGGAAGCCTCCCCATGTAGGTTGGCGTCATCACGGTTCAGCGTCTCCGCAGGTGAGATTGCTACTTTCCGCAACGGATGCGGCGCCGGAGCGGGGCCAAACGAGGAACGGCAGCAGCTGTTTCCCAGCGTTGCCGAAGACGATCGCGCCAAGCGACGGCCTGTGACGCAAGCCCAGCATCGGGACAAGCCACGGCAAGAGAAACTTTGCTTAAAGGAATCATGACCATTTCTGTACACGACGCCGAAGAAATTGGTTCAACCGAAGGGGTGCTCTCGGCGGGCGAAGAGCGTTTTGAGCGATGGCGGCGCGTGGCGGGGGTCGTGCTCATGCCGGTCGCTTTCTTCACAACCTACCTATTGACCGCCGGTCATTTAGCCCCGCAAGGCCAACGCCTGGCGGCTGTGCTGGCGGCGGTAGCCGTGTTGTGGATGACGGAAACCTTGCCGCTGCCGGTTACGGCGCTGCTTGGCGCCTGTCTATGCGTCCTGCTCGATGTGGCCGACGCCAAAACGGTCTTTGCTCCTTTTGCCGACCCCATTGTTTTTCTGTTTATCGGAAGTTTTATGCTGGCGCGGGCGATGACCGTCCATCAGCTTGATCGCCGGTTGGCGTTGGCCATTCTATCGCTACCGTGGGTCAGTCGCGGAACGGCCCGCGTGATGGCGGCCATGGGCCTGGTCACCGCGCTCTTGTCGATGTGGGTCAGCAACACGGCCACCGCGGCCATGATGACGCCCATTGCCTGGGGCGTGCTGCAAGCTCTGCACGACGTGCGTAACGGCGGCCAGCCCCCCACGACACTCAATGCCCGTTCCTGGTCGTTCGCCACCGGAATGATGCTGATGGTAGCCTATGCGGCTTCGATTGGCGGCGTCGCCACGCCGGTCGGCTCGCCGCCGAACCTGATCGCCATGAGCTTGATTCGCAACTTGGCGGGGGTCGAAATTGGCTTTTTCACCTGGATGATGCTCACCCTGCCGTTGTTTGCCGTGATGAGCCTCACGCTGTTTGCCATCCTTTCAGTCTTACATCCAGGCGCCGTAACCACGGCGGGGCACGCCGCCGACTTGAACCGCTACCTGCGCCGTCAGCGCGACGCGCTGGGACCGTGGACCGCCGGCCAGCGGAACACGTTGCTGGCGTTCGGCGTGGCGGTCACTTTCTGGATCTTGCCCGGCGTGTTGCCTCTGCTCCTCGGCAAAGACCATGCGTTGGCGACATTCCTGGCCCAGCGTCTCCCCGAGTCGGTCGTGGCGCTCCTGGCGGCGACGCTGCTCTTCATGTTGCCCACCAACCTGCGCGAAGGCGAATTCACGCTCCCCTGGAGCGAAGCGACAAAGATCGAATGGGGAACTATTCTCCTCTTCGGCGGCGGTCTCAGCCTGGGGGCGCTGATGTTCTCCACCGGGGTCGCCGAAACCCTGGGCCGCAGCGTCACGAGCGTGACGGGCGTTGATTCGCTCTGGGGCCTGACAGCCGTGGCTGTGGCGATGGGTATCTTTCTTAGCGAAACGTCATCCAACACTGCAGCCGCGAACATGGTCATCCCTGCGGTAATCGCCATGGCCCAATCGGCGGGCGTCAACCCTGTCCCGCCGGCGCTGGGGGCATGTCTGGGCGCTAGCTTTGGGTTCATGCTGCCGGT
>CAYWIS010000233.1:2583-9252 GCA_964458385.1 uncultured Pirellulaceae bacterium
TGTCGACGCCGCCCAACGCCATCGTTTACGGTTCGGGGTTGGTGCCCATTCCCAAAATGGTCCGTGCGGGCCTGCTGTTTGACCTGTGTGGCTTGCTGGTGATCGTGGGTGGTCTGCGGATCCTCTGCCCCATGCTGGGTTTTGCCGATTAGCCCTCCGCCAGCCGGCACGATCCCGTTTGCCGGACTATTCCGTTTCGCCATGTTCGGCCGGTGCAATTCCACTCACCAAGGGCAAGGTTTGCAATTTCTTGTCGAGGCGCCGTTCGCCCATCTTTGCCAATCGCGCGAGTTCCTCCGTACGACGATTCCTTCGAGAAGCACGGCCCTTGTTAGAAGAACATCAGGCGACAATATACGGAACCAAGACGAGGCAAGGAATTTTTTCGCCTGTTGGGCCTCTTCCCCAATCCTGGCCAGCAGCGTACTTTGCTGAAATGGCGAAGCGGGCGATGTTAAGCGCAGGGTTGTTGCTGTTCCGCCGCAAAGGCGGGGGGCTCGAGGTGTTTTTGGCCCACCCAGGAGGGCCGTTCTGGGAAAAGCGGGACATTGGCGCCTGGACCATTCCCAAGGGAGTCGTCAACGAAGGAGAGGAGTTGCTGGCCGCTGCGTGCCGCGAGTTTGAAGAAGAAACCGGCATCAAGCCGCAACCACCCTTCTTGCCACTGGGAAGCATCCGTCAGCGCGGCGGCAAGACGGTCCATGCCTGGGCCTGGGAAGGCGACGCCGACCCCGCACAAACCACCAGCAACACGATGGATCTGGAGTGGCCGCGTGGTTCGGGGAAGTGGATCACCTATCCCGAAGTCGACCGCTGCGCGTGGTTCGATCCCCAAACGGCCCGAAAGAAAATCAATGTCGCCCAGGCCGAGTTGATCGATCGCCTAGAAGCTGCCCTTGCCAAGACTTAGCGCAATTCCCTAACCGGCGGTCGGCCGCTTCTCGGGCTGCGGCGCCTTCTTCGGCACGGTGTTCAGACGGGGAATCAGCACCAACCGCACTTTTGTTCCCCTGGGCGGTACACGCTCGGTAAAGGCCTCAAACAACAACTGATCGTTCGATTGCGAGCTGGCAATGGGCAGATCGAGCGTCGCGGTGGAGAAGTTGGACAAGCAGATCAAATCGCCCTGTTCGGCGTAGTAATGCCTTGTGCCGGTTTCTTCATCGGTCCAGAAGCCGCTGCCGGCAAAGACCCAATCCTGCTCCATAGGTTTTTGGGTCTTAGTGTTCCGAACCCACTCTTGCGCCCGGACCGAGTGCTTCTTACCCTCGGCGTCGCGCCAAAGGACGTAGATGTCGATGATCGTGCCCGACGCCGGCCGATACTCGGGAACGAACTGCACCGGCTCGCCCGGCACGGCTCCCACCGCCAGGAGCGCCGCGTGAACCACATAGGCCTTGCTGTTGACCGCCACTAACGATTCATGCTCCTTGGTCCCCTTGGGGCAGGCGAACATTTCCAAAAATCCTTCGCGAAAGGCGACTTCCCCTTCGACCACCACAAGCTTCCGTTGCGGGTGAATCCATACGGCGTCGTCCGTGCCAATGCGCACCAGCCCCGCTTCGTCAGGTTCACCAGGCTTGGACGAAGGCGGTGCCGGCGTCTTTGCGGCAGAAGCATCCTTTTCCGAGGATTCCTGCGGCGGAGCCGGCGTTTTCGCCGGAGCTTTCGCCGTGGGCGAGGAAGTAGAAGGCTTGGGAGCGGCAGGCTCCGAGTCCTGAGCGCAGGCCGACGTTGAAACGCCCAGCACCGCGACAACAAGAATCGCAAACCAAGACAGACAACGCATCTTCATGATCGAACTACCTTTGGTGCGTTCAGGACCGGCCGGCCGCCCTTATCGACGCGGCGGCTTCCCTGGTAGTATACCTCTTTCCGTTAGGTTTCCTTGGGACTCCCGCAGAAGCGGAGGGGCTAGAACCTTATACGGTCCTAAGACGTGGGGTGTTGCAACCGATTGGACCGAATAAGACTTCCAGGCCCATGCCGTCGCCCGAACTGCTGATAACGGCTCCGCCAGCACAGGGCGTGTGGGGGCCCTCGGAATTCCGGAAACTGTCTTTATTCTATCCGTTTTGCCTTCCGCCTGTTTATGCCCGATCGCTCATCCGCCACGTCGAACGCCGCTCGTGGAACGTCTTTCCGGTCGGCCCAGCGCCGCACCACGTCGGGAAAAGTCGGCGTCTGGGACACCGCGCTCACCGACGGCGATTGGGAGGCGTGGCGTGCGCACCTAAGAAACCGCCCCTTGCCTCGCCCCTGGGCGGAACTGACGCCACGGCAAAAAACGCCGCTTGCCTGGTCCGTGCCCGTGCGGTGCGGAGAAGAAGTCCCGCAGCTTTTGCAATCTGCAGGCCGGGCGCCGCAACTGGACGTGGCGGCGCTTCAGGAACTGGCTCGCGCCGCCGAGGCGTTACCGCATCGGCCAACGGACGACGCCGCTACCTTTGGCTTCACATGCCTGGCGTGGGCGCACCTTTTGCCGCGTCTGGCGGATGTAATGACGGCCGAAGCCTGGCGGACGGTGCTGCAATCTCTGGTCAGGGCGGCCGAAGAGTCGGCGGCCATCTCGCTAGACGACGATCCCCTTGGCCGTCTCTTGCTTGGCGGTGAGTTGCCTTGGTCGCTGGCCTATCAATTTTCAGAATTGGAGGTTTGCCGGCGTCTGGCCACACCGGCGAGTACAACGCTTTCGGCGGGATTGGTCGAATTGCTCGACGGAGAAGGGGTCCCCTCGGCCAGCCATCTGCCGCTGCTGCGTCCGCTATTGGCGCTGTGGACTCGGTGTGGAATCCTGGCTCGGGAAAAAGGCAAGGAGTGCTACACCCGCGAGGCGCGAGTGCAATACAACTGGCTTGTGCAGAGGGCCATTCAGCTTTCGCGGCCTGATGGTGGGGCGCTGCTCACCACGGATGAATCAGGGGCGTGGCGGCCGGAATTATTCGAAGCCGCACTTGCCCTATCCGACGACGCCCAAGACGAGGCGTTGGCCCACACCATGTTGCCGCTCCGCAAAGCGCCGCGCGAACCCGTCCGGCGCGGCCCCGCGTCAGCGTTTCATTCGGAATGGGCGGAAGTAGGTCTTCTTCAACCCGCAGCCGAACGGCTTGCGCCGCGGTTGGTTGTCGCTTATGGCGAACGTTCGCTGCCAGCCGAGCTAACCAACCGCAGCCAGGTGGTGTTCTCGGGCCCGTGGGCGCCGCAAGTGGTGATCGACGGTCAGCCACTCGAGCCAGATGGCGATTGGGAAGAAGTATGCTGGGTGTCGGACGAGGACGTGGACTATCTGGAAGTCGAAATGTCGTTCTTGGGCGGATGGCGCGTCCAGCGGCAGATGCTTCTGGCCCGCAAAGACACCTTTCTGTTCGTCGCCGACGCCGTGCTTGGCAAGACGCGGGGTACAATAGAGTATCGCTTAGTCACGCCGCTGGCTTCGAGCGTGACGTTCATTGGCGAAGACCAAACCCGCGACGGCGTCCTGCACGGGCTCAAGCCGCTGGCCACTGTGCTGCCGCTGGCGCTTCCCGAGTGGCGGCGCGAGCGGGGTGTCGGGGAGTTGGAAGCCGGCGAACAAGGTTTAACGCTCAAGATGACTGCCGCCGGCCAAGCGCTGTTCGCCCCGCTGTTCTTCGATCTGTCGACGCGGCGGTTGAAGAAAGAACGCACCTGGCGACGGCTCACGGTGGCCGAACGGCTAACGATTCAGCCTGCCGATGTGGCGGTCGGCTACCGCGTGCAAGTTGCGGCTGAGCAGTGGCTGTTCTATCGCTCGTTGGCCAAGGCGGCCAACCGGACAGTTTTGGGTCAGAACCTGGCTAGCGAGTTCGTCGCGGCGCGGTTCACGTCGCAAGGCTACGCCGACGAGCTGGTGTCGATCTCCAGCGAGTAAGCGAGCGTCTAGGGGCGCAGCAAGCCTTGAAAGGCGGGAGTCATGAGTCGGTTGGAAACACAAATTGCCGAAAATGTGACGCGAATCCGCGAGCAGATCGCCGAAGCGGCGCAGCGCGCTGGCCGCTCGCCCGACAAGGTGCGTCTGGTCGGCGTCACCAAGTACGTCGGCCCTGAGGAAACCGCCGCGCTGGTTGCGGCAGGCGTGCATGACTTGGGCGAAAGCCGCCCCCAGGAATTGTGGCGCAAGGCCGAGTTGTCGACCTTTCAAGACGTGCGCTGGCATCTGATCGGCCATTTGCAACGTAACAAGGTGCGGCGGACCTTGCCTTGGGTGTCGCTCATTCATGCCGGCGACAGCCTCCGGCTGCTCAAAGAAATTAACGACGAATCCGCCCGTCAAAGCCGCATTACCCCGTTGTTGCTAGAGATCAACATTTCGGGGGACGCCGCCAAGCACGGTTTCTCGCCCACCGAGATCGAGCCCTTGCTATCCGAAATTGCGAGCCTGCGTCACATCCAAGTGCAGGGGCTGATGACCATGGCCTCGCTGTACGGCGGCCGCGAGCAGGCCCGGAAGGATTTCGCGGCGTTGCGTACGCTGCGTGACCGGCTGGCTGCTTCGTGTCCGCCCGAAATCTCACTCAAAGAACTGTCGATGGGCATGAGCGGCGACTTCGACCTGGCGATTGAAGAAGGCGCTACCCTCATCCGCGTCGGCTCGGCGTTGTTCGAAGGCTGCGAGTGCGTCTAGGCGCATCGCCCGCCATCGGAGAAAGGGCGCAAAACCATGCTGGAGCTGGAAACCACCGCAACAGGCGTCATTCTGGCGGTCAAAGCCAAAGCCGGCGCACGAACCAACGACCTGCAAGGCGTCCACGAAGGGGCGCTCAAGGTCGCCGTCACGCAGGCGCCCGAGCGAGGAAAGGCCAATAAGGCCATTATCGACCTGCTCAGTAAGAAACTCGGCCTGCGAAAGTCGCAGATCACGCTCATTTCGGGCGAAACCGCGCCCCACAAACGGTTCCTGATCGAAGCCCTCTCGACCGACGAACTGACCAAGCGAGTGCAAGAGGCGCTCGGATCGCCAGGGTCTTAGAACGTGTTCAATACCGCCCGGTCTGTTTGCTTCATGCCTTGCAACATCTGGTGGTAATGGTAATGCAAGGCGGCCTTGAGCGTGTAAACAAACGCATAGTAAGGATCGGGGCGCCGCCACAAGGCGCGCCGCACACGACGGCGGTACTCGGCCCGCAGTGTTGGCGACTCCACGCGACGCATCAGCCGGCGAAAGATCACTCCGGCCCGTAGCGCATAGAGCAATTGCGCTTGAACGCCGCGTCCCCAGTGACGACGCCAGGCCGCGCGCTGAGCGGCGCCGGGATGAAACGTCGGATCGAGGAACAAGCTGTCGATCCGGTCGAAATACGCTTCAGGCTCGTACAGTTCCCGCATCACCCGCAGATAGCCGTCGCGCAGCTCTTCGCGACTCATCTTGAGCGGCACGACGTTCGTGCCGAACGCGGGCGGGTCGCCGTCATCCAAACGTGCGGCAGCCGCCAAGCGAGCGTGCAGCGGCGTCTTGGGAATAGCCGCCAACATGCCCACCATCGCGTGGACGACGCGTGCTTCTTGCAAGAAACGTAACTGGGCGTCGAAAATGCTGGCGTCGTCGTGGTCAAAGCCCACAATCATGCCGCACCAGACCTCCAGTCCCAGGCGTTGGATCTTATGCAGCTTGTCGAGCATTGTGCCGCCGCGTTCTCGGACGTTTTGGAGTTTTTTCGTCTCGCGCAGCGATTCCTCGTTGGGGCTTTCAATGCCGATGAACACGCTTTGGATATTGGCCTGGACCATCAACTCCACCAATTCGTCGTCTTCGGCCAGATCGAGCGACGCTTCGGTGAAGAACGTCATCGGGTAGGATCGCCGCTCCTGCCACGCCGCCAGATCGCGCAAGAGCGTCTTGACCGCCTGTTTGTTGCCAATCAGGTTGTCGTCCACGATAAACGCCAAATCCAGGCCTGACCGCAGCAAACCTTCCACCTCGGCGATCACCTGTGCTGAGGTCTTAAGCCGTGGCCGGCGGCCAAAGGTGACGATAATGTCGCAGAATTCGCACTGAAACGGGCACCCGCGCGAAAACTGCACGCTGCCGAACATGTACTCGCTGGTGCGGAGCAGATCGTAACGGGGCAGGGAACACGGGTCATGTCGGTGCGTTCGGCCTGCTCGTAGCGGGAGCAGTAATCGCCGCGACGCCAGTCGGCCAAGAACTGCGGCCAGGTCTCTTCCGCCTCACCCACTCACGACACCTGGAAGGGGGAGCGGGCGCCGGCCCGGCGGCCGCGGCCGGTGACCGCACCGCCCGCCGGCACGGCGGTCACCCCCGGAACACCTTTTTGGCATGCCCGAAGTTGCGGGCGGCCACCACGCCGAGCTTCGAGTAGCCCCACAGTTTGGAAGGCAGCGAGAACTTGCCGTCCACCATGGTCTTGAAGGCGCGGTAGAAGGCGGTCTGGTCGCGCGCACCCAGCCCGAGCACGAAGTCGCGGATGCGTGCCTCGCGCGCGTGGTTGCGCCCGAACCGCGTCCAGCATTCACCTTCGGAGCCCTTGAGGAAGGTCGCCGAAAGGTATCCGGCCTTGAACCCCTTGTCGTCGATCGGCGCGTTGTGGCCCTTGGGCGCCCGTATCCAGCCCTTTTCCGAGAGGTTGACGGTGATCGACTCGCGCTCGATGAACGCCTCGGTGATCTCGGCGGCGTCGGCCGTGGGCGCCG
>CAYWIS010000234.1:0-7711 GCA_964458385.1 uncultured Pirellulaceae bacterium
GCAACCGAGATGTTGGAGCCCATTACACCTCAATACATTGCTGATCTCGTAACGTGGGCCGCCATTGGCGCTCGGACAACCGAGTCTCCGACGCACCGGCAGATGGCTAGCGGCCTCTCGATGCCCGTGGGCTACAAGAACGGCACCGACGGCGAAATCGGAACGGCGATCGACGCCCTGGTCGCATCGCGCTCCCCGCACAATTTTCTGGGAATTGATCCCTCGGGCCACACCTGCATTGTTCACACCACCGGCAACCCGTACGGGCACCTTATTCTCCGTGGTGGACGCAACGGTCCAAACTACGGACCCGAGCAAATCGCCCATGCAGCGGCCCAATTGCAGCAGCGCGGCCTACCGCCGCGGATCATGGTCGATTGCAGCCACGCCAATAGCAATAAGGATTACCGTCGTCAGGCGGAAGTCTGGAACAACGTCTTAGGGCAGCGTCTCAACGGAAGCGACACCATCTTTGGGATGATGCTCGAAAGCAACCTGAAGCCCGGCGCACAAAAACTCGAAGACCCGAAGAAGCTAGAGTACGGGGTT
Organism: uncultured Pirellulaceae bacterium; assembly: GCA_964458385.1. GTDB lineage: Bacteria > Planctomycetota > Planctomycetia > Pirellulales > Pirellulaceae > JAHWKS01. The sequence continues at coordinate 550 of CAYWIS010000234.1, forward strand.
TCGATTACTGACGGTTGCATTGGTTGGGAAGAAACCGCCGAATTGCTTCTTCAAGGCCGTGAGAAGCTTGCCCAAGCTGCCTCCACACGGTAACGCGGCGCTCTACCCTTCGCCGTGCGGTTCTTTCATGATGAACACCGGGCAGGGAGCGTGGCGGATGATCGCTTCCGCTACGCTTCCCATAAGCAGCCGTCGAATCCCCGTGCGGCCGTGGGTGCCCATCACGATCACATCGACTCCTTCACTCTTTGCGAGATCGCAGATCGCCAATGCCGGGTCGCCAACCACCAAGTGGTGTTCATACGGAACATTGGGGTCGGTCGGTTTGATCTTCTGCAGCATGGCCCGCAGGTCATCCGCCACGGGGTTAGGCATTCCGTAATACATTTCGCCGCCACCGTACGCCATGGGCGGTTCTTCGACATGCACGATCAACAGGCGAGCGCCCGAATCGCGCGCCAACGATGTAGCCAGGGGAAGCGCCGCGTCGCTGCAGTGGGAAAAATCCGTGGGGAATAGAATCTTTCGAAATTTCATGGCCCGCAGCAGAGTGAGAGGGATTTTACTCTTGGGCGGAGGAACGATCCTTCGCCTCGTGGTTCAAAGAGGTCAAGCGGATATTTCTGACAGCAGCCTTCGTGCGCCACGCTGCGATTCCCAGCGGTCGCATCGGTTCTTGCTCCCACCATACCGAAAACTTCCGGTCTTTGCGGGTAACGTTGAAGAGTTCCTCATCGTCGATGGCGGCGGATACCGTTTCCTTCGTCACCCGGACGCGAATACGGTACCAACGCCCTTGTTGAAACTCGGAGTATCCGGTGGTTTCGTTCTCAACGGCTGAGTAGCCGTCAAGATTAGAGAGCCCCGTCGTCCCGCCGCCCCAACCGCCGACAATGAACGTGCAATACGAGTCTCCTACGGGAAACGTAAGTCCGCAAAAGAAGTCGTTTCCCTCCAGGCGGCGGGCTTCCAACGAAATTTCATAGTTCTCGCGTGGAGGTTGCCCCTTCCACACCACGCCGCTGGCAGGCTGTCCCATAGCGAGCACCAGGGCGCCGTCCTCGACGGTAACCGCCTTCTGATGTTGGAAATCCTGGGTCTGGGGAGCGTGCCAACCCGTCAAGTCCTTCCCATTAAACAAGCTGCCGTCGGCAGCGGGACGTACCTGGGGATCTCCCTTTAAGGACGGCGACTTGGAAGGTGCATCCCCTAGGGCGGCCGGGGCGGCAAAGATCGCCAACAACACCGCAAGTAACGCCCGCCATAACCGGCCATATTCGGTCATATCGCTACTCCCATTGCCCCAGAGTAACTTTCTTCTTCAAGGTAACGGTACCGCGAAGGATCTCTAACTCGGATGTTTCGCCGGGCATATGTTCAGCAATCAACGCAGTCAAACCTTCGAAATCGTCAACTTTCTTCGCGTCGTACCGCACAATGACGTCGCCCGGTTGCAGCCCGGCTTTGGCGGCGGCGCTGCCTTCTCGAACATAGCTGACCATGCAACCGGCGGGATGAGGATTGCAGCTCACGCCCAAAAAGGCGCCTTTGCGCATGTCCAGCTCCGTGGCGGTGTTCTCAAAGGCCCGCTTAATGGCCGCCTCTCCCTGGCGTGTGAACCCGCCGCCATAGAGTTTGAGCACGGTTAGCCCGCGCAGCGCCGTTAGGTGCTCTACGGCTCCGTCGCCAATGGGCGAATAGTAAATGTTCAATTCCTGAAGCTTGGGAATTTGTTTTAACTGCGTTAGTCCGTCATCGCTGATCTTGGCCCGTTTGACGGACACCGAGATGAGGTTCGGCATTTCAGCAATATGCCGCAGCCAAACATCGTTCACTTGCGGTCCATCGACAGTAACCGTGGTTATATGCGTCAGAAACTTGAGTTTCACCAGGTCCTCATCCGTTCCCTTCCAATCCTGATCAAGCCACAAACCGAAGTAATCAGGATAGGGATCGACGCCAAGAAACCGCTGGGTCGATTGGAACTTGGCGCCCAAGCTTGCTAAATGAGCGCGAATGCGCCGTCGGCGCAACTCCGCAAGGGCCTGAAGCGCCCCCGCCGCTCGCGGCGCCGCCACGCTGCGCGTTTGCGACAGTCCCTCCAGCGCCTTCTCTGCCGCCTCCGCCGTCTTTGTGTCTTCCGAGAGAGCAGCTTCGCGTAGGACAAACACCGCACGAATCGCGACTTCAAGCCCCCCTGTCTCAGCGGCGTCAGCAACAGGACGTACTGCCTCGTAACCGGCCCGTAATAACGCCGCGGTGGCGTCTTCACGGGCCTGATAACGTTCCGAGTCCAGATCGCGAATCCAACGTTGAATCTCTTCGGGCGAAGCAGCCGGCGCAATCTCCTTGGCCAACTCAGGTTCCTGAGCGGGAAGGACTACGGCGGTCGCCAAAACTACAATCGCCGCCCGGAGCATCGTCCATCGCATATCGCCCAACTCCACGGGGAGAACCACGTCCATCATTCGTAATCCTACTATTTTTCCACGTTCCTGGGTAAAACGCTATAGGGAAATCAAACGGGCGTCTTGGCTTACGACGACTGAACTGAAATCAATAGCGTAAGCGATTGCGTCAAAGGCGGCTTTCCGCCCGCCGTTTTCCGTGTATCCTTGGCAGAAGAAGTCCGGCTCTTGGCCATGCGTCGTTGGCGCCTATGATACTCGTACACGAACTAACAAAACGGTTCTCTGCCGGACATGAGGAAATTGTCGCGGTCGATCGGTTGACATTCTCTGTGCGCGGAGGCGAAGTGTATGGCCTATTAGGTCCGAACGGCGCCGGCAAGACGACCACCTTGCGAATGATCTTGGGATTGTTGACTCCCGACGCCGGTTGGGCCGAAGTGGCCGGTTTTCGCACCAGCGAAGCGCCCGACGAAGTCAAACGCCGTATCGGCTTTGTGTCGGCCAGCGCGGGACTATACCAGTGGCTGACCGCACGAGAAATGCTGCTCTTCTTCGCCGATATTTACGGCCTGTCGCTCGCTGACGCCCGACGCCAATTAGCGCGCGTCGCGGAAGTTTTGGACTTGGGCGACTACCTGGACCGGCGGTGCGGCGTGCTCAGCACCGGTCAACGTCAGCGAGTCAACTTGGCCCGGGCCATGATTCATGACCCACCGATCATGCTCTTGGACGAACCAACGCGCGGACTGGACGTCCTGGGCACACAGGAGATGTTCGACTATATCGCCCATCTCCGCAACGAAGGCCGGGCGGTGATCGTCACGACCCATCGCCTAGATGAAGCCGAGCGGCTGTGCGATCGCTTTGGGCTTCTTCACCGTGGTCGATTGGCCGGAGAAGGCACGTTGGCCGAACTGCGCGAAGCTACGGGCTGCCAGTCGCTTGCGGAGATTTTTTTAAAGCGTATGTCGGCCAAGCCCTCAGCCTCAATCATTTCGTGAATATGGACGGGGCCCCTCCTCCAACGATTTCCGTCCTTCCGTACGCAAGAGTGACACATGAAGCGCGACTTCACACAACTGGACTGGAACGCTCAGGTAGCCGACGACTGCCGCCAAATCATACGTTTGGCCGTGCGCGAGGACCTGGAGCGATTATACGACTGGACAACACTGGCCCTCGCCCCGCAAGGCGCCCAAGGGCGAGCTCGCATCGTGGCTCGCGAGTCAGGCGTTGTGGCAGGGTTGCGCGCGGTTGAAGTCGCCATCGACGAAATGCAACTCGACGTGCGTTGGACTCCTGCGCTGGAGGACGGCGCCGAACTAGCCAGCGGCGTATGCTTGGGTGAGCTTGCCGGCTCGACCCGCGATCTGCTTACGGGGGAGCGTACGCTTTTGAACCTTATAGGCCGGCTGTCGGGTGTGGCCACGCAAACGCGCCGCTTTGTCGACGCAATCGCCGGAACCGGCGCGCGTGTCTACGACACGCGTAAGACAACGCCCGGTTGGCGTCGGTTGGAAAAGTACGCAGTACGGTGCGGCGGCGGTCATAACCATCGGACCGGGCTGTTTGATGCGGTGCTCATCAAAGACAATCACTTGGCCCAAGGCAAGCTGGCCGCTACGCCAGCCGAAGCGCTGGCTCAAGCTCGACGTTTCGTACGCGAAACCCTTCAGAATGATGAGCAGTACGAACGCATGATATTCGAGGTCGAGGTCGATACCCTAGAGCAACTGGAACAAGTGCTACCTGCCGGGCCCGACATTGTCTTGTTAGATAACATGACCCCGGACGAATTACGCCAGGCGGTTGCTCGCCGCAATGCCATTAATCCTCAAGTCGAATTAGAGGCGTCCGGCGGGGTGAACTTACACACCATTCGCGCGCTGGCGGAAACGGGCGTTGAGCGCATTAGTGTTGGTGCATTGACGCACGCCGCCGTCAGCTTGGACGTTGGCCTCGACTGGGCGAATTAGCCAAGCGCGATAGTAGCTTCACACAAAGTAGTTAAGTGCGTCGTCTCATGACTGCGCCAGAAAATTCTTGACAGTCCGGTGCGATGACCTAGGGTTTCTTGCACCCGCGCCTTGGGGAGGGGCGTTGGTCACGCACGCGGCGGGGATAGCTAGGAGCTTGAGGGGACCCCGCCGCGTCTTTTTTTGCTTCGGTCAAACGCTGCCTGCCGTCTCGCCGTTCTTCTTGCCTCCGCTCCGATCTGGTCAAAGCAATGGCGGCCGTTCTTGCTCACTGCCCTGGTCGCGCCGTTGTGTTGCTGGCAATCGCAACATCGTTCGCCGCCATGATCTCGGCGTTCGGGACAACTATCATAACAGGCGCTATGGACAAGGGATCCGACGAAGCTGCCGTTCGACAGTGCTCTAACGATGGTGGCGATTTCAACGGCTAGGTATGCCACGCCGTCCTTCGATGCGTTGCCAAATACATTATCCCGAACACACGTGTCCCGGCGCCGCATTGCTGCATAACGAGCAACGATTTGTCCGGGTCGCACGATGCGCTTATTCCTGAGCAATGGTTGCCGGAAGACGCTGCGCCAAGATCGCCGTTACGCGCCCAGCCATGGGGGCGATCAGCACCGTAGCGGATTCCTCTCCCGGCGTGCGAAGGTCGCGTTGGAGTCGTTCGACGTCGACATCCACTCCGCGCTTTTTGACTTCCACGCGCCCAATGCCGCGTTGTTGCAAGAGGGCCTTTAGGCGTTTGCGGTCAAAGGGGATAACGTCGATCACGTGAAACGCCGACCAGGCGGCATCGATGGTCAATCGATCGGACGTAAAGTACGCCACGTCCACCCCGAGCGCCGCGGCGTCATGCTCCGCGGCCAGATCTCCCGCAAGTCCTGCAGCCAGCACAGCGGCGTCGGGTTCATAGAGATATTGACCAATCCGATCGCTAACGCGCCATGACTTGCCCTGCCCGTAAAGCGTGCGTGGCGAAAAGTGCTTTGATAACACGGTTGCGCACCGTTGTCCTGGTCGGCGGATGAGGCGCCCAAACCAGGCGACCTGTTGCTTGCACTCGCCCTCCTCGCTAATCCACTCGCGTTCGCATTGCGCCTCCCAGCTTTCGGGAACGTGCCCCGCAGGCGCCAACTTCACGGCTCCCTGCGGATTGCGTTGAAGAAACGATTGAATTGTTTCCAATCCAGGTTCAGCAAACTCGGGCTGGGAGACGCGCCGCCCTTGAGCGCGACGGTCAGGGTCCAGGTGCCAGACGGAGCAGGCGCCCACATCGAAGTTACGCACATCCTCGCAGCGGATTTCAGAACCACAGCTTGCCACAAGGGCCAAGTTCGCGCGAGCAAGTTCCGCCACCACAGGGTCGCGTTCAATACCTACCACGGTTCCGGCTTGCGCAAGGAACATCAAATCGCCGCCAATACCACAGCATAGATCGGCAATGACCACACGGTCTTTACCGGCTGAAGAAGTCATCTCCGTAATACGGCGAGCTTTCCAGCCGGCAATCACTTCGCTGGTCGACTGCTCCAGCGCCTGCCGCGTGAAAAACATTTGCGACGCCCGTGAGAACTTCCCGGCCGCTCGGCGGCGCAGCTCGACCAATTCCAAGACAGCATGCGTCTGGGCGGCCGATAAGTGGCGCCGCAAGTAGCGCACTTGGGCAACGAGTGGCTCCTGGCTGGCTGCACTCCATCGGAGCCACGTTTCAGCCTCCGGCGAAGTCAGCCAGCGTGCGACCGCGAGATTATCAGGCCCCATTCTTCCCTGCAAAAAACAATGGCGTCGCAGTTCCAGAACTACGACGCCATTTTAAACCATAAGCTTGTTTACGACGCTCCGTGCGAAGAGCTTGGTTTTTTCGTTTTCCCAACCGCCCCGATCACTACTATGACGGATCGCGACTACCCGCGCGCCCTTTTTCAATGCCCACCACGTCTTTCGATCCGTTTCGCATCCGAGCACGCCACTCAGCGTCAAAAGCGGGCCCACCGATCTAAATACGAGAGAACTTTCGTTGCCTAAAGCGAACTCTTGCAAACCGGTGGTCGAGTCAACCTACGACATGGGCGACTATGGCCGCTAAGGTCTAGCCACCCGCGCAATCAGCCGTCAACGGCGTGCAGCGATGTACGCGGCAGATTAAATCGATGGTCGGCGCATTCCGCCCACAATTAGACTGATAATGAACAACACCAAAAACACAAAGAACAGGATTTGTGCAATCTGAGCGGCGCCTGCAGCAATTCCGCCGAAACCGAATAACGCCGCCACCAACGCCACGATCAGGAACAACAACGCCCAGTACAACATGATTTGTCTCCCTATATTGCGAAAGAGTTGATTCGCTCCTCGGGTTGTCCAAGGATGGAGGGAGCAAAGTGCAATCGGCGCGCCAATAACGGAAAACAGGCCGCAAGACGGAAATGTCTTGCGGCCTGCCCGGGTCCTCAGACGATGACAAAAACTCGCCGCTTAGCGATCCACCAGCAGATTGCTCATGTTGTCGCGCACCGATGCGACCAACTCTTCCACATACTGCCGGTCGGTCGTGCTCAAGCGCCGCAAAGGAACGGTCGTGTACTTGCCGGTATCCTTCAAGATACGAACCTTATCCTCCATCACCATGACCAAGCGGCCGTGGACACGGAAGGCGCCCGTATTGTCGGTCCACAAACGAGTCGGAAGCGGCAGGTTAGCCCCAAAGGGATCGTTGTCGACTTCATTTGCTTCTTCGGCGGCCGGTTCTTCCGCAGCCGGCGGGGCGCCAAA
>CAYWIS010000234.1:7721-9207 GCA_964458385.1 uncultured Pirellulaceae bacterium
CAAAGAGATCATCTAACGAATCGGCAGCATTCTCCGCAGGCGCTTCAGCTGCGGCTGGCTCAGAGGCAGGCTCTGCCGGCGCTGCACCGAACGGATCATCGTTCGCCGCCGGGGGTTGAGCGGCCGGCGGGGCGCCAAACGGGTCATCAGCCGCTGGCGGCGTTGCAGCCGGGGGCGGAGCACCGAATGGATCGTCATTCGCCGGAGGTGCCGCGGCCGGAGGAGCGCCAAACGGATCATCCGCAGCGGGCGGTGTAGCGGCCGGCGGGGCACCGAACGGATCGTCGCTTGCCGGAGGCGTCGCCGCGGGTGGTGTGGCCGCAGGCGGAGTCGCTGTCGGTGGCATCGTTGCGGGCGGCTCACCAAACAGATCATCTAGCTCGCTGCTCGGCGCGGGTTGAGTCGGAGCCGGCTCCGGTTGGGCGGGAGCATCAAACGGATCGGCTGGCTCCTTCTTCATCTCGGGTTGGGCAGGAGCAGGCGGGAAGAGATCATCCAAATCGTCACTTGGTTCGGCGGCGGGAGGAGCTGGCTCCGTCGCAGGCGGGGCGGGCTCCTTCGCAGGTGCAGCCGGCTCAGTGGCAGGCGGCGCCGGTTCGGTAGCGGGAGGTGCAGGCTCCGTAGCGGGAGGCGCCGGTTCGGTAGCAGGAGGAGCGGGTTCGGTGGGCGCTGGTTCCGTTGCGGGCGGAGCCGGTTCGGTCGCCGGAGGCGCAGGCTCCGATGCAGGCGGCGTCGCTTCGGGCTGCGGCGCCGGAACTGAAGCGCCATTATCCTCGGGAGACGGCGGTGAGGCAGGCGGCAGATCGTCCGGAGGGAGAGGAGACTGTTGCTGGGGTGCCGGGCGCGCCTGGCCATCGGCGTAAGGTGCAGGGCGCGGCTGCGAATAGACGACGCAAGGCCCGTAACAATAGACGTGACAAGGGTTATAGCAATAACAATAAGAATAGCACGGCTGATAGCAGCTGCTAGGATAATAATAAACGGTTGAGCAATACGAGCGAGGCCGGCAGGACGAACGACCTCGGAGAAACCGGCATGCGAGCGAAACATCGAAGGTCATGAGGATGACCGCCATCCATATCAGGATGATGCGGCACCAACGGACGAAAGTTCGCATGATTAATGTCTCCTCAAAAGGGGCTTGCGGCTAATTGGCGAGGTAATAAATCATGAGGACCGCGCCACTTATGCTAATCGCGTGCAAAATGAGCTGCAACCATTTTTGGTGAACTTTTTCACAATCGTTTACGACTCTGGAACGATCGCGAACGTTTATGTTGTTTGATCCGTTCTTGTATAGAAGAAGGCTTTTATTAACTCAATAAAAACCTTGGGACGGACCGGACGGCCGCTGGTCTTGGCGACAAGACGAGAGGAAAGTCCGGGCTCCACAGGACAGAGTGGTCGGTAACACCGACCGGCCGGCGTTTCGCGCGTCGGTCAGGGAAAGTGCAACAGAAAGCAAACCGCCGCGCAACGGTTCGCC
>CAYWIS010000235.1:0-9184 GCA_964458385.1 uncultured Pirellulaceae bacterium
AGTCGTCCGCACCGAGGCGTTCTGGATCGATACCTGACTCAGCCGGCAATACAACGGCGTCGAGCGGCGGTACATCATTCATGACGCGGCGGCCAAGGAGGTCGACGAACATGCGTTCTATCACACCCGCGAAAGCGGCGGGACGCGGATCAGCTCGGCCTACCATGTGTGCGTGCGGCTGATCGAAGAGAGCTTCAATCCTTCGGATTGGAACATTTATTGCTTCCAGTTCTCCGACGGCGACAACTGGGGCGAAGACAACCGTCGGGCGCTGCAAATCTTGCGCGAGAAACTCCTTCCGCGCTGCAACCTGTTTTGCTACGGCCAAGTTGAAAGCCCCTACGGCAGCGGCGAGTACCTGCGGTCGCTCTCGGAGGCCTTTGGCACGAATCATGAAAAGTTGGTGTTGTCGGATATTGCCGACAAGGACGGTATCTACGACTCCATCAAAACCTTTTTGGGCAAGGGAAGATGAAATGATCGCGCCAATCCACCCCAATCAGTCGGCCGAACTTACCACGTATCGCGTCCAACTCGGCCACACCTACACGTTGGTGAAAGGACGCAGCAAGGAAGAAGCGGTTCTCGAAGCGCGTCGTCAATTCTGCCACGAGATGCCTCGCATGTGGGACATGATCCAAAAGCTGGACGATAGCCGCTTCGTAGTGATTCCCCTGAAGTAGATGCGGACCACCGATTGCGGAATGCGGATCGCGAATGAAGATCCGCCCGCGCAGCGTCCGCATTCCGCAATCTTTATCCTCATCCATCCGCCATTCGTTCTCGGAAACCTGCAATTGTTCCATGTCTGTTCTCCTCCCCTTTCGCCCGTTGCCCGATGATTTGGCCGCCATCCAGCGGGAGATCGAGCAGTACGCCCGAGAATATGGGCTGGACTTCTTCCCGCAGTGCTTTGAGGTGGTCGATCACGATCAACTGAATGCGGTAGCCGCCTACGGAGGCTTTCCGACGCGCTATCCGCACTGGCGGTTTGGCATGGAGTACGAGCAGCTTTCCAAGGGATACTCGTATGGGCTGCAGAAGATTTATGAGCTAGTTATTAACAACAACCCCTGCTACGCGTACCTCTTGGCCAGCAACAGCATTACCGACCACAAGTTGGTCATGGCCCATGTCTGCGGCCACAATGACTTCTTCAAAAACAACTACTGGTTCAGCCAAACCAACCGCAAGATGATCGACGAGATGGCCAATCATGGCAATCGCATCCGTCGTTACATGGACCGGTTTGGCGTGGAGAAGGTCGAGGACTTTATCGACGCCTGCCTGAGCATTGAAGACCTGATCGATATCCATTCGCCCTTCATCCAACGCTACGACCCGGTCGACAAGTACGAGTTTCAAAGCGCCACCGAAGACGAAGACGCCGATACGCCTCCGGCGGCCAAGTTCAAGGCCAAGGATTACATGGACTCGTTCATCAACCCTCGGGAAGCGCTGGAGGCTGAACGCGAGCGGCAACGCCGTAAAGCCGAGGAGAAGGCCAATTTCCCCTCGGAGCCCATGAAAGATGTGATGCTATTCATCTTGCAGCACGCCGACTTGAAGGCATGGCAGTACGACGTGCTGTCGATTATCCGCGACGAAGCGTATTACTTCGCTCCTCAGGGGCAAACCAAAATCATGAACGAGGGTTGGGCCAGTTACTGGCACTCCACGATCATGACTCGGCACGGCTTGGAGCCGAAGGACGTGGTCGATTACGCCGACCACTGTGCCGGAACGCTCGCCGCGTCGCCCACACGGCTCAACCCTTACAAGCTGGGGATCGAGCTATTCCGCGACATTGAAGATCGCTGGAACCGGGGCTGCTTTGGTGAAGAGTATGAGCAGTGCGACGACTTGCGCGAAAGGGAGAACTGGAACACACACGCCGGCCTTGGGCGGGAGAAGATCTTCGAGGTCCGCCGCATCCACAACGACTTGACCTTTATCGACGAGTTCTTAACGCTCGATTTTTGCCGGCGGCATAAACTGTTCAAATTTGGATACAACCAAGATAGCGGTTACTACGAGATCGAAAGCCGTGCTTTCCCCGAGGTCAAACAGCAGTTGCTTTTCAATCTGACCAATATGGGGAGGCCGTTAATTTACGTGAAGGACGGCAATTACAAGAACCGCGGCGAGTTGTACCTAGAGCACCACTATAATGGGGTGGAGCTTAAACTCTCGTACGCGCATGACACGCTCAAGAATCTTTACACCCTGTGGAAACGTCCCGTCCACATCGAGACGGTGTTGGATAACCAGGTGTCAATCTTGTCTTATAACGGCGTGAAACACCAAATGGAGACTACCGATCTGGTATTCTCCGAAGAGAGAAGCGTATGAGTCTTTTGAACCAGATCGATCAGGAATTGCAGCGGCTCCGCACGGCAGGAGGAAGCGGCGTGCTTGCAGCCGATGCGCCCAACGGCCGCCTTGAGTGCGATATGGCAAATGTCGACAGCCTGGGCTGCGCGGTGGATCAGTTCAGCTTCCGTAGCGATCGCTTGCACGGCGCGCCGCTGGAGAAGCTCAAGAAGATCGGTGAAGACCTTTCTCGCCGCGTGACCTATCTCCTGGAGCCGATCGCCATCATCGAACTGGACGCCGAAGGAGTCACCGTTCAGTTACGCTCCAGCCCACCCACAAAAGACGACGGGACAACCACGTACTATGAGTTGAATATCAACCAGGAGGGGCTGACATTGCGTCGATACCAGGCGCAAAGCGGCCAGCCTCGCCAGCCGATCCCCGCCCACTTCACGCACGAAGCTCTCCGCCGCCTTGCACGCGACATCTCGGCCGCCGTGCCATAATGTCTAGCACGAAGGAGAGCCAAAAACCCCTGCGGCTCCCGCCCCCCCCTCTCATTAGAGAACAGAGAGCGGCCTTCTCGCCTTTCTCTAAGATCGCCCGACCTCATTTCTTGGCGAACATCAAGGCGAGATACGTCAATCGCAAGAGAATCCCCTATAAATTGTGCCGTTCCATTGCACACAATGTGGGCAGAGGGTAATCTCAAACTGCCTATTCCTCTTATCTCAGAGAAATCAGGCAATTTGGGACAAGAAAACAGTCGATTTTTGATTAATAAGTAACCGCCTGCCTTCCGTCACGCTGCACTGGTTCGCCGGAGCCCGCCGTATGCATCGCCAACGCCACGGGTTTACGCTGGTCGAGTTGTTGGTGGTGATCGCTGTTATTGGGATACTCGTAGCACTCCTCCTACCAGCGGTGCAAGCTGCGCGGGAAGCAGCCCGCCGCGCCCAGTGTGTCAACAATCTCAAGCAACTCGCGCTGGGGTTGCATAACTTTCACGATAGCTACCGCCGCTTTCCGTCGGCGCACCAAGTTGACCCCGCAAGCTATTGCACAACTGCTCAATGTGATCCACCTCCCCGAGGTGTCGCGTCGCCGGGCTATCCGGTAGAAGGCCCGTTCTGGAGCTGGGCTATGCGGATTGCGCCCTACATTGAGATGGGCAATCTTAGCGACGCGGCGAATCTCGCGGCTTGGCCGTGGTATCAAACAATGCCCGACGGAACCGAAGTCACATCGGTTCAATGTCGGACACTGATTTGCCCCTCGGATGTGCGGGGCGAGCTAAGGTGGACCGATGGAGTCCATTACGTTGCGCTGACGTCGTATTTAGGCGTCTCGGGACGCAATCAATTCAAAGAAGCGAATGGGCAAGACGGCGTGTTATATGTCAACTCAGCCGTGACCATGTCGGGCATTACCGACGGCACAAGCAATACGCTGCTTCTTGGCGAGCGCCCGCCGTCGAATAATCTGCAGTACGGTTGGCAGTGGGCAGGAGCCGGGGAATCGCCCCGTTTTGGAGCGACCGACGTTGTGCTCGGGGTGTTCGAGCGCCCGCTAACTCCGTCGGCAACGCCCGACTTCTATCGCCCCGGTTCGGTCAACGATCCGACCGATTCCCATCGTTATCATTTTTGGAGTCTGCATCCTGGCGGGGCTAACTGGGCGTTGTGCGATGGCAGCGTGCGGTTCCTCACGTATACTGCTGGCGGTCCGCAAGGAGTTTCTGTTGCAAGCTCTACGCCCACGGTAATCGAAGCCATGGCGACGCGGGCCAGTGGTGAAGTCGTTCCTGTTTCCAATTAGCATTTTCCCGGAAACTGGCCATGTCGCGCACACTCGTGGTCGGATTGTTCCTGGCGACCGCTGTTTTAGGCGGTTGCTCGCAACCGGAAGACCCATACACGGAACACATTCCTCCAATTCCTCCGGGCCGCAGCGCTGCCCAACCGGGGCAAGAAGGCGCGTCCGGCTATCAACCGCCCGCACCGCCTCGCGCGCCCTAACGTTAGGTAGGCTCCATTGCAGAAACTAGGGCCGAATGACGGGCAGGCAAACGGTTGTGGTTAGCGATCCTCACTCAGGGCGTTCAGCGAAAATCTTAGCGGCATAAGCACGCGAGCGACGATGAGCCTCGACCGCGTCGAGGGTGTTGGGCGTACCATTTTCGACCGCCTGCTCTAATACAAGATGAGGCTTCACGTCTAGCGTGCGCAGTTGCTCGGCCAAGCGGCGGTAATCGATATCTCCTTCGCCTAGCGTCTCGGTCCACACGCCCGCGTGCGACTGCCGCAGGTGCAGTTCGGTGATCCTTCGCCCGTAAAGCTGAACCACGTCAAAGAGCGCCACCGAGGAGTTTCCCGACCCGCGATAGATCCAGTGCGCGTCCAGGCAAAGTGTGACATGCTCGGGCTGGGTAGCCAGCAGCATATGATGGAATTCGCGGGCAGCCTGGCGCAGTTCCACATCGTGGTTGTGGTAAGCCAGGATTTGCCCTTGCTCCGCCAAGCGGCGCCCCAGTTCGTCCAGCGACTTGGCTTGCGTTCGTAGCTGTTCGTCGGACTTGTCTTGGTCTCCGCCCCAACGAATCGGGCTAGGGTTTGTGACGATAATTTTCGTCTGCAACAGTCGCCCCGCCCGCTCGGCGATGTTTACCACTTGCCGGATACTTTCCGCCGCCTGGTCCGCGTCGTGCAACGTGCTATTTACATACAGCGACCGCATCTCCAACCCGTGTTTCTCCAACAGAGGTTGCAAGCGGTCGACTTCCGCCGGGCTATTGACGATCGGCTCATAGCCATCCACGCCGCTCGAGGCCACTTCGGCCAAAGAAGCCTCCAGGTTCTGCTGGAAGTCGCGTCCCACACGACGATAGAACGTTAACCACGGGTACTGGTTGGTTGCGATGTGGAGGGCCGCTTCCGATGCGCCCGCCGCCATCGCCGCCGGAAATGCCAGAGCCCCACCAGCAGCCAGGGCGGCGGTCTGCAGAAATGTACGACGATCCGAACGCAACTCGGTCATGGGCGTCTGTTTTTAGCCAAAGATTATGGAAGAACGTTCGCTTGTCGACGCATGGTACACCCCGATGACCGAGGCTGCCACCTTGGGCGCCGGCGGTAAACCATCGCTCCGTCGGCGTTGGGGCGTCCTTACGGGCTCCGTTGCCCTGCCCCGCCGGGGATGTCGGAAAAGCGTGTCGGGGCGTCAATCGACTTACTTGTGGCGGGTGCAGGCCTGACAGAACACGAAGACTACGCTCTGCTTCTCGGCGCGAGGCCGCGTGGGTAGTCGTCACGACACAAACGCCAGCTACACCGCTTCCCCTGTCCCATCCTAATCGATGGATCGAACTTTCTCCTCGTCACTCAATGGCTTGGAAGCAAACTTGCGACGGTCGTACCCAAGCATGGCGGGGAACTTGTTTTTTTTGAAGACTCGTACTTTTTTTGCACACTTACATCCCTTTTTTATGACCTAGAATTGATTGAGCGAGAGCGGCCTGCCCTACGACTGTATGGCGAACGACTCCCAAAAGTCCAACGCTTCGGCCAGCGCTTGCAGGTCTTCTGGGGCAATAGCGAGGGGCTCTCCCCGTTCAATCGCGGGGCGGTATCGCCCGAGAAAGCGATGAAGCGCGGTTGCCAGACCTTCGTACTGCTGTTCGCGATCCGCAATTTTTGCAGAAGCCAACAGTCCGCCCGTTACTAAACCGACGGTCCCCGCCCCGAAGACGACACAAAGATAGCTCAACATGGCAGAGTTCTCCGTTGCCCCCGCAAGCGCAGGCGCAACGCCCCACCCAGGTCTTCGCAAAAGCTGGTAGGGTGTTAACGCCTCGCTTGCCGTGGGGCGCGCAACGCAAACAAGATGAATGGATGAACTAGATGGGCCGTCATGACGGAGTACAATGCCTTGATTTGGGCATCTAAGGGAAACGTAGCTTAATCAGCGGGTTTGTCAAACTTTTTCGATTTTTCTTACAATGCGGAGCCCGCCCGCACCACAGGAATCGTGTGCGCCGTAGGATTTCTCGGACGAGCATAAATTTTCGTAGCCTCTCGTTGATATGGGTTCTACGTCAAGAGAGGCGTTTCCAGGAATCGCGTTCGGCTTTAAGGGAGCCCACACGTAGCGCTTCAGCCCTTTGCTGGTTGCTCACAGCCGTTGGTTGTCACCTCCATAGGGATCGGAAATGCAAAACCTGGAGGTGCGTTCGCGTCTTGCTCAATCCCGCAGCAAGCCTAAAGACGGGTAGCAGAACGTCTTTCGGCAACCGTAGCAGCTTTATCTACGCCTCCAAAAGCTCTTGGTTGTTCGACTTTGCGTTTGCCGTGTAGGGGGCGCACCTGGCCGCACCTTCTTTGCCTCAAGTAGCGGACGCCCTACAATCCTTGGCCAACGGAGCGTTCCTCGGGATCGCAGCGTTGGGAAAGGTGTAATTGGCCATCGCGCTATTGCCTGCGTTATGGCGGATCAATTGAGGAGTATGCCGTGAAACTAACTCGACGAGAGATCATCCAAGGAGTTGCGGGCGCTGTCGCATGGTCGTTATCGGCACACAAGAGCGGCGCGCAGGAGGAGAAGAAAACGCCGCGACGACGCATCAAAATTGGCCAGATCGGCGTGGGCCATGCGCACGCCAGTAAATTATCGGTCTATCGCGCCTCGGCCGATTACGAAGTGGTTGGCCTTGTGGAGCCCGATGCGGAGCTGCGCCGTTGGGCGAAAACCCAAGCGGTCTATCGTGACCTTCCCTGGATGACGCATGAGCAATTGCTCAATACGCCGGGGCTGGAGGCCGTGCTGGTTGAGACACGTGTCCGCGATCTGCTCAACACGGCCGAAGCGTGCATTGCAGCCGGCAAGCACATTCACCTGGATAAGCCAGCCGGCGAGTCGCTGCCGCAGTTCCGCCGTATCTTGGACGCCGCCGCTCGGCAAAAGCTGCTGGTGCAGATGGGCTATATGTACCGTTACAACCCGGCAGTTGTGCTGCTGCGTGAGTTCCTTGAGCGTGGCTGGTTAGGCGAGGTATTTGAAGTCCACGCGGTAATGAGCAAAGTGGTCGATCCGGCCACCCGCCGCGAACTAGCCGAGTACCCTGGCGGCATCATGTTTGAGTTGGGCTGTCACATTATCGACCTGGTGGTGAGCATACTTGGCAAGCCCAACCAAGTGACGCCCTTCCCACGGCATTCCTCGCCCCTGAACGATCAACTGCTAGACAATATGTTGGCGGTGTTCGAGTATCCGCGCGCCACCGCGACCGTCAAATCCAGCGCCCTGGAAGTCGAAGGGTTCGCCCGGCGGCACCTGGTGGTGTGCGGCACAGCAGGCACGTTCCACATTCAGCCGCTCGACAATCCCACAGCCCGTGTTGCCCTGTCCACCGCCCGCGGCCCGTACCGCCAAGGTTACCAGGAGATAACCTTTCCCAAGTACCCCCGCTACGTCGACGACGCGGCCGATATGGCCCGCATCCTCCGCGGCGAAAAAGCAACCGACTTTCCCTACGAACACGACCTGGCGGTTCAAACCACACTCCTCCAAGCCTGCGGCCTGCCGCTGGAAGCGTAAAGCAGTCGTTGGGCTACGCAGCCGCGATCACAAAGGCTTATCAGTCATCGGTCCGGGCGTCACTGCTGGCTCGCGCGGCGCTGCTACGCGGGAACGCAACAACGCTTGGCAAGCCAGCAGCGGCATAGGGATGGCGGTTCGGGCCGTCGGCGCTTACTTGGGCAGAATCCGTAAACCGGGAACGTTCAGGTCAAGGCGAAAGAGACCGCCGCGGTTATCGCCGTTGCCGAGGGCGCCGGTCACAAAGAGCTGGTTATGCTCAGGGCCGCCGAAGGCGACGTTGCTGGTCGTCAAGTTGCCGCCATCGTAGCGCGCAATCAGCTTGCCGCTGGGGTCAAGCACTTGGACCTGCTTCATGCCGTAGTGGGCCACATACAGGTTGCCGGCTTGGTCCAAGCACATGCCATCGGGCTGATCGTCGATCTGGCCGGCCGACTCGTCCTTGGCCGGCAAGTTGGTGAAGATTCTCTTATTGGCGACTTTGCCGGGCGCCAACACATCGTAGACCCAAATGCGGTTGCGCTGACTTTCGGCGACATACAGCCGTCTTCCGTCGGGCGTCAGCACGATGCCGTTGGGATAAGCAAAGCCGCCGTCGACCAGGTGCGTCACACGATCGGCGTCCACATAGTGGATTGTGCCATTGGGGTTGTCTTTACTCGAGTCGCCGGGGTCGGTGAAGTAGAATCCGCTGTTGGGTGGGTCGAGCGTCAGGTCATTAGGCCCGCGAAGCGGCTTGCCGTTGCATTCATGAGATGCGTGAGGAAGCATCTTGCCATCGGCGGTCAAGTGGAGCACCGCATGGCGGCTGGCGTCGCAAACCAGGTGCGTTCCGTCGGCCAGGATCTTATGTCCGTTGGGAGCGCCCGTCTCGGCCCAAACGCGGTGCTTACCGTCGAGGGTGAACTGCGTGATCGACTTCCCCCACGAGATGTAACCTCGCCCTTGGGCGTCGAACACCACGCCTTCGCAATAACTGGGAACCGTCAACACCAACACCGGCTTAACCTGGGCCGGGTCGGGCAACTCGGCCACGGCCAGTGTCGCACACATCAAGGTTACGGCGAAAGTCCACCCAAGAAGCAAACGAGACATGCGGGTCCTCCCCAGAGTTACGAGGCAACGAAACTTTGGTAAGCGAGGAGCAGTTTACTCCAAATTTCGGGCGTTAGGGAAATATTTGACCTCGCCTGCGCTTCTAAGAAAGAGAGTGTCCGGCAGAGCCAAGAAAACCGCATGTTCAGTGCACGGCAGTTCTCATGCGGCGTTTCCGTGG
>CAYWIS010000236.1:0-4976 GCA_964458385.1 uncultured Pirellulaceae bacterium
GAAATTCGCACGCCTTTGAACGGCGTATTCGGAATGACCGAACTGTTGTTGGAAACGGAACTATCGGACGAGCAGCGCGAATACCTGAATATGATTCGTGAGTCGGGCGAACTGCTGCTCACGGTAATCAACGACATCCTGGACTTCTCCAAAATCGAGGCTGGCCGGCTCGATCTGGAACGAGAACCGTTTGAGTTGCGCGAGGTCTTAGGCGACACGATTAAGACTCTCTCGCTTCGCGCGCATCATAAAGGATTGGAGTTGGCGTGTCGTATTGATCCGGCGGCGCCCGAGTTTGTGGTTGGCGACAGCACTCGCTTGCGCCAGGTCATTACCAACCTGGTAGGCAATGCGATCAAGTTTACCGAACGCGGCGAGGTTGTGCTCGACGTAACATGCGAACAAAAAAGCGCCGAGCAAGCGCGACTGCGGTTCGCCGTTCGCGATACGGGCGTGGGCGTGCCCCCGGAAAAGTTGTCGCGTATTTTCGACGCCTTTGAGCAAGCCGACGCCTCGACCACGCGGCGATATGGCGGCACGGGCTTGGGGCTTTCGATTTCCAGCAAGCTTGTGAACCTCATGGGCGGTGAAATGGGCGTCGAAAGCGAAGTGAACAACGGAAGCACGTTCTTTTTTTCCGCAACGTTTCCCATTGCTCATCCGTGCGCCGGGACCGCGCCGGTGGAGCCGGTCGAAACGATCCGCGGTATGCGCGTGCTCGTGGTCGACGATAACGAAACTCATCGCCGCATCTTAGAGGAGATGCTTGTGAATTGGGGGCTGCAGCCCACGCTTGCCGAGGACGGCCCTTCGGCGCTGCGCCTTCTGCGAGATTGCTCCCGGTCGTTCCGCTTTGCGTTGATCGACGCTCATATGCCCGGCATGGATGGTTTTGATCTGATCGAAACCATCGGCCGCGAGAAAGGCGGCGCTCAGGAGCTGCGTAGTTCGATCATCCTCATGCTTGCATCGGGAGATCGGCCAAGCGACATTCGCCGATCACGCGAATTGGGCGTTGCGGAGTGTCTGCTCAAGCCGATCAAGCAATCGGAATTGTTTGACGCCATTGCCTCGGTTGTTGGCGTACGGGCGCTGGAAGTTGAAGCTCATGAAGCGGCCTCGCCCGCTCACGCCAAACGTTGGGGGCCGCTGCATATTTTGCTGGCGGAAGACAGCCTGGTGAATCAAAAGCTTGCCGTGGGGCTACTGACACGGCAAGGGCACGAGGTAACGGTCGTAGAGAACGGCCGCGCTGCGCTGGAAGCATGGGAGTGCGACAACTTCGATCTTGTCTTGATGGATGTGCAGATGCCCGAGTTGGATGGCTTAAGTGCGACGCGCGAAATTCGGCGGCGCGAGGCGGAACGCAATCGTCCACGTACGCCGGTTATTGCGCTTACTGCGCATGCCATGAAGGGCGACCGCGAGCGCTGTCTGGAGAGTGGCGCCGATGAATATATCTCCAAACCGATCCAGATTCGCCAATTTCTCGATACGCTCGAGCGGGTGCTGGCGCCTCGCAACGCCTCGGCAGATGGTTGTGCGGTCGATAATTTCCGTGGCGACTTCCCCGAAGAAGGATGTTGTAACGAAATCGCCGCCGCAAACTCGTTCGAATTAGGCGAGGACCAAATTTGGAATCCAACCGCTGCATTACGTTCGGTGGGTGGCGACGGTCGCCTATTGTGCGAGCTAATTGAGAGCTTCCTCGACGAACGCCCCAAGTTGATGGCGAATCTCCAACGCGCGGTTGAGTTGGGAGATCCTTTGCGCTTGCAGTCAGCCGCACATGTTCTCAAGGGTTCGATCCGCTGCTTCCACTCGGCGGCTTTTGAACCCGCGGAAAGGCTGGAAGCGATGGGGCGCGAGAGGAACCTTGCTGCACGGGAGCCCGTTTATCGTCAGGTAGATTACGCGGTCACACGGCTGTCGGGCGTGCTTGCAAGCTACTTGGAGCAGCAGCAAACGAAAGTCAAACCGAAATAGTTGCCTTCTTGTTCCGGCGTTCGGGAGCCAAATCATGCCCAAGGTGCTTGTTGTGGACGACTCGGCAGTAGATCGCCGGTTGATTGGCGGGTTGTTAGAGAGAGATGGCCGACTTGATGTTGAGTATGCGGAAAACGGTTCGGCCGCGCTGGCGAAAGTACGTGATCATGCTCCCGATGTTATTGTCACGGACCTGCAAATGCCCGAACTGGATGGCCTGGACCTGGTCCGTGCGGTTTCCGTCCATCATAGCAACACCCCGGTCGTGCTAATGACCGCGCATGGAAGCGAAGACTTGGCGGTGGCCGCGTTAGAGCAAGGCGCCGCGAGTTATGTTCCCAAGGCGAAAGCGGCGGAGAAGTTGTTGGACACGGTTTACCAGGTGCTCGCCTTGTCGCATTCCGAGGGGAGCTATGAGCGGCTATTGGAGTCCATGGGCCGTACCGAGTTTGTGTTCACTCTGGGTAACGATCCCTCGGTGTTCGATCCGCTGGTGGATCTTGTGCAGCAGATCGCCTTAGGAATGGGCGTCGTCGGTTCTGCAGACCGGTTCTCTCTTGGCTCGGCCCTTCAGGAGTCGCTCCTTAACGCGTATTATCGAGGAAATCTTGAGGTCTCGCGCGAGCAAATGCAGGAAACGCGAGAAAAGATGCTCCTGGGCGAAAAGGACGACTTGCTTGAACAGCGCCGTACTCAACCGCCCTACTGTGACCGTAAAATTCATTGTCACATAACGATTCTGCCCGATGAGGCCCGGTTCGTCGTGCGTGACGATGGGCCAGGGTTTGATGTTTCGACCATCCCCCAGAACGTTGATGCATCGGCTTTGGAGGGAGGCTGTGGCCGCGGCTTGGTGCTGATTCGAGCCTGCATGGACGAGGTGCGCCACAACGCAAAAGGAAATGAAATTACGATGGTCAAGCGTCGCGTCCGGAGCGTCGGGGCCACATCGGACGAGTTTGAGGTATAAATATGGCGAAGATTCTGGTCGTCGACGATTCGGCCGTCGATCGCCGGTTGGCAGGGGGATTGTTGTCCAAGGACCCTTCCTACCAAGTTGAATTTTGTGAGAATGGCGCGGATGCGGCGTCGGTTATCGACCATTCTCCCCCGGATCTGGTAATTACCGATCTGCAGATGCCCGAAATGGACGGGCTACAATTGGTCGAGCATATCAAGCAAACGGCGCCTTATCTGCCGGTCATCCTGATGACCTCGATGGGCAGCGAGGAAGTTGCCGTTCAAGCCTTGGAGCGTGGAGCGTCAAGCTATGTGCCCAAACGTAAGTTGGCGCAAGACTTGATGCGGATTGTGCAACAGGTCCTGGAAGCGTCGGTGCAACAGCATCACCGGGTGCAGCTGTTGCGCGGAATGACCCGAAGCGAGTTTGGCTTCGAGTTGGAAAACGATTCTACGCTCATACCGCCGCTCATCAGCCATCTGCAAGACGCCGCCACTCAACTAGGCCTATGCGATGAGGCCGATCGGCTACGGTTGGCGATTGCCCTGGAGGAAGCCTTAACAAATGCGCTTTACCACGGCAACCTCGAACTGAGTTCAGAGCTGCGTGATAACGAGCCGGAGATTTACGCCGCAGAAGTGAACCGCCGCCGCGTCATCGCACCCTATGCAGATCGTCGTGTTTACATTGACGCTCGGCTGACGCGCGAGGAAGCTCGCTTTGTTATTCGCGATGAGGGAAAGGGGTTTGATCCGAGCAATCTCCCCGACCCTCTCGACCCCGATTGTTTTGACAAGGCGGGGGGACGCGGAATCTTGCTGATGCGCACCTTCATGAATGATGTGCGTTTCAACGCCAAGGGCAATGAGGTGACCTTGATCAAACGTCGCTCTGGTGATCGTAATGGCGACGATTTGCCTTTTAGCGAATGAATGTCGTCCTAACCGAAAAGCCTTCGGTGGCTCGCGAACTGGCGGTTTTCCTCGGCGCCGATCAACGGCGCGACGGGTATTTCGAAGGCAATGGTTACTGCGTGGCATGGGCGCTGGGGCACTTGGTGGAGTTGTGCGAGCCGCAGGACTATGACCCCGCCTGGCGGAAATGGACGCTTGATGTCTTGCCGATTGTTCCTCCCAAGTTTCGCCTTAAGGTCATTGGGGATGGCGCAACGCGTCGCCAGTTTGAGATTGTTCGGCGATTGCTCCAAGAGGCTGATGAAATCATTGCAGCGACCGACGCCGGCCGCGAAGGGGAGTTAATCTTCCGCTATATTTTGGAGCAGGCGGGATTGGAGCGGCGACGATTCCACCGGCTGTGGCTTAACTCACTCAATCCAGCAGCGATTCGGCACGCATTTCAAAATCTGCGCCCGGGTTCCGAGTTTGACTCGCTTTATGCTGCGGCGCGCTGCCGCAGCCAAGCTGATTGGATTGTTGGCCTGAACGCCACACGTAACTTGACTGTGCGGCACGGTGGTCAAGGGTTACTTTGGAGTGTGGGCCGGGTGCAAACACCTGTGCTTGCGCTTATCGTTGCTCGCGATGATGAAATCCTCGCCTTCCGCCCCGAGCCATTCTACGAGTTGTGGACAACCTACCGTCAAACTCCGTTTAAGTACGCGGGCGACCGGTTTGCGAAACAAGAAGACGCCGCAACGCTCTTGGCGCAGGTTGTGGATCGCCCCTTTTGCGTTACAAAGGTGGAAACTTCGCGTCGTACCGAACCACCGCCGCAACTCTATGACCTGACGGATCTCCAGCGCGACATGAACCGGCGCTGGGGCCTTTCGGCCGACCGCACCCTGAAAGCCGCACAAAGGCTGTACGAGGCGAAAGCGATTACCTATCCACGAACCGATTCACGTTACCTCACCAACGATATGAAGGAGGAGGTGCGCAAGACGCTCCAGCGTCTCCAGCCGCACCGGCCATCGGAAATCGGGAAGCTCGATCTCGCTGAGTTGCCGTTCACAGGACGCATTGTCAACAACGCGAAGGTGACCGATCACCACGCGATTCTGCCAACAGGA
>CAYWIS010000236.1:4986-9082 GCA_964458385.1 uncultured Pirellulaceae bacterium
CCGTCCACGCTTTCCGGCGTCGAAGCCAAAGTGTTCGATGCGGTCGTGACGCGGCTGATCGCCGCCTTCTACCCGCCATGCATCAAGCTTCTTACTACGGTTCACGCCAAGGTCGAACAAATTCCCTTTCGAACGACGGGCGTGCAGGTTCTTGACCCGGGGTGGACTGCCCTTTATCCGCGGAAGTTGCAAACACGCGAATCAGCGGCGGGAGCATCTCGAAATTCACGGGAAGACGCTCGCATGGCGGAAGCCGACTTGCCGTCGGACGACACCCACGATGACTCCTCCTTGCCGTCGCATAGTCCAACCTCCCGCGATCAGGAGGAACGACTATTGCCCCCATTCCAGGTCGGTGAACACGGCCCCCATGAACCGTCGATTCGTCAAGGCGAAACCAAACCGCCTCCGCACTTTACCGAGAACACGCTTCTGGCCGCTATGGAAACAGCGGGTAAGCTGGTTGGGGACGACGAACTCAAAGAAGCGCTGAAAGAGCGTGGCCTGGGCACCCCCGCGACACGAGCGTCAATCATCGAAACACTCATCGCAAGAAACTACGTACAGCGCGAGAAGAAGAGCCTCAAGGCGACCAACTTAGGCCGATACTTGATCGCCTTAATCCGTCATCCGCAGCTCAAATCGGCAGAACTTACGGGCGCCTGGGAGGCTCGTCTCAAACAGATTGAGCATGGTCGACTCAATCCTGATGTGTTCATGGAGGACATTATTCGGTTTACCGACCAGATCGTGCGTTCCGACGATCTGCATCCGGTTGATCCGGAACGCCTGGGCGATTGTCCTCGCTGTGGCGCACCGGTCGTCGAAGGGAAACGCGATTTTGGGTGTTCGCGATGGCGCGAGGGGTGTACCTTCGTACTACGGCGCGAGTTGGACGGGATCCCGCTCGATGTTGGACAAATCCGTCTATTGCTCCAACGTCGACTGATTGCGTGGCCGCCAACCGGTGAACAGGCGGGGCAGATGTACTTGTACTTGTCTGACACGGGGGCCGTGTTCCCGCTCGATCCGCCTTCGGCCCAGACTCCTTTCAAGCCACAATCCTCGGGGCGTCGTACGCGCAGCGGAGGTCGCCGCGGCGCAACCCGCGCAAAATCGAGAACCGGAGTTCAACGGCGAAGACGGACCGGATCGGGCAGCAGCGCCGCTTCGCCAACGCAAGACAAGTCGACAGGCGAGAAGTCCGCCATACGTGACGCGAGCGATACACTGGAGAAAATTGTCGCCAAGTACGCACGGCGTCCTCCAACGGAAGCGACCTCTGGATCGCGTTCACCGGGCGTCAACTCGTTAGGCGCCTGCCCGTTGTGCGGACGCCCCGTGGTAGAGCAAACGAAATCGTTCAGTTGCAGTGGCTGGCGCGAAGGATGTGCGTTCACAATCTGGCGAAACATCGCTGGAAAGCGAATTACCCGGCGAACCGCCGAAACGCTCGTTCGTAAAGGACGGACCACTCGCCTTAAGGGGTTTCGCTCTAAAGCGGGGAAACCCTTCGAGGCCCGCCTTCAACTTGTCGACGGGCAGGTCAAGCTGGCCTTCGACGAGGAGTAACGCAGAACCGCCAATTTCTGCGTTGTGGCGGTGGGGTGGACAATGCAAGCTCGACCTTATACTCCATTCCGCGATCGAAGAGCGGACTGGACCATCACCCATTCGCCGACGTTCTCTGCTGTCAATAGCCCCACCAGCTCGCCGTGACGGAACACGGGAAGTGTAGAGCAACCCCGTGACTGCATTAACTCCACCGCATGATCAAGTCGGTCATGCTCCTGGACGATCGGGCAGTCAGACGTCATCACATCGGCGACGCGTAGTCCATCCTGGCCCGAGGTGATTCCCGTAATCAAAGCCGGCCGAAGTAGTATTCCCACCATGCGGCCATTGGCCATTACCGGAAAGTCTTGTTGATGGCCGGCGAGTAGTTCATTCGCAGCGTGACGAAGCGTATCGGATTCCGACAGTGTTTGAAATCGCACCGTCATGGCGTCACGAACAATGGCGTCATGAAAGATCGCCCGCATTTCGACGGCTTGCGCTTCGCCCTGCGCTCCTAAGTACACAAAGAGGGCGATGAATAACAACATCCCGGCGCCGGGAATCAGCAAACCGGCAAGGCCAAACAGGATCGCCATTCCTTGGCCAATCGCAGCTGCAATGTGTGTGGCTCGAACGCGCGGCATTTGCGTCGCCAGGATCGCCCGCAAGACGCGTCCCCCGTCCATCGGAAACGCTGGGAGCAAATTAAACAACACCAGCGCCACATTGACTTTCATCAAGCTTACCAGGAACGGCTCACGAATAATCTCGTCGGCTTCTTCCATCTGCGCAAGCTGTCCCAGACTTAGGGTGGCAAAAAACAGAGCAACCGCGATAACGACATTCACGGCAGGGCCAGCCACCGCAACCCAGAACTCCTGCCAGGGATCTTCAGGCATCCGTTCCAGACGGGCCACGCCGCCAATGGGCAAGAGTGTGATGTCGCGGGTGGGGATGCCATACCGTTTGGCTGTCAGGGCGTGACCCAATTCATGAAGCACCACACAGCCAAACAACGCTAAGACGAACCCCACACCGCGCGCCGTTGTTATTGCGTCCTCACCCGTCCGCCAATGGGCGAACACGATCCATGCCAGGAGTAGGAGAAAGGTCCAATGAATATAGATTCCTATGCCGGCGATTTGAGCAATCTTCAAAGACCAACGCATGCGTGCGATTCCCTTTCCACCTGGCGTGCGGAACAATGAGAAGATAATTATTCCCGTTTACGAACTATGTCTCAACCACTGCCGGCGTGTTCCCGGCTCGATGTACGAGTTTGGAAATCGTAAAACTAACGGCGAAGTAACTTTCTTGTCGCAAGGGGAATGCAGGTTGTGCGGGTATTGATCGATGAAGAGCAGGTTGGCCAAGGCGTTCGGCGTATGGCGCAGTTTATCACGGCACAACACGGCGATCGGCCACTAACGGTCTTGGGGGTTATGACGGGTAGCGTGGTGTTGCTGGCCGATCTTATTCGCCTGCTAGAAATGCCGCTGCGTGTGGGGGTGATCCAAGCGAGCAGTTATCGCGGAGGCACGCAGCGCGGGGAGTTGACTATCCATGATGAACTGATGCCGACCATTACCGGATGTGATGTGCTCGTTCTGGACGACATCTTCGACACGGGGCATACCTTAGCGGCGATTGTACGGCGATTGGAGATGTTGGGCGCCGCCTCGATTCGTACCGCGGTTCTGCTCAGGAAAGAGGGAACGCAAGTCGTGGCGATGGAGCCGGACTTCGCCGCATTCGATATTCCGGATGAATTTGTCGTTGGTTACGGGTTGGACTATCAAGACGCTTACCGCAACTTGCCGTACATTGCCGTGTTGGAGTCTGACGATTTGCATCACGCCAAGTAAGGCATGGTATGCGGTTGCTCGTGGTCGCGCGGAGGTATTGGCCCCTCGTGGGAGGCGCAGTGACGGCGCTATCTAGCCTCGTTCATGCGTTGCAGCAAGAAGGCGCTAGGGCTACGGTTGTCACGGCTCAATGGGACCGGAATTGGCCTTACGTCATTGAGCATCGAGGGGCGCGTGTCGTTCGACTTCCGTACTCGGCCGAACGTCCTTGGGCCGAGTGGCGTTACGGGACGCGTCTGGCCCATTACGTGCGGCGGAATGCGCGCGAGTTCGATTTAGCGCTGGTGGCGTCACTTCGCTATGATGCAGCTTCTGTGTTGAGCTCCTTGGTAGGATCTCGCGTTCCTGTCATCTTGACGTCGCTGGGAGACTCTTTGAGCGGCGAATTGCGCTGGCAGGTGGAAACTCGCCCGGGTCGCCATGTGCGACGCCAATGCCTCAGTGCTACCGCGTATATTGCAGGTAATCATTCCCTTGGCGATGCCTTCCGCCAATGCGGCTACCCCTCAAATCGCATTCACATTATTCCACCTGGCGTGGCGATCCCTCCCCCGCGAACTGAGAAACGTCGGGTCGCCGCGCGGCGACTGGTGGGGGCTATTCATACTGACCTGGCTCTCGATGACGAGGCGCCGCGGGCGGGCTCTGTGGGGCGCCGGGCGGCCGGTCGTGGG
>CAYWIS010000237.1:0-6871 GCA_964458385.1 uncultured Pirellulaceae bacterium
CACAAACCAGACAACGCCTGAGTGGCGGATTGCCGAGTCGCTTAGCCACCGTTTTCGGGCCTGTGAAGCCATCCGATTTTGCCCCGAACGGACCTAGCGTGTTGACCGATCGAGAACATTTGAGAGAGGCAAGCGCGTCCTCCGTGACTCACGCATTGCCTTATCCATTCATACGAATGTCGATGCTGGCAAGCCATCAGGCCGACAATGAGGGAATTCAGACGGCAAATTTCTTCCGACACTTCTTAACGCGTCGTTGGAATGCGCCCTGCTCGCTTCCACCGCAGGTAGGGTGGCATACGCGTGCGACTCCAAGTTCCCTAACACGTGCGTAACGCGTCAACACCTTATACCAAGCGGACCAAGTTGGGACGTCCCGCGTGTCGGATAGGGGGCAGGGGATGTAATGGACGACGAATAGATCCTCGGAGATGGCGAGCCGGAAGAAGAGACGAAGCTATTCCCCGCTTCCCATACAGTGCATACACCTAACCGCCGCACTTTGTCGGAGAATGAGGCGGTTCACAATGGAGCGGCTTCGGGTTCCGCGCCTTGGAAGAGATGCAATCGAAGCGGACGTCTTTCGACGTAGTTGGCTTAGAACCGCTCGGCAGGTTCGCCCGCCGCAATGAATTGGACGGTTTGCGGCGCTCACACTTTCACAGGAGCAAATCGCTGGTGCGGATTCGCCCGCGGTACGCGATGCCGGCGCGATTGCCCTAAAGATAAATTAGCCACTCGATTAACCAAACCAGCCCTTCTTGTTAAACGACTCGATTGCCTTCTCCTCGGTTTTTTGGATATCGAGGAACTTGTGCAACTTCATGAGGTTGAAAACTTCCATTACCTCTTTGGAGATGTCGCACAGCTTGAGTTTCACGTCGTTCTGTTGGCACTTCCGGTGGAAGTTGACGACGTTATTAATCATGGCCGAGGACATGAACTTCACTTCCTGGAAGTTCAGCACCACCTTGCCACCGGGGTTTTGTTCGGCGACTTGGGCTAACTCGTGGCCAATTTGCTGAATTTTCGCATTTTCAAGAATCTTGGACGCCGTAATGTAGACGACCAACACATCGTCCTTCTGCTCGGTGCGCAAAGAAGACACGGGACGATTCCTTGGGAGGATAAAGTATCTGCCAACGTGGATTGATTATACCACGCTGGCAAGTCGAAGAAAGGGTTTTTCCCGAACGCCGCCGCGGGCGCTCGGGTGGTAAGACTTCAGTCGGAAGGCTCATCGTCATTTCGACACAAGCGCGACTGGGCGTCCATCCAATTTCCATTCGGGCACGGGGGAAATTCGGAG
Source organism: uncultured Pirellulaceae bacterium (assembly GCA_964458385.1). Classification (GTDB taxonomy): domain Bacteria; phylum Planctomycetota; class Planctomycetia; order Pirellulales; family Pirellulaceae; genus JAHWKS01. Next base: position 1,310 of record CAYWIS010000237.1, read on the forward strand.
GTGGGCCAGCGCCGTCGCGACTACGTCGACATTGGCCGTTTTTTCTAGAGTCCCCGGTTGTACAGCCGGTCCGTGGAAGATGAGGAAGGTCGTGCGCACCTCGGGCTGGGTGTGCCCGCCTCCATGACCCTTGCCGCGACCGCCGTGGTCGGTGCAGACGATGACCAGCCAGTCTTCTTTGGCTGCATTAGGACGTTTCTTTATCGCCTCAAGAATTTCTCCGACATGCCGGTCCACTTGGGCGAGCGCGTCCCGATATTGGGGAACGTCTGGGTGAAAACCATGACCATGCCCCGCCATGTCGACCTGCCCCAAATAGGCAAACAAGAGATCGGGGTTCTGATTTGAAAGCAGTTCCACGGCGGCTGCGGTCACAAGGCGGTCTCCCGGGACATAACCTTCTTGATCGCCATTCAGCACAAGGCGACAGCCCGCCGCTTCCGTCATGACGTAATCAGCCAGCGGCTTCCATGTTACGAGCGCTGCCGTGTGCGCTTCGGGCCGAACTTGCTTAATTCTGCGTAACATGTCGGGATAAGCTTCGAACTTGGGGGTTCGGAATTGGTTATCGAGCACACCGTGCTTGTCGGCCCAAACACCTGTTAGAATGCTTGACCATCCCGGCCCCGAGACGGTATCGGCTCCCGTCGAGCGTTCTCCAAGTACGTCATTGTTTTCGCTCACCGCCCCTTCAGCCATTAAGCGGTGCAAATTCGGCGCTTCCGCGGCCCGTAAGGCGTCGGTACGGCAACCGTCGATCCCCAAAATAAGAACCTTGGGCGTCCTTGCCTCCTCGGCGAAGAGTAGCCCTGGAAACGCCATGGCCAACAAGGTCAAGATTACACGCACGGCTTGGGACTCGCATTGAAGGTTGGATAAGAACGGAGCGCCGCTCGGGCTATTTCCTCCGATGGCGTCCCCTCGTAAACTACAGGAAGAAGGTATTTCCTTCCCCTTTGACATGCAACTATGCCCGTGCGCGACGAAGAAGAAATTTACCAGGAACACATTCTCGACCATTACGAGGATCCGTATCACCGCGGTTCGTGCGAACATCCGACCCACATGCACGAGGATGACAATCCTCTCTGCGGCGATGTGGTCCATGTGGAAATGCGCATCGGTTCGGACGGCCGGGTGCAAGAAGCGTGGTTCGATGGCGAAGGATGCTGCATTAGCCAAGCGTCTGCTTCGATGCTCATGGAGCAGATTGAAGGCAAGACCGTCGAAGAAGTGAAGAAATTCAGCGCTCAGGATATGTTGGAGCTGTTTGGCGCCCGGCTCACGCCTAATCGGCAGAAATGTTGCCTGCTTTCCTGGCGGGTAGTTCAGGCGGCCCTTCATTCGCCGATTGACTCGGTTGGCGGAGGCAGTTCCTTCACCGGGCCGGATCTGGGTGAAGAAGCCTGATAGTCGTCCGCTTGTTTGGCGGCTGGCACGTTACTAACGGTGGACGGCAAGCGGGGAGCGTCGAGTCGTGCTTGCTCGGCGGTAATGTCAACGGTCGAGGGGACGCGGTTGCGCTGGCAAGCAATTAAGTGAAGAAAACAATGGCTGCAGTTGAATCATTACCACTCAACGCCGAAGTCTATCGCGGCGATTTCCCTATTCTGTCGACGATTCTGCATGGGGACCGTCCACTTGTTTACCTTGATAATGCCGCGACCACCCAGCGTCCGCGCCAAGTAATCGACAAGCTCGTCGAGGTCTATGAGCGTCAATATGCTAACGTTCATCGAGGTATTCACTGGCTAAGCGATCAAAGCACGGACCTGTTTGAAGAAGCTCGCGAGAAGGTCCGTCGATTTATTAATGCCGGCAATGCCTCGGAGATTATCTTTACCACTGGGGCCACCATGGCGATCAATTTGGTGGCTCGCGCCTGGGGGGACGCCAACGTTCGAGCAGGCGACAAAATTGTGATCTCCGAGATGGAGCATCATTCCAATAGCGTTCCCTGGCATCAGCTTGCAGAACGCTCAGGGGCCGTTGTTGAGCATATTCCGATCACCGACGAAGGGTTGTTGGATCTCGACGCGTTGGACGCCTTACTTGATGATCGAACCCGGATCGTTGCGATCACCGCCGTGTCAAACGTTTTGGGCGCCATTAACCCAATTCAAGAAATCGCCCGCCGAGCGCATGCGGCGGGGGCGCTCGTCCTGGTGGACGCGGCGCAAAGCGCTCCGCATCAAACAACCGATGTCCAGGCCTGGGACGCCGATTTCGTGGCGTTTAGCGGACACAAGATGCTTGGTCCGTCGGGCGTTGGGGTCCTTTACGGCCGCTTGGAGCTGTTGGATGCGATGCCGCCGTTTTTGGGTGGCGGAAGTATGATTCGTCGCGTCACCCACAGTGGTTTTGAGGCGGCTGATCCACCGGCAAAGTTTGAGGCCGGCACACCTCCCATTGTGCCTGCCATTGGCTTAGGCGTCGCCATCGACTATCTTGATCAGGTAGGGTTGGACCGAATTCACCAGTATGAGCAGGTTCTTACCGCACACGCTCATACTCTCTTGGAAGACCTAGGAGGCGTGCGGCTGCTAGGTCCCGCGCCGGCGAAGAAGGCGGGCATCGTCAGCTTTACGGTTGAAGGGATTCACGCTCACGATATCGCCCAAATTCTTGATCGGCATGGAGTGGCGATCCGAGCGGGCCATCATTGCGCTATGCCGCTTCACAAACGTCTCGGCATCGTTGCGAGCAACCGCGCGAGCTTCTACTTTTACAACACCTTGGGCGAAGTAGAGCAATTGGTTGAGGCCCTCCGCGACGCGAAACGAATCTTCCGACGAAAGTAAGGGACGCGGAAGGATCGCGGGTATGCCGGAGCTTCGCCAGGATCCAGTTACCGGTCGGTGGGTGATCATTGCAGGGAATCGCGCCGAGCGTCCTGAAGAGTACCGTCGTGCTCCCGTGGTGCGTGTTGAACTTGATTGCCCCTTTTGTCGCGGTCACGAATCGTCAACTCCGCGCGAGGTCGCTTGGTACGGGCCAGACCCCAACGCGTCGCATCGTTGGGAAGTCCGCGTCGTCCGCAACAAGTATCCGGCGTTAGACCTCGAGGGCGATGGTCATGGGCATCCATTCGTAGCGGAACGCGACGACAGATCGTCCGCCGACGCGCCTTTGTTTGTTGTGCACCCCGGTTACGGCCGGCACGAGGTCGTGATTGAGTCGCCTCAGCATGTGGAGAGCTTTTCTGAGCTGACGGACGAGCAGGCGTACTGGACGTTTACCGCTTATCGTGATCGATTGCTGGCCCATCAACGCGATCCCGCTTTGATCGCCGCAAGCGTCTTTCAGAATGTTGGCCCGGAGGGCGGCGCCTCGCTTGTCCATGCCCACAGCCAAGTGCTTTCGCTGCCTGATGTTCCTGAATCGCTGGCTCGTGAGCTGACGGGCGCTAAAGAGTTTTTCAGCCGTCATCGTGGCTGTGTTTTCTGTGCAATGATCCAGCGCGAAGGGAAACTCGGCATTCGGGTCGTCGCGCAAACGGATCGGTTGATCGCCCTGGCTCCTTACGCGTCCCGTTTCGCATACGAAACCTGGATATTGCCGCGCGAGCATAGTCCAAGTTTTGAACACGCGGATGACGCACTTTTGCGCGAGGCTGCCTTGTTGTTAAAGCGGGTGATCTGGGCGGTTGAGCAAAGCCTTGATCGCCCCGCGTATAACTTTTATCTCCATACGGCTCCCTTTGACAGCAAAACTTACCCTCACTATCACTGGCATTTTGAGTTTTTCCCGCGAATTTCCAAGGCAGCCGGGTTCGAATGGTGCTCTGGTTGGCATATGAATGCCGTCCCGCCCGAGGTGGCAGCTAGCGAATTGCGGCGGCGGCTCGAAATGTAATCCAACGAATCGTTCTCTGTTGCATAGAATTGCCAACGCGTCAGCCGAGGCTTCCGTTTGAATTTTCCACTCCAAAAAACTTTGCGCTTTCGGCTGATTTTGCCGATTACCAGGGATGGCGCGAGGCGCCCTGGACACGCGGCATGAACGTTTTTCGCCGATCCACGCCTATCAACAAGTCTTTTGACGCATGACGCCTACTCTTCGCTTGTGCCTGGTCCTGCACAATCATCAGCCGGTTGGCAATTTTGATAACGTTTTCGAGCAGTCGTACGAGGATGCGTATTTGCCGTTCCTCGAGGTGTTTGAGCGGTACGGCGATGACTTGCGCATCTCTCTGCATACAAGCGGACCGTTGATGGAGTGGTTGGTCGACCGGAAGCCCGACTACATCGATCGTCTCACTGCGCTCGTTCAAGCGGGACGGATTGAAATCGTGGGCGGAGCGTTCTACGAGCCAATTCTTACGATGATCCCGTCCCGGGACCGCATAGGACAGATCTCCGGATACCGCCACTGGTTGGAGGATCTCCTGGGAGGCACAGTGCAGGGCATGTGGATGCCCGAACGCGTTTGGGAGCAATCGCTCACGCGCGACCTAGTCGACGCCGGCGTCAAATACACGGTCCTGGATGACTTCCACTTCCGTAACGCCGGCCTCGCCGAGGATCAACTTTTCGGGCATTATTTGACTGAGGACGACGGCCGGGTATTCACCATATTTCCCGGAAGCGAGCGGTTGCGCTACCTAATTCCCTTCCGCGAGCCCCACGAAACGATCGACTACTTGCGCGGCGTGGCGCAACAGCATCCTGGGGCGGTCGTTGTGTTTGGCGACGACGGTGAGAAGTTTGGAGTCTGGCCCGATACCAAGAGGCACGTTTACGACAACGGCTGGCTGCGCCGTTTCTTTGATTTGCTGACGGAGCACCGCTCGTGGCTTAAGACCACCACGCTGGCTGACGCGTATGAGAATGTGCTTCCCGAAGGAAAGATTTACTTGCCGGACGGCAGCTACCGTGAAATGACCGAGTGGGCGTTGCCGGTTGAACGTCAACACGAATACGACCACATGGTTCATGATCTTGAGCACGATGCACGGTGGCCGGGCATTCGGCGTTTCGTACGGGGCGGGTTTTGGCGGAACTTTAAGGTCAAATACCCGGAAACGAACGAAATGTACGCCCGGATGATGATGGTTAGCCGCCGGTTTCACGAAGCCGAGCAAGACGGAGCCAGCGGCGACGACTTCCAACTGGCGCGGCGGGAACTATACCGAGCCCAATGCAATTGCAGTTACTGGCATGGGGCGTTTGGTGGCGCCTACTTGCCGCACTTGCGTAACGGCGTTTACAGCCACCTGATTGCCGCCGATAACTTGTTGGACCGTGTGGCGGGCCGCCATCAACCTTACATCGAAGCGGTGGCGGACGACTATAACTTTGACGCTCGCCAAGAGGTGCGACTGTCCAACGATAAGTTAGTGTGCCTGTTGTCGCCCTCTGTCGGCGGTCAGATGTACGAACTTGATGTACGCTCGATTTGCCACAATCTGCTGGCGACCTTCGCTCGCCGTCCTGAGGCCTACCACCGTAAGGTTTTGGCAGGCGCTTCGGGGAACAACGAGGGAGTTGCGAGCATCCACGACCGGGTCGTTTTCAAACAGGAGAACTTGGATCAGCGTCTCCAATATGATCGATCGCTGCG
>CAYWIS010000237.1:6881-9060 GCA_964458385.1 uncultured Pirellulaceae bacterium
GTAAGAGCTTGATCGACCACTTCTGGGATAATGACGCGCGGCTGGAAGGCGTGGCGTCGGGAACTGCGTTAGAACGGGGGGACTTTGCACAAGGCCCCTATGAGACGGTGATTCGCCGCAATCCCGAAAGAATCCAGGTGCTGCTCTCGCGGTATGGAAACGCATGGGGCGTTCCATTGAAAATTACGAAAGGCGTCACGCTGGAAGCGGGAAGCTCAACGCTGGAAATCGCATACTTGATCGAAGGTTTAGTACCGGGGCATCACTTCCATTTTGGTGTTGAGTTCAACTTCGCGGGCATGCCGGCGGGAGTGGATGATCGGTACTTCTTCCAAGCCGACGGCCGCCGATTAGGTCAACTCGGCGAACGGCTGAACTTACAGGCCGCCAGCGACCTGGGACTTACCGATGAATGGCTTGGGCTTTCCGTGCATTTGTCGGCGAACCGCCCGACCAACATTTGGACGTTCCCCATCGAAACGGTCAGTCAATCGGAAGGTGGATTCGAATTGGTGCACCAGTCGGTTGTTGTTCAGCCGCATTGGCATGTTACCGGCGACAAAGACGGTCGGTGGAGCGTTTCGATGCAACTGGCGGTTGACACCCAGCTTGCCGAAAGCCGCATGGAACAATACGCCGAGGCCGCGGCCTCGTGATGTTCCAGACATGGTAGGTTGGCCATTCCTCCGATGGTTAACGGCCCGTGAAAGTCGGTGACCAACCGACTCAAGGGTGTTGTGCCTAGAACAACGCTCGACCGGATTACGCAGCGTATTCCGGAACCGCCACTTGCACCGTCAATATCCGCTCGGCGTCGGAGATTCACGTTCGGGCGGCCCTGCACCGATCTTGATTTCGGCTCACTCCGTAATTCGCGTGACGCCAATGAGATTCACTTGGTAGTGTGCAGGAGGCGAGACGACAATGTGGCGGTCGTTCTTCTTGGCGATTGGAATCTTTCTCTGTATCTTGGGGGTAGAATGCTTGGCAATTGAGAAGGCCGTGCTTCACAGCGCCGCCGAGCAGCCGGCGGGGTTTGGGGTATCTCGTCCCGCCCCGCGCGAAATAACGCCCCCGGAATGGGCGCCATGGACGTTGATGTCGGCGGGCGCTGTAGTGCTCCTTTATTCCTTCACGATCCCCCGTCGCGTGCACCAACAGTAAGGCCTGGCCAATGCCAGCCCAGCGATTTCATGTTGCATTACATGGCCGCCCGCAGGAGGTGACGCCGGGCGGTCCTCTGCAAGTTGCGGGCAAGATTGTCGAGTCGCTGGCGCCGGATCCGACGCTTTGTCAGGTTCCGCTTCCCGTGACCTTTGAGGAGGCGGAAGCGTCGTTGACGCGTTTGCCACGGGTCTATTTTGAACCCGACGGCTCATTCGGCTGGTTCTCCGAGCCAGGCGCGCCGCGCTGGGACATCGGTGGAATGCTATATGACCGAGGCGACCGTGTGATGTACGCCGAGCTGACTGGCAGTTGTCCCCAGGCTGAGTTTCGGCAACTCGTCGACGCATTAGGCGGATCGTCGCGAGTGCTGGTGCAGTTAGTACAAGAGGCGGTTTTTCTCGAGGCGGACGCGTTCTGTCGGATTCTGCCAAATTCGCTCTAATGCGTCCTTTCAGCCTCCTAAGACGGCTCGTGAGAGCGCCGTATAGGTCGGCCCTTCGCGCGAGAGTTCGCTGGAGTACACCACAACTTCCGAGATGTACGACGCGCCGCCTTGAAAGGATGCATGGTCCTGGAGCTTGCGAGCAAGTTCATCGGCGGAGCCGTGTTTGACGCGCCCGATCGTTAAGTGTGGATGAAATCGGCGACCTTCGGGGCGGAATCCTAACGGTACGAGTGCCGTCTCAATGCGGCGCTGGAGTTCACATATCGCTTCGGCCCCATGCTCTACGCCCACCCACAAGGTGCGAGGGCGACGTAAATCAGGAAATGCTCCGACTCCAGCGTACGCCAACTCAAAGGGTTCTGAGTCTTTGACCGCCGACTGCACTGCTTCGCACACCGGCGGAATGTGCAGCGCCTCCACATCGCCCAGGAATTGAAGCGTCAGGTGGAGATTTTTGTCGCTCACCCATTTGACGCTTGCCGTTGTGGATTGCATTTCGGCAATCAATTGAGCCACGCGTGCAACGACCGATGGGGCGATATCCACCGCGATAAACGTGCGAAGCGT
>CAYWIS010000238.1:0-8992 GCA_964458385.1 uncultured Pirellulaceae bacterium
CGGTCGGTTGCCATCGTCCTACGACGGTCGGTTTGCCGAGGGCGGTGTCTCCACTTTTCGGCTGCGCTGGCGGGACGTGCAGCGAGCCCTTCGGGCCTTTACGTCGCCCGCCTGCGATAACGCCGCCGCGGTGCGCCGTATACTCCGATGGCATTGCTTGCGTTTGCGGGGCTGGAACGCTCCAGCTTCTCCCCTGACCCGTCGGCCATGTGCCGGCCATGACGGTTGCCCGCGTTGGCTGCCTTGGCGTGGTTGAGCGGAACATCATTTGCGTGGCGGTAAGATCAGAACTTGTGACGAACTTTCACGCCAACCGTTTACCCGTGTGAGGAGTCGACCATGCCTTCGTGGAGCAAAAAAGACGAGCGTCAGTATGAGCGCATTAAGGAAAGCAGCAAGGAGCGTGGCGAATCCGAGGAATGGGCCAAGGAGATTGCCGCCCGGACCGTGAACAAACGGCGGCGTGAGGAAGGACGCACCCCGAATCGGCAAACGCAAGGCACGGGGAATCCTAATCGCCCGCTTCGGGAACGCTCTCGCCAGGAGCTCTATAACATGGCGAAAGAGATGAAGATTCCGGGGCGAAGCAAAATGAATAAGGCCCAGTTGGTCAGCGCGATTCAGAAGAAACGCTAACACCGTGCTTAGCTCGAATGACGGGGCCTGGTTGTTGACCCGTCGTCTGGCTCTCAGCGCATTCGTTACGGTCGGCGGGCACTAACCGCCGACTACTTCGGTTTCGCAATCGCGGAAGGCGCCACAATATCCGCGAGCGTCGGATGAAGACGCTCGCTTTAGCGAGGGTTCTTGAGCAGACCTGTGTGGCTCAATGGGCGTGGGCTGGCTCCGAGATACGTTCGAGCACTTCGCCGCATTCCTGTTCGTCGGCCGTCAACGCCAAGTCGCCGAGCGACACGATTCCGACCAACCGCTTGCTGCGATTGAGTACTGGAAGCCGCCGGATCTGCTTGTCCTTCATAATCTGCTCTACTTGCTGCAGATCATCATCTTCGAAGCAGTAAGCGACTCCTTTCGACATGGCTTGGCGAACCGGGGTTTGGGTTGGGTCGCAACCATCGGCGATGGCCCGAATTGTGATGTCGCGGTCGGTGATCATGCCCGCGAGCCGATCGTTGTCGCAAATTGGCAACGAACCCACATCCAAACTGCGCATCTTCTGAGCCGCTTCCTGAAGCGTTGCGTCGGGACTGATGCAGGTCACATCCGTGGTCATGACATCGCGTACGTTCATGGCTGGTCTCCTCTCGTTAGGGTTGGCGTAGAGCTACTTGAAACATCCCTTCACACCTTGGGGCATCATGCCAATCACGTGCTTTATCTGGCCTTCCGTGATACGGCGGCGCAACTTCTGGTCCACGACCCGAAGAGCCGGTTCGGATCCTCCGCCCATACGTTCATCTTGTCTCGCACCAACGCGATCAATTCGTCGCACGTCGATTCAGTTGTGAGCGGTGCAAAACTAGGGCCGACACCGCGCGCATTTCTGGTTCGAGCCTAGACAGGCAGACGGTGACAGTGCGACTGCGGTGTGATAAGGGATGTTTCCTTGCCATTACCAAGTGAGGCGGCAGTTTGCGGTCAGCCACGGGCGAGTTTGTCGCAGAACCACTTCTGGGCCAACTGAGCCACGGTATCGAGCGTTCCTGGCTCCTCAAACAAATGGGAGGCGCCAGGTACGATTTCCAGTTGCGTCTCCGCCGTCATTTGCAACTGCGCTTCTTTATTGAGTGCGATTACGGGGTGGTCGTTGCCGCCGACAATCAGCAATGTGGGCGCTTGAACGCGCGGAAGGGCGGGACCGGCCAAATCGGGCCGACCGCCTCGCGACACGACCGCGCGAACGATACCCGGTCGCGCCGCCGCCGCAATCAGCGCTGCCGCCGCTCCGGTGCTGGCGCCGAACAGACCTACGGGCAGATCACGGAGTTCCTCCTGCTGGGTGATCCAATCCACCGTCTGGATCATGCGATCGCCCAGGAGTTGAATGTCAAACCGAAACTCGCGCGTGCGCTCGTCGATCAGCGCTTCCTCGGGTGTGAGTAAATCGAATAGCAAGGTCGCCAATTGATGTTGATTTAATTGGCTGGCTACCCAGCGGTTGCGGGAGCTAAAGCGGCTGCTGCCGCTGCCATGAGCGAAGGCGATAATTCCCCTCGGCGAATCGGGGATCGTCAGGTCGCCTTCGAGAGCCAATTCGCCAATTTCGACGATACGACTGCGCGCCAGAGTGTAGGGGGCATTCATGGTTTTCTCCTCACCGGAAGGCTATGCCGACAAGCAAGAGGGGCAACTCTCCGAGCCTGAGCGCTGCGCGGAAGCTCGCAGCCCGAGGCTTAAGACGGCAATCGGAAGGAAGAACGTTACCGCTGGAGCCAAGCGGTTGCTGAGGGCGCCCTTGGTAGCGTCCATGGTTGCATTTCTGCAAAAGCCGCGCCCGTGCCGCCCTAGGAATTGCCTCGCCGGCTCTCCGCGACCAACACCCGGTGCGCGGCGGGAGACGGAAGCCGGTGTCTGGCGGAGCGTCGAGCAAGAGGAGCGAAACCGATCGCCCCCCGGATCAACACGGGACACAAATCGTACGCGATCGGCGACTTGGCCCGGCTCCGCCCTGGCAGGATGACGGGCTTTCTGTGGTTTGGTGCGAACCATTTGGGGGTTCAGCACGTATAGAAGGTGCAAGCATTTACGTCTACCATCTAGCGCAAATCGTTCTGCACCATTGGCGGCAATTCCAAGTTTTCCCTTCTTTGCCGCAGCTTACTCACGGGACAGCCGTGAGTAGCGTGTTCTTCTACTCCCGCGACGATGAGCCGGATCTGAGGATATCGCCAGGGTTCTTTGCGGCGATGCGCATGTTTGGCTCGTTTTCAGGCCCACTAGCACGGTGATACCGCGCTCATGCGGAATGTGCGGAGGCGGGCGGTTCGATCATCGCGGGGCTTGCGCTCATCCGGGACATCTTTGGTCTCGGTCCATCTCTTCTGTCTCTACTTTCTCACCATGAAGAAGCAAACGAAACGACAATCTCTTAAGACGCGCCGACATCCTGCTCCGAACGCCAAAGGGGCACGCAACCAGCAACACGCGGTACAGCGAAAGCCCCGACGCGAACTTCGGCCTGCTCCGCATGCGGCCCGAACCGGCGAGGTCGAGGGCGTGCTCGAACTGCATCCGCAGGGGTATGGTTTCCTGCGGGATCGCGCCAATGATCTCTTGCCCAAAGAGGGCGATGTCTACGTACCTGCGCGATTAATTCGCGAGCTTGACTTGCGGCCGGGCGATTACCTTACGGGCGTCGCCGAGGCGAGCGGAAAAGCAGGTTCTCGGCTTATGACCGTCACCGCGCGGGAGGGCCGGCCTTTGGACGAACTCCCACCGCGCCGTGACTTCGACACTTTGACCCCGATTAACCCGGAATGCCAATTGCGGCTGGAAACCGGCCCTCAACCGCTAACTACGCGGGTCATCGACCTGTTGGCTCCGCTAGGAAAGGGGCAGCGTGGTTTGATCGTCGCGCCACCGCGTAGCGGCAAGACGGTATTACTGCAACACATTGGCCAAGCGATCGGCGTGAACCATCCTGAAGTCGAGCTAATTGTTTTGCTGGTCGACGAACGTCCTGAAGAAGTGACGGACATGCGCCGCAACATTCCCGGCCAGGTGTTCGCCAGCAGCCTTGACCATGATATTGAGAATCATGTGCGACTCGCTCGATTGGTGCTGGAACGCTGCAAGCGGTTGGCCGAAGAGGGCAAGGACGTGTTACTCCTGATCGACTCGATCACCCGTCTGGCCCGCGCCTTCAATAAACACATCGGTAATTCGGGACGCACCATGACCGGTGGCGTCGATATCCGGGCGTTGGATATTCCGAAGAAACTGTTCGCGTCTGCTCGCGCTTTCGACGAGGGCGGTTCGCTAACAATCCTGGCGACTGCCCTGGTGGAGACGGGCAGCCGAATGGACGACGTCATCTTTGAGGAGTTCAAAGGGACGGGCAACTTGGAGTTGACATTGGATCGTCGCCTGGCCGATCGTCGTGTCTGGCCGGCGATCGATATTGAACGGACGGGCACGCGTCGCGAGGAAAAGCTGCTTGACCCGGCGACGCTCCAAGCTGTCAATGCGCTGCGTCGGGCCCTGAGCCGCACTGAGCCTGTCGAGGCGATGACGCAATTGACCGCACAGTTGTCGAAGTATCCGACGAACCAGGAATTCCTAAGCAAGATCTGGGAAACGACAATGCGGGCTGCGTAATTCCCGATCTGTACATGTACGCTCTACCTAGACCGGCGCGTTGCACGCGCCGGTTTTCTTTTAGGAGCTTGTAGCGGCGAAGGCATTAGCCGCCTTTGACTTCAATGCGTTTTCCTTTCGCTTCTTCCCCTTTGGGAATGTGAATATTCAGGATGCCGTTGCGATAATGGGCGTTGATTCGATCGACGTCAACGCCCGGCGGGAGCGGGATCGTCTCGTGGATTGCCCCATAGCGCCGCCACGAGGCGCCTTCCTCGTCTCCTTCTTCTTTGTGTTCGGCATGAATGCGGAGGTAGTTCCCGGCCACTTGGACGTTGAAGTCTTCCGGGGCGAAGCCTGGCGCTTCGGCGTGAACTACCAACTCATCGTCACGATCGTCTACTTCAACATTCCAGCCTCGCTCTTCGGCGAAGGCCGGAAAGTTTTCGAAGAACCGCTCCATCATCTCGTTGAATTCTTGTCGGAATCGCTCCAGAGGATGGGCGCTCCACTCGGTCAAGGCGCCCCCATTGCCGCCCCAGTGCCGCTTCCAAGGGCTCAGCCGTGTCATGATGTGTTCCTCCTTCTTTGTAGTATGGGAACAGGGCATCCAAACGCTTTTCGTTACCACGTCTGCGTTCCTATGAGGGGTGGACGTCGAACGAATCGCCACAATCACGGTCGTCGGGACACTCTCGGCGGCCCGACGATGTTTTGTTTGCCGCTGCGTCCATGAACGTCAGCAGGCGGAATCGTTGCTGCGATCGCAATGAAAGGGTTTGTGAATGCAATCTTGGCGCCGGGCGCCATAACCTGTGGACGCCCGACTCCTTCAGGGTGAACTCCTGTTTTGGTGACTCTTGATTTCTTCGCGACGACACGGGTTCGTTGGGGCGCGCATATCGGAACGTGCGGAACTGAGTGACCCCGAAGCGGGGTTGTACCATGTTGAGCCTTGTGGTCTACGTTCCCCTTGGGAGCGTCGGGGACGACTTCATTTACCCGGCGAAGACGTCGAACCTTTGCAAGTCATATTTCCGTGAAGCAGAGTGCTCGAACAGCCGCGACCAAGTGGCGTGTCAGCCCGGCTCTTGGTTAATTCCCGCGACCGTAACCGCACAGGAGATGGCTTCCCCACTATTGGACACGCTCGATGTAGGCGCTGCCGACGGTTTTGGCGGCGCCGGGGCCGGAGGCGCAGGCTCGTCATGGCAGCCGGACAAAATCAGCGGTAAGACGGTCACGCCGAGGGCCAAACGAAGCGTCATTGGGGCCATTGGGGGCTCCCTTTCGTGCAAACCGATTCGGTGTTATGCGTGCTGTTGTTGGGCCGACGAGATGAAGGGCCGATTATCACATCCTTAACGCTCACCCAGGCGAGCCTTGGCGCCCATGCGGCGCACGCCACAATACGTCAGGGCGTCGTTATGTAAAGAGAAAGCCGGCCATGGTAATTGCTGCCTTGCCGTCGTTCGTTCGAATTGCCAAGGTTTCCCCCGGCGCTCGCGTAATGGCTTGCGCCGGGGAGCGGCCTGCTCAAGTATTCGAACTGTTCGCAATGCGCGAAATGGCTTCGGCCATATCTCGGCCGGCCATTCGATCGTTGAGCCAGACGGCGTTCCCCGCTGAATCAGGCCCGACGCCATGAGTCTGGAAGGAACGTGCGGACTCATGACTCGTGCTTATGCGGCGGAGAGCAGGCACGACCATGGCCGGGAGTAACCGTTTAACACTCGGCGAGAGCGATGGGGCTCTCTTTGCGCAGAAGGTCTCGAATTTCCTCGAACGCTTCGCCAAGCAAAGCGAGAACATCATCGAGCGTCAAAAGCCCCACAAGTTTCCCCTCGTCATCGACGACCGGCAAACGGCGGTAGGGACCGTTTCGCATCCGACGTAGCGCGTCTTCGATGGAAGTGTCTTCGCGAACTGTGCGTGGATCGGGCGTCATTATCTCCCCCACGGTCGCGTCGAACGGCCCTAAACCGCGCGCCATCGCCTTAATCACTAAGTCGCGGTCCGTCAGAATACCGATGGGTTCACGGGCGTCGTTGATGACAACCAACGCTCCTACATTGCGCGAAAGCATCCGGGCAGCGGCCGTTTGCAGATTCTCGTGGGCTTCCGCAACGTCCACATCACGCACGCAAATACGACCCGCTGACATATCGATCTCCTTCTGGAAAGAGGCAGAACTCTGCGAGAGTCGAATTGCAAACCGGGCGCCATTTAGTGTCTTTCGCATTTAACACGTTACGGAGGTTGCTGCTTCTTAGGGCGCGCAGGCGCACGCCTTGCAGATAGGCATTCATGCATGTTTGTCAAGTTGAAGAAGTCTAACCGCCGCCTGTCGGCCAACAGGCAGCCTTGCAACTTTGCGTCCTGATGTGCATTTTGCCAGGGGCGTTGGAAGGGGCGAATTCACGAACGAGGAGCGCCGCCATGACTTTTCGCGATCGATTTGAAGCGGGTCGGATCTTGGCCGAGAAACTTGCCGCCTATCGCGACCGAGCGGACGTGCTCGTTTTGGGCTTACCGCGAGGCGGTGTGCCTGTTGCTTGGACGGTCGCGCAAGCGCTGAAGGCGCCTTTGGATGTATTTCTGGTCCGCAAGCTCGGCGTTCCGGGGCATGAGGAACTGGCCATGGGAGCGATCGCGATGGGCGGCGTCCGCGCGCTGAATGTGCAAGTGGTGCGCGCGCTGCAGATCTCGCCCGAGACGCTGGACCGAGTCGCCGCTCAAGAACAGCAGGAACGTGATCGGCGCGAGCGGCTATACCGTGGCGACCGTCCACCGCTCGACGTAGAAGGACGAATTGTCATCCTCGTGGACGACGGATTGGCGACAGGAGCCACCATGCGTGCGGCCGTGGAAGCCTTGCGGCAACAACATCCTGCCCGGATTGTGGTGGCTGTTCCGGTGGGAGCCGCGGAAACCTGCGACGATCTCCGCAAGATCGCCGATGAGGTCGTTTGCGTACAGACGCCCGAGCCGTTTTACGCCGTAGGAATGTGGTACGACGATTTCTCGCAGACCACCGATGAAGAAGTGCGGGAATTGCTAGCTCAGGGAGTGGCCGAGACGCCTATGGCGCCCTGGGGCTAACGGCGGACCCACATACGCGGGCATGCGTGCCCGTGTAAGCGTTCCACGCTCGGGTGGAAAGAAGTTATTTTTCCGCAGCGGACCCAACGGTAGGCTCGCTGGGTGGCGGTTCGAACTTGGGCGCGGTGGCTTCTTCGTAGTCGTCGTAATCGTCGTAGGTAGAGGAGGAATACGACTTGGACGACGACCGATGGCTGGGTTTGTCATCGTCCATTACGTGCAAGCTCGACTGCAACTCGAACAGACCTTTGCGAAACTCCCGATAACTGGAGCCCAGCGATCGCGCTACGCCCGGCAAGTTCTTACCAAAGAGCAAGATGGCGATCACGCCAATGATCACCACTTCCTGCATTCCCAGACCAAACATGTTTTCACCGGCCAAATGAAAAGGAGGTCAAGAGCACACGCACTCGGCAACGCCCCGAGCAAAACAGCAGGGGCGATGCTACTACAAGGGAGACGAAAGCTCCCTTGGCGCCTTTTGGCAGACCGTGCGTCCCATAGGACCAAGGTGCGAGCGACGGCTAGGCGGTCTTTTCCTTCTTGGCGTTGGCCGACGGTTCTTCCGACTCGTCATCATCATCGTCGTATTCGCCACTCATTCCCTTCTTGAATTCGGTGACGCTCCGACCCATGTTCCGCATGAGGCTGGGCAAACGAGAGCCTCCGAACAGAATCAGAATGATGACCATGATGATCAACAGTTCTTGGTAACCAATACCAAACATTGCAACGCCCTTGAAGAGTGCAGGGAGGGAGGATGGGGGCAACAAGCGGCGAATGCGGGCTGTGGCCCGGAGGGGCGTCGCCAGAACCAGCTTGTTTGAGAATAGGTGACAGGTGCACAGACCGTCCACCAAACCCAACACCCACGATTCTACCCGAAGGGTTGGGAGTGTCAAACGGTTTTCGAACCCCTTGAATCGAAAAGGAAGGGGGATCCAAGCGGCATCGAACCGCCGACTTCCGACGCGCGATACCGCCTGCCAGTACCGCAATTTTCGGAATTACTTCGGGTTCCATGGCATTGTATCGCCCACACCGGCATGATCAACGGTAATTGCTGAGGCCAATGAGTTTAGCGTTCATTGCCGCGGCGCCGGTCAGGAAAAAAAGTGATAGGAAGACGGCGTTAGTGAGTATTGCGAAACGGAATGGATAGCCCGGCGCGCTCTTATCGCGTTCTGTAAGATCACGAGATTCGCTATAGCGCCTTCCGATCCGATGCGCTGGCCGTCTTTTCGACGAGTGGTCGAACCCTGCGGAGCATGCACCCCAGGGGGCTAACAGGCCGTTGGGGCAGGCTAGGAGATGGTCGCCGAATACCGCTTAGAGACTCTCTTGAAAACAACGCCAAGGATGGCATTGCCTTTGGGTTTTGGAGAAGGCTGCGGTATTGAGGAAGGGTAAGGGCCTAACCTCTTGGGTTTGCAGGTGCTTAGAAAAAAGAAAAGGTGGAGCCGAACGGGATCGAACCGTCAACCCCCGGCTTGCAAAGCCGGTGCTCTCCCAATTGAGCTACGGCCCCAGAGTGCAACACCGCGATGCTGCAAAACGACCAAGAGAGATAAAAAAGAGGTGGGCGCACCAAGATTCGAACTTGGGACCTCGTCGTTATCAGCGACGCGCTCTA
>CAYWIS010000239.1:0-8954 GCA_964458385.1 uncultured Pirellulaceae bacterium
ACTGCGCGCCATACTTGTCGAGCCTGCCGTGCAAGCCCCCCCCTTTATCGTCCAGGTGGAACGTCTCGGCGATGGAGGCTCGCAAGCCCGGCTTCAGGCCTGTCAAACACTGCCCCGTCAGTTCGATGCCTTTTCTTCGAGCCTTGTTTCGGTCTTTGTCGTTGAGCTTCAGCAGGCCCGTGGCGAGATTGTCGCGAGCGATCTCGCGAGCGCAGGACCACCACCGTCGGGCGCGCTCTTCTGCTTCGGCAACGTTTCTATCCGATTTGTGCTGTTCGAACCCGTAGCTCGCGAGGAATTCCTTAATGGTTAATCGATGATCGCAAGATTCACTCGGGCGCCCTCCCAAGTCGAGTAAGACGGTAGGCTTGGACGCATCGATGTAAATGAGCCGAGCGCCGCGCCCCCTGAAGAACTCGTAAGCGGCGAGGGACATCAACTTGGTTCCGCCGGTAATGTTAGCAAGCCACTCGTCTTCCGGCCTTTGTTCGTAGGCCCACTGGAGGCTCTTGCGAACCGATTCCAGATTCTGCTCTTCTTCGAGCGGTGCGACGAAACAATGCTCGCGATAATCGAGACCTCCGATTTGCAGAGCCTTCAAAAGCCGCTCTGCGGACCTCTTCCCTCGCATGTCCGCAGACTCCAACAGGACTAACCAGTCCGGCCGGAAATGATGCACAGACAGAAGGTTAGGAACCATCTGTTCGGACAAGAGGCAGAATAGCGTGGTGAAATTCGGTTTCATCGGTTTTCTGCCATGAGAAGAATACGATCATATTGACGTTCTCTGTCAGATTTAGCGACGGCGCCCACTACTTTTTCCCTTGCCTTTTGGGGCGTCCGAACCCTTGCGTGCTTGGTCTGCCTGATCGTCTGCAGGCGTTGGATAGCGAAAGGCGATTTCGCGCACATTGGCAAAGCGTACAATCAAGAGGACCGCATCGCCGGGTTTCTTGTCTGCAGGTACGTCGGACCAGTTTTGAATGGGGCCGACAAGCCCGGAATCGCGATGCTTTGCTTTCCATCCTCCTTTTTTCGTCTTTTCTTCGAGCAATTCAGCATTAACACGGTCGCCAGCGTTAGGAAGCGTCGCCTTGCTGGCTTGTGAGCCTTGACTCCCCGCGAGAGTGGGCGTGGGAAACGTTGGCTTTCGCCCTTGGTCTTTATACTTTTCGATGCGATTTTTAAACTCTCGCTCCAAGTGATTAACCAACTTCCTCAGAATCTCTTGGCTTTCGGCCCGGCCGGCTGCCAAGGGCTTGGAGTTGTCGTAGCAATAGTCGGTTTCAAAAACTACGGCGCGTAGAGTAAGTTCTCTCCCGCTGTCTCTTGCGAGATGGTAAATGACCGGCGCCGCGTGGCGATTCCCACGGGGCCCCTTTAGATCAGCTGGCGGTTTCCAATTTCTTCCTCGTTGACGAGGCAGAGGGTTCGCTCGCGGGCCATGAATCTTCCGTGGCAGACCGAGCGAGGCTTTTGCAGAGCAATGTTTTCCGTGACCGGTTTCGGGTGAAGCCTGGGCAAAGGCTTGCATCACGCAGCCAATTTGGTCGAGGGCAAACCATGGGTTTGTCCACGGCGTCCGAGTGTCGGCGAGAAACTTCGCTCGATCGAGGGTCGGCGTTCCTGTAGAGCCGGCCCGATAGGGGAGCTGTTTCTGGCGCCACACGTCGCGAAACGCAGCGGCATGTTTTGTAACATCCTCGCGGGTCCATTGAGGTAAAGTGCTCGAATCCGTGAGCGAGCCGAAGCCCTTCCGCCATTTGGCGCCGACACCGCCATAGTGACACAGAAGCCATAGGGCAGCCCGCGCCTGATCGCGCAGGGTTTGCGCGTCGATTGATTCCTCTCGAATTACACGTCCATGCTTATCTCGTATATGGTAGGTTCCCGATCTCGCAGTGATGATGACCCTCCATCTAGATCCTGCTGCAAGACACCAGCGGCGGTTGCGGGATTTCACATCCCCGGTCTTCATTTCATCGGTGCCGTAGGCAGCGTAGAAAAGCCCTTGTGTCGTGTTGGAGCGAGAGTGAGGAATCTCATTTTTCTCGAAGAATTCTCTGTCGTCTTTCAAGACATCTTTTTGATTCTCGTTTTTGCCTACCAATTTCCCGGGACGAGGAAACGGACCAATTCGCTCCAACGGCGCTACGTCCACACGGATTGCGCCGCCTTGGTTCGTATCGCCCCATACAGCGGCCTCCATTTTGCGTAGCGTCGCCACATCGACGTGACCGGCGTGCAGCGTGCGCCACCACCAGCGAAGCAGACCGCGTAGCGTTGCGGGGCGGAGGTCACAGTCATGGGCATTTTGCTCGGCGCCCGCCAGGAAAGCGGGCGTCACAAGCTCTAGTGTCGCCTCGAAGACAGCGCGGTCCGCCGTTAGAAGGGCCGGCGCCGAGCCCTCCGAGGTCAACTCGAACGAACCGTATCCCGCGGCCGTCTTGGCGCCGGCGCCAAGATGACACAAAGCGCCCAGTAGCCATTCCTTCGCAAGTTCCAGACGTTGGTCGTCAACATCGCGGCGTCGCTTGCTGAGAGCGAATTCAAACTCAACCCCCGGCGGCACAGCCAAAAAGTAAACGGGAACCGGATCTTCCCAATCACCCGGCGGATGCTGATTATCGCCCTCTGGGGCTTGGTAGTACTTGGAATGGTGGTTGTTGACAATGTCGACCACCAGCGGCGGCCATTTGGTTGGCCAGGCCTCATGAAAGACGATTTGACCAGCGCAGGAATCCTTGGGCGCGCTCAAGTTGAGCCGTTTGGCCAAGTCACGCACGGCGGGTGAATCGGCCCATCCAAAGACTTGGCAGATTCGCTCCCACGCGGTCTGCCGGTCGCCCTGAGCCGGCAACCAGCACTCGCAGGCGTAGGCGTGCGCCATCCCCTTGAGGCCCGTTCCCGGCAAATAGACGAAGCCGTAGATTGGATGTAAGCAGATTCCGGCATTCACCAGCGCCGAAGCACGGGCGAGATGCAGCGTGAAGGGGCCGCGTGTGCGGCAAACAAACCATTGTGCGGAGGCGAGAACCGCATGCCGACGATCCCGCAGAGCAGCCCAATCTAGCCCCGAGGGCGCGCGGCGTGCAAGTTGGGCCACCTCTTGTGTCGAAGGCCGCTGTACATCTTCCGAAAACTTGGTGGATTGGCCAGCCTTCCAACTGGCGACGTACTTATCCAGCAGCAAGCCTAAATGCGCCTCGTGGCGATGTCGCTCCAGGAGTTGCTGAAGGGAGCGAGGAACAGGAATTTGCGGAGCCATTCTCAATCACTCCCGTCTTGCGTGAGTCCTTCGGCCTCCGCAAAGCGATTCAGCCACACGAGGTACGCCATCGCTTCGTCGGTAAATCTCCTTAGATCCTCAGCCCCACCTTCGACGATGGCTCGCAGCATCGCATCCTTCGCGGGGGCAGGCTCGCAACTTTGAGGATTGCGTCGCTTATCCAACACCCAGTCCCCCAGCGCCTCTAATAATTCCTGGGAATAGTCTTTGGCGTGCAAAAACGCCAGCGCTTGTCCTAGGCCCGATGTCATGATGCGTGTGGGCAGCTTCTTCGCATTGCGGCCAAACTGCTTGGCGGACTCACTGCCTTTGCCCTTGCTAGAGACAATGCGCTGGACAACTGCCCAGGCATGTTTGGCGCGTCGCTGATCGAGTGTTGGACGGGGATTGGCTTTTGCATTAACGTTCATGGTTATCTATCTATTCGTTCCGAAGATCCAAGCAGCGCAGAGCCCTTTGCCCGTCGTCTCATCGCCGCCTACTTGCAAGACGGCGCCGTGAACGTGGCGGCCAACGTAGGCTAACACTTGTTCCGCGGTTCGCGGGCCGTCCTCGCTGCGGCTACGATGGGCCAAAAGCAGCGAATAAAAGAGCGTCTCCGGAGGCAGGAACTCCTGGTAAAACAAGGCTCCTTCCTTGACGGTCTTTGTTTGATAATCCAAGCCGATGCGGGCAGACACCTCGGTAGCATGACGCACGAAGTGCCCGAAATCGTCGTCATGCAACACGGCCAGATGGGTCCCAAGCCGGGCACGAGTGAAATCGTCTCCGACGGCCCGCTGAGCGAGCCATTCTCCGAGCGACGCCGCGTCGCCAACCACCTGGAACTCGAATTCTTCCAGCACCAGCCGCTTCTCTTCGACCCGCAATGGACTGTCGGAAGCGCAAAGGGCCTGCTCTGGGGCCAAATTTTGGGGCAGCGCCGGGGGCGTCTCTTGCCCCGCCAAAATCAAATCGCGGTGCATTCGCTCCAGCACCGCCGGGCAGGTCACCCAGGCGAACACGCCCTTGAGCGAGCGCACCGGAAAAGCCAGGATCCGGGCGTCGGTCACGGCTAGCGCGCCGGCATGCGACGAACTCTCGTCGACCTTGCCGGGGCCAAAAGCAGCCACAAGATCTTTGTCGTTTTCATTCGCCGCCTTGCGATCGCCGCCATGTCGCTCGTGGGCGGCCGCTTCGCGGCAACGATCGCGCAAGATGCCTTTGATGGCCGTGCCAGGGATCAGGGGCCAATGCGTATGGCGTTCGCGCTGGATCGGAAGATCCACGGCGCCCAGCGCCGTTCCCGAACCGGGGTGCAACGACGTTTGAGCATGTAGAAAGAGCACCGCCGCATGGGTGGAAGTTGGAGAGTCAGGCATCGGTCCAGGTTCCTTTGAAATACAAACCCCAGCCCTGCCGTTGGTCCCAGAGGTTATCACACAAGCTCGGGCCGAGGTCGTCGGGAATGCGATCGAGAAAATAAACGCTGCCGGCAGACGCCGCAAAGCGGGTTGGCTTCGGTCCGCCACGCGCCAAGTCCCACCCCGATACAGCAAGAGGCGGCGGCGCCGCGGCAGCGCGTAGGCATTTGTCCAATTTTGCCGGGCGCCAACCTTCGAATAAGCCGGGGGTCGTTAACACGAGAAAGGGTTTGCCACCAGAGGAGGGCGGCTCGAGTGACTCCACATCAAGACAAGGCACGGACCGCACAGCCACGCGCCGCCCCTCGCCGCCAAACGCCAGCACCCGGCAACCTTCCAAGGCGTTATGAGGGGCGTCGGCGGGCAAATCGACTTCGGCGTAGAACGCCACCGAGTAACGCGTTTGGTCCGGTCCGCGCACCACGCTACGAGCGAGAGCCAGAAAGCTGGCGCCGTAGATTTGAGATTCCGCTGCAGTCAGGCGTTCCGGGTCGATCATGATCCCGGTGCGATTGTCTGACTCGAGGAGCTCTTGAGCCGCACGCCATTCCTGTCGGGGCATTTCCTTCCCCTGGAGCAAGGCCGCCATTCCCGCCGCTGTAAGAAAACCGCCAATGGGCTCGGTGGCCTCGCGACCTGTTCGCCATAGCGGCGCCAATGCTTCCTGATCCTCGCAGCTTTCACTCCAGCCTGGAATCCGACGCGACGTCATCGGCATGACGGTCGTAAGCGGGCCGTCTTTGCTCTTCTTGGGACCATGCACGATCGCAGGTGTGGGAAATAGCACACAGGGCGGCCCATCGAACGTGTGGGCAGGAACTTCGGCAAGCCAAGGGCCACGCACTGCAATCTGAGCAATCCAGCGCGGCGCGCCGCAGTTGGGGAGCACGTCGGCAAACCAATCGGGATGCAAGGGGCGGATGGCGCTTTTGACCAGCGCGGCAAGTTTCGCGAAATCACACCCATGTTGCTCCAGAAGCGCCGTCCACAACGCCCCGGCGAGCGTTTGTGGAACCGGGAAAACGCCGCCCGCCCGTGTCGCGGCGCCAAACGGACGACCGTCGCGAAAAAAGAGCACATCTAGCGGCTCGAGAATCAGTCCCACACGGTTTGGCGCGTTCATACGTCTCTCCCCCGCGCCAGGAATGACGCAGACTGACACAAGATAACGAATGGTTCCAACGCGTCGCCCGCGCTTGCGAACCGACTCTCGGCTGCTTGGTCACGTTGGGGCGGACGCTGAGAAGTCCGATATTGCCGAAACGCTTCCACCAACACATCGCCTGCGGTCTTGGGATCTTCGTCGCGGCCAAGTTTCCGCCGGGTCGATTCTTCGGCACGACGGATTTGCCGCCGGATTTCGGCCTCCATCGCCTCAACAGGAAGCTGGGCCAGAGCGTGAACCTCGGCGCGCAGCCGGTAGGCCCAACGATCCGAAGCGCCAGGTTCGCCATTACTTCCACGAAACGCTCTTACCCACTTTTCAACCGTGGGGACGAATTCCCACGGACAAAAAGCCGTACTGTGTTCGCCAGAACGTCGGCAAACGACCAGTTCTAGCGCATCGCGTCCTTGTTGCTTTGCCCGCTTCTCGGCCTGCCGCGCTTGATCGAGGGCGAAGCGCAAATCTTCCTTATAGTGGACCACGGCCGCTCCGGCGCTCACGCTGGCGCGCTCACCCATGAGGAGCCGCAACCGGCCCCGCCGGTCACCCAACCAGTTCTCGCGGAAGGTGGCGTTCAGCTCGTGCGCGCAGCTCAGCACGGTTTCGGTTGGCAGTAAGGCCACTACGTCATCGCCGCCCGCGTAGATGAGCGTGCCCGAGTGGTCCGCAACGATATCTGGAACAAAGTGCAAGGCGAAGTTCGCCAGGGCCTCGCTAATCGCCGCGTGCAGCGCCGGTCCCACCGGACGCGGCGCTGACAATGCCTTAGCAACGATTTCTGACGGCGGCGCGCCCCGAGCCGCTTCTCCCAAGCGGTGGTAGTAGTCGCGGAGTTGCGGGTGCATCACGTCGCCAACTGCCGGCGAGCGATCGCCGCGCAACCACTCGCCTAAATGATCGCCGTCCATCACCAAAATGGCATAATAGGCCGGCGGGGCGCCTAAGCGTTGGGAGGCGTTACTGATTACCTGCGCCACCTCCTCTGGGCATTCTTCATCGGAAGAATCAACACCTCGAATGCGCCGATGCAGCCACCAGCCACTCCACGTTCCGTGTCTCTGACGCACTCGCTGTGGAAAAAGGTCAAATTTCTCTGCTTGCGCCCGCTTGAGCCATGTGGCCGCGGCAATTGTTGCGGTGTCATCCCAGCGCAGGTCCAGCGGCGCGAGCTCCAGCGTCTTGCAGAAGAATGCGGGACCGGCGAACCGCTTCACCAGAGCCAAGGCCGACAGCCGCTCGCCACGCCGCAGGCGCACTCCATCGATCCGCACCCTCTTCGCCGCCTCACTCCAAAACTCGGCCGACTTTCCCAAATCGGCAGGCCCCATTTGTTCGTAACTTCCCATCACGCTGCACTTGGCTGGCGCGCGGTCCGCTTCGCCAAGTTGCGTGTCAGGAGGCGTATGCCGCACGGACCGCAGACTCTCCATTAGTCGAGCGGACAGTTCCAGGCGATATTGCCACTGGCCAGCCGAACGCTGCGGGTAACCCTGCGGGCGCTCGCTTTCGGGGATTGCTTCAACCAGGCGACGCACTTGCTCCGCGTGCGGGAACGCTTGAGCGAAATCTCTTTCGCCCGTAAGCAGATCCGCCAAGGTTTCGTCACTGCATTCCTTCCAAGGGAGAACGGCGGTTCGCATTTCAAAGAAGTTCTCCACCTGTTGCGACCAAAGGCGGTCCCAGTTGCGATGCAAGTCGGCGCTCAGGTGGCGGGCGAATTGCTCGTCCAACGCTTGCCGCACAACCTCGCAAAGCTCACTCCAGCGGCGGTGAGCCGCTTCGCGGCAGTTCCGCGCCAAAGCGATGGCTTCACCACCGTCTGTCCCCCATGGAACGACGGCTACAAACCGGTTGGGCAGGCAAGGCGCCTTGAGCCGGTCGGCGTCGGCTTCCAATTCGTTTGCGTGGAGTCCCTTTTCGCGAAGCAGCCAAAGATCCAAAAGGGGCGAGCCGCGCAACGCGGGATACACGAGGGCGGTTGGGCCGAGCGATTCCAGTACAGGCGTCATCGCCTGGAAAGTGAGCCAGGAGAGGATCATGCTGCCCGTCCAAAGATCGCGCACGCTACGGGCGCTGGCGATGAACGTCTGCACGGGTCCCAAGGTAAAGGAGAGAAAGGCCGTGTTCTGGCCGCCGCCCGGCGGCGTAAGCCCGGCCGTAATGTCCAGATGCTGCCAAATCGTATGGTCCGGAATCCGCGTATCGGCCGGCAGTCGAGAGAACCACTCGTGCTTTTGGGCTAAACGCTCGGGTAAGAGCCGCCAAAGAGCCAATAGTCGCTGCGGTTGTCGTGCCTCAGGGAGTTCGGCGACCAGCCGCTGAATCGCCTCGCGAACCAATGGTTCAACGTCGCCGCTTCCATCGAGATCAAGGGTTTCCGGGCATCCAGAAAGCGGATGCACCACCGACAACTCTCCGTCCTGCACTGTAACCGCCCGAGCCCCGTCGGGCCCCGCCGTCGGCACGGGCAGCCGCTCGATCGCTGAAGCCAGTGCATCCCCCCGTTGTTTGAGTTCCGCCTCAGAAACGGGCCTGCCAAAAGCAACCTCCGCATACCGGCGTGCACGACTGAAGTGATCGTAAATGTTCAGCGCCTTGTCGGGCGGGTCATGCAAATAGGCTGCGAGCATCTCGCCCCAGTCCGCCATAGTAGCTCCTTGCTTGTCGCGGTTGACGTCAGCGCATACGGCGCAAAATGCGACACGTACCGTGTCATGATGCGATAAGGGGAATTCCAGAACGCCAACTCCTTCGACACCCTGGCGAGTGGTGATAGCCAACAAATCCCCCTGTGTCAACTGGCCTTCACCCCCACTATTAAGAAATCCGCTGCTGTGCAAGTGTGAATATCAAGAGCCGGTGGCGCTGCGACACAAGTTGTCTCGTGAGGCATGACGCAACTTTTAATCCGTTCCTCATGAGGATGCGGCTGCCACTCGCTGCGGGCCCGTCAAAAAAATAATGTTGCTGAGTGGCGGCGGGCCTTGGCGTTATTGTGTGTGGCTGCAGCAGTGACCTCGAACTTGACCTTTGTATTAGTGTGCAAGTGTTCGGCGGAAAGTGGGGAATGGGGTGATTGGGGGCTGGTTTTCTTGGG
>CAYWIS010000240.1:0-8629 GCA_964458385.1 uncultured Pirellulaceae bacterium
GGCGGCAACCTACGATTGGTTCTCGCGGATGATGCGCACGATGGTATTGGGATGAGGAATTGAGCGCGCGATCACCTCGAGGTCGTCCTGGCCAGAGCTGGAGATGCCGATATCGCCCACATGGAAGAGCCGTTCAAAAGCTGATTGGTCCATTTGTATGTTGCGTATGTCGTCGTGCTCCACTTCCGACGTAGTGCGCGAGAACAACCCTTTGCGCAGCGTCGTGCGGCGGTCGCTTACCGTGAGCGTGGTGGCCAACACCACCGCCCGCCAGATCGCCAAGAGCAGTAAGCCGGCCACCCCGCACGCGGCGCCGCTCCACAAAGCCATCGGGTTGTCGGCAGTCATTCCGTAAAACACGCCTCCGACTCCCAGGCCCAGCAAGAGCAGGCATCCGAGAAAGCGAAACGGATGCGCACGGAACATAGCGGGATGCGTCTTGACCAGCACGCGTTCGGGCGTCTCTTGGACAAGGCGGCCAGGGCGGGCGGCTTCTTCCTCGGGAATGTCGCGCACTGCGTTCACTTGGGCCTTGGGAACTTCAATGACGAACGGGCGCTCACAATGAACGCAATCGACGGGCCCATGAAGCTTCTCAACGGTGGCCTCCACTTCTTGGCCGCAGTGGGGGCACTTCGCAACGAACACACGCATGGCAAGGCCTCAATTCCGCTCCAGACGTTCAATCTCAACCGCGTGATTCTGGCCGTCCTGCTGGCGATAAACCAACTCGACGCGGTCTCCTGGCTGCACCGCCGAAGGCGCCGCCTGGGCGCCATTGACTTCAATTTCGGTAGCCTCGCTCATGCGAGCGATCACCTGCTCTCCTCGATCGCTGCGAACGGTCAACTCTTGCCTTGCGAGATCGTGTTGCACCACCTGGCCAATTACTGCATCCAGTTCGGCGGCGGATCGGAGTGAAGCGACGGCGCGCTTTGTGTCTTCGACCGTTTCTTCCACATCATCTGCAACTTGATTCGTGTTCAACGTGACCTGTAACCGCCACTGCTGCGCCGCTTTGGCCCGGTCGATCGAAACGTGAAACCACCCGGCAAGCCAGCCTCCCACGAACACGATCGCTAGCCCCACGTTGAAAGCTAACACGACTAGCGCCGCGTTAACCAAACGATCTCGGAACGAACGACGAGGAGCCGCCCCAGCAGCCGCCTGCTCCAAAGAAGTACGGATCATGGGTAATCTCCTGCGGAGCCAGACTGGCGCCACTTGTTTGTAAGCCACTTGTTTGCTTGGAGGAATGGACGGATAGGGAGCGAATTGCGCGCCGCAACGACAAACTTGGGCGCCTTGTGCTGGGGTCGTTGGCAGAATATTTAAGCGAATGGGAGAAAGTTCGCAAAAAGCCCCTATCCGCCGGGCAAGCACGGCGTATAATCACACGTCGGGAATGGGTTGTGCCCTTCCCGGGTAAGATCGAGAACGTAGTAATTGCTTTGTCCGCGCTTTGGTCCGACTTGGTTTTTCGCTCTGAGTCATCTGCTCTCACAGCTCCCAAGATCGATAAGCCGACGATTGGCTTTCTCACGTTGATCTTCCGCGCCGCGTTGTGCGGCGGCTGTGAGTATTTCTTTTTGAAGAGCCAGTAAGGCTCGCAGGATGACCATGAGTAAGAATCTGTATGTCGGCAATCTGTCGTACAACACCACTTCCGACAGCCTCCAAGAGGCTTTCGAACAGCACGGCGCCGTAACTTCGGCTCAAGTCGTGCTAGACCGCGAAACGGGCCGCTCTCGCGGTTTTGGCTTTGTCGAGATGAGCAATGGCGCCGAAGCCGCAATCAAAGCTCTCGACGGCAGCCAGTTGGACGGACGCACGATTACAGTGAATGAAGCCCGTCCGCGCGCGGAACGCCCCCACTCGGGCGGATACGGCGGTCGCCGTTACTAACATACGCTCTCAAGGGTTGAGAGCCTGAAGATTCGGGACGCAGGCCGTGGGTCTGCGTCCTTTTCTTATGCGCAGAAGTTGCCTGCGGCTGGGCAAAGACGCTTCACGCCCAGTCCTCCGCCGGCTCATGGCTGGCGTTTGCCTGGGAATCTCTAAGCAGGCCGCGGCGCGGCATTGCGTCCCCGCGAGGAAACCGATACCGTAGCCAAGAAGCATCTCGCTGGACCTCGCCTCTTGCACGCTAGCTCATGCCGCGTCTGCTCATTCAAAACGGCCGGGTGATCGATCCCAGCCAGAACTTGGATCGCGTTACGAACCTGTTAATCGAAGACGGCCGCATCGCCGCCTACGACGCCTACCCACAGGGCAACGAAACGATCATCGACGCCCACGGCAAAATCGTGGCGCCCGGGCTGATCGACATGCACGCGCAGCTTCGCGAGCCGGGCCGAGAGGAGGACGAAACGATCCACTCGGGAACCGCCGCGGCGCTGGCCGGCGGTTTTACGACCATTGCCTGCCTGCCCAACACCGATCCTCCGATCGACACGGCCGCCGGGGTAGAATTTGTCCACCAGAAGGCGGCCCGCGCCAACCATTGCCGCGTTGCGGTCATTGCGTGTGTGAGCAAGGGCCGCGAAGGCGAGCAGTTAGCCGAGATCGGCTCGCTGGTCGAAGCGGGAGCGGTGGCGTTCAGCGACGCAGAGCGGCCCATCGCGAACCCCGAGTTGCTACGTCGGGCTTTGCAGTACTGCCTGATGTTCGACAAGCCGATCCTTAACCGCCCCGAAATGCCCGACCTGTCGCGCGGCGGGGTGATGCACGAAGGGCTGGTGTCGTTAGTGCTGGGCCTGCCGGGCCTTCCCGCCGACGCGGAAGACGTTATGACCTCGCGCGACCTGCGCCTGGCCGACATCACCGGCGGGCGGTTGCACTTGATGAGCATCTCCAGCGCCGCCAGCGTCGAACTGATTCGCCGGGCTAAATCGCGCGGCAAGCGGGTCACTGCCGAAATCTGCCCGCCGCACTTTACCCTGACAGACGAATCGCTGCGGACCTTTGACGCCAACTATAAAGTGAACCCGCCGCTTCGTTCACACGAGCACGTCGACGCCTGCATTGCCGGCCTGAAGGACGGCACCATCGACGTGATCGCCAGCGGCCACGCGCCGCGAGCCAGCGAAAAGAAGACGCAAGAGTTGGACCTGGCTCCCTTTGGCATGAGCAGCCTGGAAACCGTACTGCCGCTCGTTGTCACGCAGCTGATTGAGCCGGGACATCTCGATTGGATGAGCGCCTTGGCCAAGATGACCATTCACCCTGCGACCATCTTGGGCCTTCCGGCAGGAACACTCCAGATCGGCGCAGCGGCCGACGTAACAATCATCGACCCGCACACCGAATGGACAATCGATCCGCGTGAATTCCGTTCGCAAAGCTCCAACACTGCCTTCGGCGGTTGGAAAGTCCGCGGCCGCGCCACCCACACCATTGTCGGCGGCGAAGTAAAGTTCACGCTAAACTCGCCAAGCAGCTAAATCCGTCTCCTTGCTATCTTGGCGGCAACATCCCGTTGCCCACCCGGCGGTAAATACGCGGCTTCCAACCACGCCGCCCCCTACCCGTACTTGGCGAATAAACGCAAGGCATTCCAATCCGCCGCAAGCCAAAGCAAGGCGATCGCCTCCAATCCACGGTTTGGTTTGAGTGGATTCAAAGAGTCATCACGCCACCAATACTCCGGCGTTTCCCGCGGTACTCGAAGGCGAGGCGTCTTCAAACAGCGCGTAGGGACATTGCTCTTTGATCATCTCGTAGGCAAAACGTTTCCGGCAAGAGGACAAATCCAGAGCTTGTACGAGTCGGTCCTCGTCGATTGTTTTGGCCGGAGCCGCTTCGATTGGTCATCACAGGGTCGGCACATCGTCTTGTGCGCCACGAGAACGCCCCCTAGTCGAGTATCTCGGTCGCCGACCGTGGCGAGGGTGGCGCCGTCAGGGCTGACTTGCGCAAATGACGCCGGCGCTAACACAGGGCCCACCTGCGTGCCGGCTCCCGCTCCCACAAATATGCCCCCTTATCGCCGCACAACAGCAACAACGGCCCATCTAGGCAGCCGGTCGCCGGCACGAACCCAATCACCTTCATCACCAGCCGATGCGCCACCCGCGGCCGGCCACCTTGGGCGCCGACCGGCTGCTCGGGAGGCCAATGATGACTCATGAATTCGTAAAACCCTTCCGGCACGCAGGCGCTGGCCATGGGGGAGAACTCCTAGAAAGAAAAGACATCTCACCAAGGCAGCGCAAATCGTGCGCCAAAATTCCGGTTTTGTCACAGCCTTTTAGCAACTTGAGTGAACTACTTCGATGTAACAATCCCTTTCAATCCAACTCGCCGAAGCAGCGGGCTTAGGGGACGCTAACTTGCCCAAGGGGCGCATCGGTTATCTCTTCTCCTGCGTAATGGGCGCAATCAATTGATTATTGGTTTTCAGCGCATATCCTGACGTAAATGCAGGTTAGGCATAGTCAAGTTGCGTTCATTCTTGTCCCTCAATCTCCTGCTTCAATTTTTCAAGCTCTTCCTGCATCTGTGTCAATGTCGCTTGCAACGTACGGATTCGACTAAGAATGTTCGTTTGCGAGGCATTCGGCGCAACACGTTCCATCGGTGCTGCTCCGCCACCCGTATTGAATACGGCCAATAATGGAAAGTGATCGCTCACGTCCTGTTCGCTTTCGTCTAAGTGGTAATCCACTCCACGACCTCGATCCTCGGTTCCTCGAATTGCCAAGTCGCGGCGGCGGGTAATCGAAACGAAGCGTAAGCCGGCCGAATCCATAAGGGCTTGCGACAGAAGCACGCGATCTAACGCGCTATTCGATACGTGTGTTGCGCGTTGGTTCGCTGGCAAACGCCGGTGGACGTCAATGAGATCGTCTATTGGAGTTGGCGTGTGCAACCCTGCTATAATTCCCATCTCACTGGTGGCTGGTGTTGAAGCCGGATCCAAATGGGTATTAAAATCGCCAAGCACAATGAGATTGCCTGCTGCTAGCTCCGTGATCCACGCGTGCAAGGTCTTAGCTTGCCGCAGTCGATTTTGAACGTTCGTGACGAGATGCACGGTCACGATCGTCACCGATTCGCCTTCTACTGTCGTCGTCAACGCCAAGTGTTTTGAGAGGTTTCTAAAGGCCGAGTCGCCAGAAAAGGTAAAGCGGAAACGGCGTGCTTCGAAGTCTCGGCCCTCCTTCACCAGGAAAGCAACGTCCTGCCCCGTGTGCGTGTCCAGACCTTGAATGAAGGCGACGTTGTAGGAAAGTCCATGCGTTGCAAGTAATTCGTCCGCAATATCCTGGACGACTTTCTTATTCTCAATTTCTTGAAGCGCCATTACATCGGGGTTCATCTCGGCGATGCCGCTCGCAACGCCTTTAACGCGAGCCCTATACTCAATTTCGTTAGGCGCCGCAAACTGATGACCAATCTCCGAGTCATCGTCTGACGAGTCGTGGTCGAAAAACCACTCCACATTCCAGGTTCCGACGCGGAATTCGGCAGCGGGAGCAGCCGCAGCGAAAAGTAGTGTGACAAAGACAAGTAGTCGCATCGTCATCTCTCTTTCGAAAACTTACCTTTTGAAAATCCTAGCATTACCTTTGGGGGAGCACAAATTCCAATATGAGGGTGCGGAAGATCTTACCTAAAGATTCTCGAAAAACCTAGGCAAGGGCAAGGATTCGCTTCCTTCGGCAGGCAAAACAAGAAACGTACGCCGCAAACGTGCTCCATGCTTTACTAATCTGAAGGCGGTCATAAGGCACGCACAGGCGACGGCATGAGGGCATTGATCCAGTCTCTGAGACGAGGTGACATGCTGCTGGTCGATGGCGATTCTCTATCAGTGTGACTGCGTTGTTGTATTCAGCGCTACCGTTCGGCGAGTGTTTCAAGAGCTTTAATGGGAAAAGTATTTTTGGGAAATCCTGCACGGCTATGGATGTTAGGCGATTGCCTCTGTAGTAGATTCGATTTGCTTTGTGGGGATTGGCTTACATAGGTAATAGGAACGTCCTGCGATGGTTGCGGGGGGGAGAGCGCAGGGAGGTGTGTCCTAACTGACGAACTACGATCTGTTTGTTAGGAAGGATTCCGCAGAGGCAATGCCCGGTACGGTAGACCTTTATCAGACGACACCCAAAGCCTGGCTCTCCCAGCAGTATCTTGTATGCTGCTTCCTGGACTGCGAACAACGCAGCGCTACGGGCCGCTTCGCTGAAGGCATGCGGTCCCACCATCCATGCCGGGGGGCCCTCAGATTACGCAGGGCTGTCAGCGTAAGCTTATAAACCGCCAGACTCTGCTGTGAGAACTCCTGCTTCTTGCCAAGGGCCTCGCCACGCTCTTCCAAAGAACGACCGTGGATAGGATCGTCTTGCTCCCGTGAAGTTGGAAGCCAGTGTATCTGGCCGGCAATTTGCACGGAGCCAGCGGCGGAAGGCGGGACCTACTCGCTCGCAACGTCTGGCTCTCTTAACTTGCTGAACCAAGGCGCTTCAATTGCGAACGCACAAAGTCCTTCGAGGGGCACTGTGGTTTCCTTAAGTCGGTTGTGCTTCCTAGCGGTAACGCACGCGATGGTGGAACCTAGGGGGGCTAGCGGCTTGCCGCCTCAAAATAGAAGGAAACGCCGCCGATTGCGCTTCCTCCCTCATCAAGCCGCCGCTTTGCCGTCGGGTAAAATCAGTGGTCGGGGCCGTCGCAGCTTACGAACGGAACAATCAGTCTTCTTCTTGGGGCATGGGGCGCTTGTAATGTAACAGTCGGGAAATTGTCGCCCGAGCGCATGAACGCCTTCCTGGGGCACGTGTGTACCTTCAAGAGTGACGAGTTCAAGTTTCTTCAAGTGATACAGATGCGTCAGCCCCGCGTCGTCGACCTTGGTATCCTCAAGACCAAGGCTCGTTAATTTTGGGAACGCGAGGGGAGAACTGAAGCCCCGGCCGGTAACGGTTGTGCCAAGTAAATCTAATTCCTCCAACTCAGTCAGATTTGTTAATTGACGCAGCCCTTCGTCCGTAACGCCTGAATAAGTAAGTCCGAGAACTCGCAGATTTGGAAGTTGGTCGAATATGCTTTAGGCCCAGATCGGCTTCTTCCTTGGGGTTGCAGTGCAGTTCCCGGAGGCTTGTTAATTTCGTCAAGGACGCCAAACCCGCTCCCGTCACGCGCGTATTGGTGAGGACAATTCTCCGCAGGTTCGAAAGACGCGTAGAATGCGTCAAGCCCCTGTCCAACACGTCGGATAGTTGGCAATCGAGAACTTCGAGGTGCTTCAGCGAACCGATCCCCGGCGCCAGCTTGTCGATGTTTTTTGCACACGAACAATGCACCGCCACAACCCGCCCTGCGGCGTCAACCTTATAGCTGACGTATTCCGGCTCCCTGCCTTGCAACTCCCTGATTAGGTCTTCGTCAGGCGATGCCATCTGCTCCTCCCCCGAGCATCCGAGTACGGAAAACATCAACAAACAACACAAAACGCTTCGCATGGAGCTTTGCATCAAATGTTTCCCAAAGGCGCGCGGTAAAAGTCGCCCGTTGGCAATCCACGGCAGAAAAGGCTCCGCATTGTCTTTAGAAAGCCGGCGGGGCGGAGGATAGGCCTTGCGAAAGTTTCGCAATAACGTTTCAACAGCGTTGTTTTGCTGAGCGTGCGTGACGCCCTGCACAGGTATCGAAGTTGTGTTGGTGGGGTGGAACAAAGTCGGCGTAACTTTATGTACACAGATCGCGGCGTTGTATGACGTCCCACCTTTTTAGCCGCTTTAGCCGCTGGGGCAACTTGGTTTGGCGCTTCATTGCCATAGCGCCGGAGCCGATTCGTTGCTGGGCGCCGGGAACCGGATCTTACGAGTAGCCGTGTCTGTTGATTGGCGTCTTGGTATACGGTACTCGACCGATCGGGCAGGTCGGCCCGTTTCACTCTCCGTTGTTCATCTTGTGTTTTGGGTCAGAGCGGTTCCTTGTTTTCTGCTGACGTCGCTTGGCGATAGATCTCCACAGGGCAAGGGCCGTTTCTTCGATCCGACTTCGTTGCTCAAGTTGATTGAGCCATTCAACAGGCAGACGAGAGGCGCCCTGTTTCGCTCCCCAGATAGCGCCGGCCATCGCTCCTATGGTGTCTACGTCTCCTCCTGCACGAATGACGAAATCCAGCATCTCCTCGAACGGCGACTCGCGGAACCGCATCGCCGTGTAGAGCGCATTGACACAAGACTCCATTGCCGAGACTTCATTGCCAATTCTCTTGTTGACCTCGCGCGCCGAGGGCGCCTCATTCCTGCTGAGCCAATTCGTTGCGATCTCCAGACGCTGCGTGAAGTCGGGCGATTCGCAGAAGGCGTCCGCCCCTTGCAACACTTCCAAAGGACCGTGGCCTTGCAACACCAGGCTCGTTGCAAACGCTAAAAGGACCGCACCTTCGACTCCCAGAGGATGGGCATGCGTGATCTTCGCCGACAGGCAAGCGGCTTCCATTACCTTGTCGCGTTCTTCCAGATAAAAGAGCCCCACCACAGGAGCACGCATCGCAGCGCCATTGCCGAAAGAGCCGTCGGGATAGATGGCGCGGTTGGCGACGCGCCAGTCTTCTCGCCGAGCAATGCGTTTCAGTAATCTTGCCGCTCCAGGACCGTATCCTCGGCTCCAGCGATAA
>CAYWIS010000240.1:8639-8951 GCA_964458385.1 uncultured Pirellulaceae bacterium
GTCGTCGGTCCAGCGTCTCTCGCCTTGTCGCGTCCGGCCAATCAGACGCCAAACAAGTCGCTCCGGCAGGCGTCCCTCATACGGCGCGCCGAAAGCGTCGCCACGGGCAAGCCCAAGTAAGCAACCCAAACATTGATCTTCGGTCATCTCGATAAGTCCCCTGGCAAGGCAACGGCTTCCGCGCCGAACACAAGGGGCAATCGCCGGGAACTCATCCGCCTCCCGACGAACAGCAAACCTCAACACCGGCGGGAGCCAGTATCCTCGCCTTCACCCCGCTTACAACGGCGGGCGCCCGGTGTGCCGGAAGCT
>CAYWIS010000241.1:0-5363 GCA_964458385.1 uncultured Pirellulaceae bacterium
ACCGTCGTAGGACGATGGCAACCGACCGCCGCAGGGCAGGCAGACAAGGACGTCTGAGAGGTCCGAAGATGCTCGTCGACCGCCGTACGATTCCGCCTCGGGTCAATAAGAAATGGAGCAGGTATCGCAACAACGCTAGCGTCGTTGAGCCGACGCCAGAAATGCGACTTGGTCACTTAGAAGCCAAGGGGACCGCACCGAAAGCGGTTGACGCTTTACCTACGGGGTGAAGCTACCGCTCAGGGCGTTTTGATCACACAACGGAACGTTGGCGACGAAAGAGTAGAGCGGAGGGCACGGGACTCGAACCCGCAACCCCCTTTCGGGGGCACCACATTTCCAGTGTGGCCGCTCACCAATTCGCATACCCTCCAAACATCGCGACCAGCGGCTTGCCGCGGTCTAGGGAGAATTTTAGCCGAGGCTGCGTTTTTGGGAAAGTCGGGCCTCAAAAAACGCGCCGCTAGGGCGTTGGCTCCATTTTTTACAAAGGCCAGCCAGAGCCTACTCGTTGGCAAGCGTCACCCCAGCCGGTCGCGCATGTGCCCGCACACCGGCAAATTCCGTGCGGATCTGATTGTTGGCCCCGCTGTGCGACAGAAGCAGTCCGTCCCTGCGTACTGGTTGGCGTGACATTTGCAGACGGTCAAACGTCGGGCTGCTGGCGCACCCAGCGAAGTTGGCGGTACGTCCTCCTCCCCGGCACGCGCCGCAATGGGGATCCGCGCCCGGCCGGTAAGCGCTGGGATGTACGGATCCCGGGGCGGAACCGCCCGATTGCTCCCGGTCTGGGCAACCTACAGCACGTTGGAACGTGCATCGTCTCAAGACCTTGTGACATTGTCGCGCGTCATCGGGAGCGTGTGGTTGCCGCTCGGAAAAGCGCCGCATTACGGATCAACGTCCTTGACTAACCCTCAGGCTTTGCAGATGACACGCGCGACATCTGTCGAAGATTACAAGCTCTATGGCAGTTTTGAGGCTGTCCGAAAAACACTCTTGGATCCTCAATTCGCTGACCGTTGGGACAAGCCACTTGCCTATTGGGCATTGCCCGGCGATCGGCGCCTCCCCTTGGCGTTTCTGGGTCGCACCGTTGGGGAGATTGTTAACACCCCGTTTGAGACTCTTTGCGCCACGCCGGGAATCGGACAGAAAAAAATACAATCGCTGATCAAGCTGCTCATGCGGGCCACCAAGGATGTGCCTGCAATTCTCGAAGTCGCCGCGCCGCGTGATACCGCGAACGTTACCGCCCAGGACCAGAATGACCACTGTGCTTCGAATGACGATAACCAGCAAGCAGCGTTCGACCCTGAGTTCGTCTCGGAAGCCTTGTGGGGCAAATGGCGCGAAACGGTCCTGCACTATCGGTTAGAGCGGGAGTGGTTGGGCCGACTTGCGCCGTCGCTACAACATCTGCCTACGGTCATTTGGCGCACCCCGTTGGGCTTTTATGCCGAACGTTCCCTGAATGATATCCGGTCATTGAAAACGCACGGCGAAAAGCGGGTTCGCGTCGTCTTGGAAGTGTTCTTTGTTATCAACAAGATGGTCAGCGGGGCTTCGCCCCACGAGGGACTCGCGCTTCGGCTCATCCCTCAATTCGTCGCCGACTTGGAACACTGGATTGCCGGCGCCTGCGAGCAGGACGCCCCACCCTCGGTTGAGGATATTCGCGAGCACGTGGCCCGTCCGCTCGTTGAGCAGGTGCGGATCGACGCCGGCCCTTCGATCTTTGACTTGGCCCAAGGGCGGCTGGGAATGGGAGAGGAGCCGCAGAACGTGCGTGCGCAGGCGCGTCGCCTGGGTGTGACGCGGGCGCGGGTTTATCAACTGCTGGACGAATGCGGGAAGATCATGGCCGTACGCTGGCCCGAAGGACGCTATGAACTTCGGTCCCTTCAAGAGAAGCTGGCCGGCGCCGGCGAGCTGGAAGCCATGCAATTCTGCCGCCGGGTGCGTCAGCTATTCTTCCCCGACAAGACCACTCCCTTGCAATACGACGACGAGTTGGACGAATAAGCGTCCAACGAAGCCGCCTTGCTACCGCAGAGATTTGCGGAGCACGATCTGCATGCCGTAGATATCCTCAAACAGTGTGCCTTGCTGCTTCAGGGCCAACTGCTCCAACGAGACGTCATTGACGTGAGGAATCGAAATCGTGAACTGGTTGCCTTGCCGGTGACAGCGAATTTCTTGTACACGCTGACTATTGGAGCGATCGAGGCTCACCGCCACCCGCAGGATCGCAGCCAGTTTAGATACTGCAATGCGTGCTTCACGATTGAGCGTAGCGTAACCCTCGTGATACGGTTTGGGATTGTACCGGCGGTGATAACGCGCCACGAGGGCGGTCAGCAAATGATCGGTGCGTCCCAGCCCGAAAATCTCGCTATGGTTGATCAAGTACATCGAGTGCTTGTGGTACGCCCGATGGCTCACGTACATGCCGATCTCGTGCAACAGGGCCGCCACGTAAAGGATCGTCTCATGCCGTTGTCCTAGCCCGTGGTCGGGTTGCAATTCGCGGAACAACGTCTTTGAAAGTTCCGCCACATGCCGGGCGTGCGCTTCGTCAAACCCGAACTTCCTTCCTAGCGAGATTGCTGAGCGCACCACCTGATTGGTGAATTCTTCGGTCCATGCGCCCTGACGGCCCATATCCATAAGCAGGCCGTCGCGCATGTTCACGTTGGTCACGTAGATGTGGTCAAGCCCAAAGCCTCGGGCAATTTCGCAATAAGCCAACAGCGCGGGGCCCAAGGTCTGCGCATCGGCGTAAGCCACATGGTGCTTCAGCACCAGTTCGTCTTCGGTCTGCTCGAAGATCCGCCGGGTGAGCTTGTCAAGCTCGACCACCGGTAACGAGGTGAGTCGCTCCGGCCGCCAGTCGGGAATGAGGTCGCCAGCCGCAAAGCGAATATCGCCACCCAAGGCAATCATTTGCACGGGGCCTTTGGGCGAAGCGTCGTGCACAATCTGCTCGACAATGCCGTGAATTTGGCTCTTCATTAAGTCGCGCAGCCGTCGCTGCGGAGCCCGGACGGCCTGAAACGTTTCGTACAAACGCAAGGCCCCCAAGCGGTACGTGCGGGAAAACAGCACGTCTTCTTGATGAACCAACAGCACTTCGGTGTTGCCGCCGCCGACTTCGGTAATGATGGTGGGAAGCGCCGCCAACGTTGGCTCTGACTTCAACTTGGCCTGGACGCCCAAGTACATGATCCGGGCAACTTCGGCCTCCTCAATGAGCTCCACCTCGATTCCCGTGGCGATATACACGCGGTCGAGAAAGTCCAGGCGGTTCTCTGCTTCGCGCACGGCGCTGGTGGCGACCACACGCAACTGATCGGGCGAGTTGATCTGATACTCGTCGAGCTTGCGCCGATAATCTCGCAAGACGTTGACGCACTGCTCAATCGTCGCTTTGCGGATTGTGCGACGCGTGAAGGCGTCGCGCCCCAAACTGACCTCTTGCGTCAACGTTTCCAAATTGCGGACTTTGCCGGCGTCGTCAATCTCGGCAATCGCCATGCGCACGGCGGACGCGCCAATATCGATCACCGCCACGGGCCGTACGCTTCGCGGCGAAGAAGGAGGAGGCGCCTCAGCCGACTTGCCGCTCATGCAGTGATTACCTCACGGGCCCACGCCGCTGCGCCGAGCATTACGGCGTCGTCGCCTAACTGACAAGGAACAACCTTGAACGAGTCAATGTACGACGGCATGACGTGCTTGTTCGCGGTCTTGGCCACGCCACTGACGAACAAGTCCTGCATGGCTTCGACCAACCCTCCCCCTAAGACGACCACATCGGGGGCCAACAAATGAACGACGCTGGCCACCGCAACGCCGATGCGTCCGGCGGCTTCGCGCACAATCTGTTCAATCACCTTATCGCCCGCCTTGATAGACGCCGCCAGTGCGCCGCTGCGAATGGCCGAGAGATTCGCGCCACATGCGTCCATCAGGTGCGGTGCATCGCCGCGGTACGCTGCCTTCGCCGCTTCGGCGGCAATCGCCATGCGGCTGGCGACGGTTTCCAGACAACCTCGCTGCCCGCAGCCGCACATCGGTCCATAGGGTACGACTTGCACGTGTCCAATTTCCATGCACGAGCGGTTGCGACCTCGCAGAATCTTGCCTTCGTACACGCAACCGCCGCCAATGCCTGTGCCGGGAAAGACTCCCACCACGCAGCGCGCCCCCCGACCGGCGCCAAAGCGATACTCGCCAAAGACTCCCGCATCGACATCGTTAGCGATCTCGGCGGGACAGCCAAATTCCTTCTGCAAGAACGACTTTAGCGGAACTTCCTTCCAGCCCAGATTGGGGGCGTCCACCACGACCCCGCGATCTAAATCCAAGGGACCAGGGCACCCCACCCCGATGCCAGCCAGCTGGTCGGGGTCAACTTTGGCGTCGGCGAGCGCGTCGCGGATGGTTTTCACGATGCGTTCCAGCACCGTCTCCATCCCTTCGTGCCCCTTGGTTTTTTTGCGCTCGCGGCCGATGATCTTCATGTTTCGGTCGAGCACCGCGGCAATCATCTTGGTGCCGCCCAGGTCAAAACCGACCCAACAATCTTTTCCGTCCGCACGAGAAGCGCACATGCGCTATATCCTTCCTGTTAACGAAACCAATGCTTCCGGCTATCGTCGCACAGATGGTCCGAAATCGCAATCGCGGGATGGCGTCGCCAACGCAGGTGATAAGTA
Organism: uncultured Pirellulaceae bacterium; assembly: GCA_964458385.1. Classification (GTDB taxonomy): domain Bacteria; phylum Planctomycetota; class Planctomycetia; order Pirellulales; family Pirellulaceae; genus JAHWKS01. The sequence continues at coordinate 4,722 of CAYWIS010000241.1, forward strand.
GCTGAAAACGAGCGCAAGCGGGCGCCGACATGGGATCATTTTTCGGTCCCTCCGCGTGCGTCCAGGAGCGCCACACTTGCCGGCAGAACCACTCATCGTGGCCGCTGCGCCATGTTGATGTAAGAGTAGCTGCCTCCGGTTTTTTCAGCCAACGAGCGCATGACTTCGCTATGCTCGGGCAAGGGACCGAAACCAAATTGCAGACAAACGATTGATGTACGCCCTTGCGCGCGGCGGGCCAACTCGTCAACTTCGGGGCGAGTCAAACGGGGATCGCCGCCATCCGTCAGCAGAAAGATCACCTCGGGCTCCAGACGCAATGCCGTCAATAGCGCCAGATAGTGTCCGGTGCCGCCAAGCGCAGATAATCCCCGCAGAAAATTGAGCGCCCGTTCTTTCATTTCCGCATCGGCCGGCACAAGACCCCGCGGTTGAAACGCCAAGGGCGCCTTGTTGTACGCGATAACCTGAAACGTATGATTCGATCGCAGCGTCGTTAACGCCTGGGCCAATTCGGACTCGGCCGCCTTGAGCACACCGAGTCCGGTCTCGCCCATGCTTTGCGAGCGGTCGATCACGAACACAAAGGACCGTCCTAACGCGGGCGCTGAGCCGAACAACTCAACTAGGGTGGGCGGTCCT
>CAYWIS010000241.1:5373-8917 GCA_964458385.1 uncultured Pirellulaceae bacterium
TCAGTGCGTGCGCTGCAGGATGAAGGCCATCCCCTGTCCACCACCCACACACAGTCCCTCCCTCCCGCGGGCGCTGACCCAAAAAAATACCGGGGGGGGGGCGGCCCCCCCCCCCCCCCACGACTGCGCTGCGCCGCCAGATCCGCAGCGATGATGGCTTCTTCCCCTTCCCGCGAGTAGAGGTTAGCTCTCCCTTTGCCGGTAAGCGTTACATCCGCTAACGCGTTCTCGCGCGCAACGGGGCCGTCGGCCGTGGGCAACGCTGACGCCACGTCCAAAGGGGGCGCCTGCGAGGCCGACGGCAACGCGTGCTCCAAGTCGGATGTTGTTGAAGCCGCGCTTGCCACCTCCGTCTGGTTGGCGTGTGTGGGCTCCGTCGCTTCTTGGAAATAAACTCGCTCGTTCCGAACATTGCGTTGCGTAAGCACAATGCCAACGCTTCGCTCGGGCTCAATCGCTGCCTGCCGCACAGGCGTTCGCACGGCCAGCGCCAACGCAACAAAGCACGCGACATGGAATAATAGCGACATCGCCCACGCTGGCAGCACAAAAGGACGCGAAATCACGACCGGGGGATCGTGTTCATCCCACGTTGAGGAATTTTCCGCAGCCAGCAGTTGGCGTTGCACGTTCGGCCCTCCGAATTAGACCTGGTAAACGCCGACACGAAACGGCTCATCGGTAACATGCCGAGTGGCGATCTCGAGTGCGGCAATCAACACATCGCGAGTTTCGGCAGGATCAATTAGCGCATCCACCCAGCCGCGAGCCGCACCGTAACGAGCATCCATTTGTCGATCATAGTCGCTTTTCACTTTGTCGCGCAACTCGGCCAGCTCCGCGGCGTCAACCGTGTGTCCCTGCCGCTCGAGGCTTTTCACCGTGATGTCCAGAAGCGTGGCCGTAGCCTGTTGCCCTCCCATTACCGCACACCGAGCGTTGGGCCAGGCGAACAGAAACCGTGGATCAAAGGCTTTGCCGCACAAGGCGTAGTTGCCCGCTCCAAACGAACCGCCAATCTGAACGGTAATCTTGGGCGTGCGGCTATTGCTGACGGCATTGACCAGTTTGGCGCCCGCCTTAATGATGCCCGATCGCTCGGCTTCGCGCCCAACCATGAACCCGTTCACATCCTGAAAGAACACCAGCGGCAGCCAATTCTGGTTGCAGTCCATCACAAACCGCGCAGCCTTCTCGGCGCTCTCCACGTACAAGACGCCGCCGAACTCAAAACGCCCATCGGCCGAAACCACGCGATGCCGTTGATTTGCAACAACCCCCACCGGAAAGCCACCGATGCGTCCTAGGCCGCAAACCAGCGTCTTGCCATACTCCGGTTTGTATTCGTCAAAAGTTCCCCGGTCGAGAATACACGCTAACACGTCGCGAATCTCATACTCGCGACGTGGGTCCGGGTCAACGATGGTATAAACGTCCTCGCCAGGACGCTCGGGCGGAAGCGCCGGATGGCGATGAAACGGCGGAGGAGGCTGTTCTGGGTCCGGTCGAGAAGCCGCCGCTAGTCGGCGAATTCGCTCCAAACATGCTTCGTCGTTCGGCTCCCGGAAATCAATGGAGCCACTCACACCCGCGTGCATTGCGGCGCCGCCCAGTTCCTCACTCGATACGTCTTGGCCGATAGCGCTTTTGACCAGCGCTGGGCCGGCAAGATATAACCCCGAGCCTTCGGTCATTAGGGTCGTGTCGCACAGAACGGGAAGATACCCGCCTCCAGCAACACAGTTGCCCATAATCGCCGCAATTTGCGGAATGCCCGCCGCCGAGAGCACCGCGTTATTGCGAAAGATCCGGCCGAAGTCATCTTCGTCGGGAAACACATCCTCCTGTAGCGGCAAGAACACTCCGGCCGAGTCCACCAGGTAAATCAATGGTAAACGGCAAGCGAAGGCGATCTTCTGGGCCCGCAGCACCTTCTTGGTGGTGGCGGGAAAAAATGCCCCTGCTTTGACCGTAGCGTCATTCGCCACGATCATATGCCGCCGCCCCGAAACGCAACCAATTCCCGTGACCACGCCGGCTGCGGGGGCTCCGCCCCACTCCTCGTACATACCGTAGGCGGCCCATAACCCCAGTTCCAGGAACGAGGAGCCAGGATCGATAAGTCGCGCAATCCTCTCGCGAGCAGTAAGTCGGTTCTTGGCGTGTTGTCGATCGATTGCCTTCGCGCCCCCGCCGGCGCGAATCATCTCTTCCTCACGGCGTAAAGCATCCGCCAGTTGTTTGAGCGAAGGCGAATTAGTTTCAGATTGCGGCATGAGCGGCAGGCGTCATCGATGTGAACGAAAACCCCTTGGAGCTGTCTCTATCTTAACGGGCCAAGCCACGTCCGACGGCCCGCCCGCCGTCTCAGGATGAGATGAAAATCTCAAAATGAGACGGATTTCAAAAGCATTCGAATCGTCCTTCGCGGAAAAACAATTTTCGCAACTCTTCTGCAGACAGCAACTTAAAACAAAAAACAAAACCCAAAAAACGAATTGGCCCGCCCCTTGCTTATAGCAAGGCACATCCCCAAGAAACTCCAAGACGAAGGATGAAAGCCATGAAAGCCCCTCTCCTCAGCGCTTTGGTGCTCACTCTAACTTTGATTTCGGCGGGCGCCGCTTGGGCGCAAGGTAGTTCGGGTTTTCCGGCTCCGGTCGGCTCGCCGCCGGTGTTTTACGACCATGCCTCGACGCTCGAAGAGGGCGTGCTCCGGGGCGGCGGCGATCTCCTGCGGGGCATTGGCGAAATGAACTATAACAATGCGGCGGCCTTCATTTTGGGTCAGGAAGGCTATAGCCGTTATCTCGATAACCGCCTCAAGGGGGCAGCCACCTACTTTGATTTGCGGAAGTTGAATCGGGAAGCTCGCGCCGAAGAACGTGGACAACGCCCAACGGCCAAGGATATCGCCCGATACGCCCGGCTTCGAACCCCTGACCGGTTACCGCCGGTCCACTTCGACGCCGCCCGCAATCGAGTGGTCTGGCCTGAGGTGTTCAATCATTCCTACTTTGCCGACGAGCGCGAACAAATTGACCGCTTAATGGCGGCAGGCGGCTCAGGCCCCGAAGCCCGTGAGATTCAGTTGCTCGCGGCCCAAATGGTCGAGAAACTCCGTGCGGTAGTCCATAACATCCAACCTGGAGAATACGCCGCCGCAAAGCGTTTCCTCACCAGCCTCCAGTACGAAATGAACTTTACCCCCGGTGCAGTAGGAATTGCGGCGCGGTAAACATCAAGCCTCTTCAAAACCCGGTTGCTGTAGAGGGCGGGCTGTCCCACGGGACAGCCCGTCTTTGCGTTATTAGATGGCGCCACCGGCCTTGCCCCCCGCATCGGCTCCACTCTACTTGCTCCTCGGCATTTAGTTCTGGCTGATGGATTCGATAATGACCTCGCGCAGTTCACCAAGGATCATGCAAGTCGCCCCCCAAATTCGATAGGGGGGCGCCTCCAAACACGGCGTTCGAAATCGTATTCCCCGACGGCGAATTTCCATGGTTCCATAACTCTCGGGATCAAGGAGCGTGTCCAAATG
>CAYWIS010000242.1:0-8904 GCA_964458385.1 uncultured Pirellulaceae bacterium
CCACGCGTGCAACGACCGATGGGGCGATATCCACCGCGATAAACGTGCGAAGCGTCTGCATGAGAAATCCATGGAACCGCGCACAAGGCGCGCTTAGAAACCAAGCATGCGCTTGAACTTGTCCATGCGCAGCTCTAAGTCATTCCGGTCGATCTTTTTCAAGCGATCTAAGCTGAAATCTTCGACGTTATAGCTGGCGGTTACAATGCCGTACCCCATCGCCTTCTTGAGCGTTACCGGGTCGAAGTTGTTTTGCTCGGCCAGATATCCCATCATGCCGCCGGCAAAGGTATCACCGGCGCCCGTCGGGTCGACCACGTCTTCTGTCGGAAAAGCAGGAAGCACGTAGGTCTCCAATTCCGAAAAGAACATCGCCCCATGCTCGCCCTTCTTGATGACAACAAATCGCGGGCCCATTTTGCAGATTTTGTGGCCCGCACGCACCAGATTTTCGTCATCCGTCAAGAGCTTCGCCTCGGCGTCGTTGAGCACTAGGCCGTCGATGCGCCGGAACAGCTGCATCAGGGCATCGTATTCCGTGCGAATCCAAAGATCCATGGTATCGGCCACGGTCAAGCGCGCTCCGGGCACTTGGTCAAGAATACTCAATTGCAGGCGCGGCGAGCCGTTTGCCAGGAAGAGGAACTGAGCCCGGCGGTACTGTTCGGGAAGCACCGGGTTAAATTCACCAAATACGTTCAATTGGACTTCGAGCGTTTCCCGGTCATTCATGTTGGGCAAATACTTGCCGCGCCAGCGAAACGTTTTCTTGCCGGGAACCACCTCGAGACCTGACGTGTCGATGCGTCGCTCGTTTAACAGTTGCGTGTGCTCTGCCGGCCAATCTTCACCCACAACGCCGACCAAATGCACCGGGGTAAAGTAGCTGGCGGCGTAGGAAAAGTAGACTGCAGATCCGCCTAGAACGTTGTCTCGCCGGTGCGAAGGGGTTTCAACACTGTCCAACGCTACCGAACCCACCACAAGCAAAGACATGCGTCCCCCTTTTCTCCATGTATGTCCGCCAAACGGATGATTTCTGAGCGTGCATTATCGGCCATTTGTCATGGCTCGCAAGGCGCCGGAAATACGGAACGTGCGCGATTGATTGGCGCGCGAGATGCACCCCCACGTTGGCGAGTCGGTTCTGCTATAATCGCGGTCGGAATTGGAGTTCCTCGCGAAAGCCGACGTTATGCAATGGCCGTATGCTTGCTTCGCGCCGATCGTCGTTCTTGCATTCACTGGTGTCGGCTCAGCGCAGTCGCCGGCTCGCTACGTGGGTAGGCTTGCCGACGGCCAGATGATCTCGGGCGCTGTGATCGCGGATTGGCATTCTCCAGACGCCAACCCACGTTTGGATAACCAGCCCTTACTGGACCCAAACAATTCGTTTCGCTGGCTGCGCGATCGAGCTCTTCGGTTATCCGACGAGCCGAATGCGTACGTAGAAACCTGGACAGGGGATCGCGTGCCAGGGGAAGTGGTTGAGTTTGTGGGGGCGGACTCTAACTCCTTCGCTAAGACGCCGCCACACTTTATCGTTGAACCTACCGCGGAATTGAACCCGCCAAGGCCGCATTTTCCCAAGCATGTGCGGGTGATGGTCGACGCGGTGCGCCGGATTGTCTGGCGAAAAAGGTCGGTCAACCGTTGGGAGCCGAACGTCGCGTTTTTCCAAGATGGACGAGCCATTAAATTTCGGGGAATCCGTTTTAGTGGCAAGTCGGTTTTCCTGTTATTGGAGGAAGGGCAAACCGAAGCTTCTTTGGCGGACCTTGCCGAATTGCACTTTCCTGAGCGAGATCCTTGGGACGCGTACTTTGACGAACTCGCGCTGCTAACGCCCAGCGGCGAATCCCGGTTACTGCAGTGCGAAACTACGGATGGCCTCATCGTCACCACGTCGCGAGATCGGCTTTTTCCTCTCGCCGAAGGAGGACCAAGCGACTCGCAACGCTGGCTTCACGGTTTGCATCCCGCGTGGAGCCTGGACATGATTTGGATTCCCCATCGCAACGTCGTGGTGCGGCGCGCCTTCGCTCCCAACGAAGTTCCCCTCTCGCGGCTGTTCCCCCAGAGCGAAAAATCGCCGTCTTCATTGAACGGAGTGCAAGGGCAAGCCAAGGTCAATCGCAACGTGGAAGGCGGGGCTTTGGAAAGCGGCGGTCAAGCCTATGGTTGGGGGTTCGGCGTGCTTGGCGCCAGCCAATTGCGATTCCCGATCCCCGCAATGGCGACAGCAGTTCAAGGACGGGTAGGTTTGGACCGTATTGCAGGTTCGGGAGGTTCGATCCAGGCCAGCATTTTCCTCGACAAGACCGAGGGAGCTCCACTGTGGCAAAGCGCTCCATTGGTGGGCGCGTCGCAAACGACCGACTGGGGTAACCTTTCGCTGCCAGGGGACACAAACGAACACCGAGAACTGATCCTGAAAATTGATCCCCTCTTGCACAATGCTCCCCCCGGCGCAGATCCTTTAGATATTCGCGATTTAGCTGATTGGCTCGATCCATTGCTGCTTTTGGATTCACAAAGACTGCAAGGCGAATTATCGCGCCGCACGCCTCGGCGGGTATATGCCTGGCGGGATTGGGAAGTGGATACAGAAGTTCCGTATAAATGGCGTCAGCAATTCGATCTTAATGGGCCGGCGTCGGGAGTCCGCTTAGGTGTCATCGCGCCTGATCAACCGTTTCGGGCAACGCGTCGCCTGCCATCGCCATTGAAGGCTGAATGGCTGGTTGTCCAGGCAGAGCATCTTCCGAACGCGTCTCAGCGAGCAAAATTGGAAGTTCGGATTCAAGGTGAAGCAATCACCGAGTGGGAGATTCCTTCCTATGCGTCGGACCCAGCGCGACGGCAGATCCTGGTGGTTCCCTTACATCGCTTGGCGAACTCCCCGAAAGGAAATCTGCTGTTAGAACTCGTGCAAATGCCCAATTCACCTGAAGCCTCGGTGTTTTGGGAGGCGGCTACGTTCGTTTCCGAGCCACCTACGTTGTTTCCATTGTTTGAAGACGAAGGGGACTTCGCCGCCGTAGAGGGATCGCGGCCCGAGACGCTCTCGTTCGAATCGGGTCAGCGGCACAGCGGCCGTAACGCCGTGCGCATTATGGCGGACAATCGGTTCTCATTACGAGCGCCGCAGCCTCTTCCGGTGAGAGAGCGACCGGCAATAGGAGAGTTTCGTTTTCTGCGATTTGCGTTTCGCAAGTCGGGAGGAGGACGAGTCGCCGTCGAACTTCATCGGGAACAAGAAGGGGCGCCCCCTATTCGCTACGATGCCGGCATTGGTGAGCCCGCGTACGGCTCGGCCGTGCGAGGCTGGAGTTTGGAGTTGCCGCAACAATGGATTGTAATCACGCGGGATCTCTACAAGGATTTTGGCAAGGCTGACATTACCGGATTAACGCTTGGAGTCCCGGACGGCGATTACGCGCTGTTCGATCATATTTACCTTGCTCGGAGTGAAGCCGATTTGGACTTGCTTCCTTCGGCGTCTACGGTTGAGGGGACAAATCAGGAAGCACGCCGCGAGTTGGCGAAGTCGGTATTGGAGAAAGTGGTTCCGGCTACGGTAGCCGTCGATTTTGGCAATCGGTTTTCGACGGGCGTAATTGTAAGTCAAGATGGCGACATTCTCACGGCGGGGCACGCCGTGGTAGGGCCGGGCAAAGAAGTTACCGTCAGGTTGGCTGATGGCCGACGCCTTAAGGCGAAAACGGCAGGCGTCGCTCGCGAACTTGATTTGGGCCTGGTTAGGATTGAGGAGTCAGGCGAGTGGCCGGCTGTTCCGCTGGGCGACGGACGAAACCTGCCCCAAGATCAACTATACGTAGGTGTCGCTCACCGGCGGAGCCTTCAGACGGAAGCCGCGCCTGCGGCGCACATCGTCGGGATCGAACGTACGTTGCAAGGCGTGATTTGGACCGACTTCGATGTTGACGACTGGTGTGCTGGGGGCCCACTGTGTGATAAGGACGGGCGACTTGTCGGTGTGCAGCGGGGACGCAGTCAGTTGGGCGGGTTCCTTTACACGCAATTGGTCGATATCCATAGCGCTCTCGGGCGGCTTCGCAACGGCGACGTCTGGGGTGAGTGGGCGTATGGTTGCGGACCCATGATGGGAGTCCATGTGGAATCCGTTCCGGGCGGTTGCCGTGTGGCCGAGGTATATCCCGAAACGCCAGCGGCCGACGCAGGGCTACGCGTTGGCGATTGGATCACAAAAATTGATGGCCGCCAGGTGCGCCGCCTCGACGACATTTATGATCGACTCGGCGCAACGGACCCAGGCCAGCAAGTGGCGCTAGAAGTGAGACGCGGAAGCGAAATGGTTAGCGCCACCATCGCATTGATTCCCCGTACGCCCTAGTCGTCACGCTTGGACAAGTCCCCGGCGGCCCGTATGACTTGTACCAAGATGGACGGACGTCAGCGGTACGGGCGCCATTCGGGGCGATCGTTTTTCTCAGAAACCGTGGGACCTGCGGGCGGAGCAGGATATTCCAAGGGCTTTGCCGCCTTCACCAAGTCCGGCGACATGGGTGATGGCTCTTGGAAATTGGCTTGCATTACCGTACTGTCTGCCGCTGGCCCTTCGTTGCCCGGTACGAGCGGAGTCCACCGTGCAGAAACGTGGCCAGGCGGTTCAACAAATATTTCGCGATCCGCCTCCAGGCGCGATCCATCGGCCGCAGTGTATCGCACAAAAAGATGGAGTTTTGCGTTGGTCGGCGCCTGGTTCGGCCACGGGAGGCGTAAGTGGATGCCCTTTCCAAAAACCGACTCCGTCATCATCTCGCGCGTCTCGTGGACGGTGAAATCCCAACGCGCGACTCGGGCTGCTTCGCCTTGCAACGCGGGATCGAGCACAACGATCGACAAGGCTCCGGCTACCGCTACAAATTGCCCTGCGGCGTTGCGTGGTTCGATCACCACCGAAATTCCATCATCTCCTGGGCGCCCGTCCAAGTCCGCCCCGCCCGTGAGACGAGGATTGAGGTATATGTGCGTCACCCGCGGATCCACAAGCTCTCCATGCGTCGTTGGAAAATCGCCGGCTGATGGCGCCGCTGGAGTACCATCCAACATCGGTTCTGGGGGCGAACCGGGAAGCAGTTCCGCTGGAGGCGTCAGCGGAGGCGACTCTTGAAGGGACGGCGCCGGTTCTCCAAGATCGATTTCGGGCGGAGTAATCGCCTCGAGATCGACCGGCGGGCGCAAGGCGCCCGCGCCGGAAGGTGAAACAGATTCGGGCGGGGTGGTGTCCGAGGAATTGTCGCGCGATTTATCCGAAGAGTGCTGTTGTTGCAGGGCACGCCGCAGCGCGTCGTTTTCGCGCAACGTAGATTCGTACTTGTCTTGAAGAGCGCTGTACTGGAAGTTCAGATCGTAAATCTGATCCTCCAGCCAACGTTTTTCCGCGTTTAGCAATTCCTGGTAGGCGTCGTGGCGCCGCCGGGCTGGGGTGCACCCCAGCATCACGACAAGCGCCAACGCCACGACGATCCAACCACGTAGGTTCATCTCGGCCTCCCTGCCGACTCACCAGGCGATTCTGTCCGTCGTTACCTGACTAGATTGCGGGTTCCGAGGTCTTTTCGTTCACGTGTTCAATCACGCGATCGATCAAGCCGTACTCGCAGGCTTCGGCCGCGGTCATAAAGCGGTCACGGTCCGTGTCCCGCTTGATTTTGTCGAGACTCTGGCCGGTGTGCTTGATCAGGATCTCATTAAGACGCTCTTTAATACGCTGGAATTCACGGGCATGGATCATAATATCTTCCGCCGTGCCTTCCATACCGGCTAACGGCTGATGGATCATGATCCGGGAATTTGGTAACGCGTGCCGCTTGCCCTTAGTTCCCGCGGTGAGCAACACGGCGCCCATTGAGGCCGCCTGACCAATGCAATATGTAGCCACGTCGCATTGGACAAATTGCATCGTGTCGTAAATCGCCAAGCCAGCGCTAACGCTTCCGCCGGGCGAATTAATGTAGAGGTGAATATCAGCTTGCGGATCTTCTGAGTGCAGGAACAAGAGTTGGGCAACAATCGAGTTGGCCACCTCGTCGTTAATCGAGCTGCCCAAAAACACAATGCGGTCTTTGAGCAACCGGCTGTAAATGTCGTATACGCGTTCTTCGCGACCGCTCTTTTCGACAACGTAAGGTACCAGGGGCATAAGATGAATGTCTCCGGGGGTGTTGATTTGCAGGGCGGCCTTAGTCGTCGTCTTCCGCTTCGACTTGAGGCTTCACAATAATCTCATCAACTAAGCCGTACGCCTTGGCCTCAGGGGCGCTAAGGAAGAAATCTCGATCGGGGTCCTTGGCGATCTTCTCAATTGGCTGCCCGGTGTGTTGGGCAAGGATCTGATTCAATTCATCGCGATAGCGGAGAATCTCTCGCGCTTGAATCTCAATGTCGCTAACCTGTCCGCCGACGCCACCATGGGGTTGGTGGACCATGACGCGGGAATGAGGCAAAGCAAACCGCTTGCCGGGCGTGCCGCCCGCCAAAAGCACCGCCGCACCGCTGGCGGCTTGGCCGACGCAGTAGGTCGCGACGGGGCAGCTTAGAATTTGCATGGTGTCGTAAATCGCCAAAGTGGCCGTAACGCTGCCGCCTGGCGAGTTAATATAAAAATGGATTTCCTTACGGCGATTCTCGCTTTGCAGGTACAGCAACTTCATCACCAGTTCGTTGGCGTTGCCGTCGTAAATTTCTCCCTGCAAAAAGACGATACGATTCTCCAGCAGCAAATCGCCCAGCGTCATTTGCCGTTGCCGCTGATAATCGACATAGGCAAATGGGCCATGTTGGGGAAGGGTGGCAATGCGGGTCATGTCCAACAATGTCCTTGTGGTGAACGCAGATAACTAAGGTGTCTTGCACGGTGGACGCTTGTTGAATCCTAGCGCCCACTATTTCTACCGGCAAGCTCGTTTGCCGCTGGTCTCATGGAATGGCGCCAAGGGTGCAGAATGCGGCCTGGGAATCGCCAACTTCCGTTCTTGTAGAGCACCTGGGGGTTTCGTGCAAGGCGGGTTTACTTGCCCCCTGGCATGCGCCATGGAAAACGCTCTTTAGACTGGCGCCGAGGAATGTTTTCGTTTGTTGTTTCGTCGGGCGGAGAAAGGTGTATTGGCGTCGAAATGTGATTCTTGACTTGGCATTGTGCAACCCTTTCCCCGGAATGGCCCCGCCACACTCGGCTTCCGGGCGAGTTCTGATCTTTCGGCGTCTCACCGTCAGTCGTGACTTGATTGTCGCCAAGTAGGTCCTCTTTTTCAGCCTGTTTAAGCGCTTCTGTCGCAGCAAGGCTTCCGCGGTTGTGCGGCGCTGCACTTGCTGCCGTCCTTGCACTGAATCGTGCGCCTGGTGTACTTAAGCCGTAACGCGAGCTCTTCGCATTCGCTACGCGACGTTGCTGCGCGAAACGTAACAACCGCTCGGCGAGGCAGAAAGTTACGGCGGCCGAATTAGTTCGAAATGTAGTTTTTCTTGGCGTCTGCCCGAAACGCGTTGCGAAGGATAGAATTAGTCGCTCCTTCCCTGTTTCCGCCCTCGCGCGGCCGCTGACGCTCGTTCTTGGACAAATCCCGCCACAGCGGCTCAAAGAGTTTCTCCGTTTTTTCTTTTTCCATTGACATGGGTCAACAGTACATTTTCACCACCTCGCAGCTCACGAAGAAATACGGCCAGCGCGAGGTTTTGAAGGACATCGGGTTGTGTTTTTATCCCGGCGCTAAGATTGGCGTTTTGGGACGCAACGGCTCGGGAAAAAGTACGCTGCTGCGGATCATGGCGGGCGTCGAGAAAGATTTTGACGGCGAAGCCCGGTTGACCGAAGGCTTCACGCGCGGCTATCTGCCGCAGGAGCCGCAGCTCAATCCCGAGAAAGATGTGCGCGGGAATATCGAAGAAGCCGTGGCGCCACGCCGAGCGATTGTCGATCGCTACAACGAAATCAGCATGAAACTGGCCGAGCCGCTTGACGACGCCACCATGCAAAAGCTGTGCGACGAGATGGCTCGGCTGCAAGACCAAATTGAGGCAACCGGCGCGTGGGAGCTTGATCGAGAAATCGAAATTGCCATGGACGCCATGAACCTGCCGCCGGGCGACGCCGACGTGATGAAGCTATCAGGGGGCGAACGGCGCCGTGTCGCGCTATGCCGGCTCCTATTGATGAAGCCCGATCTTCTTCTCTTGGACGAGCCGACAAACCACTTAGACGCAGAAGCGGTCGCTTGGCTGGAGCGCCACTTGGCAGAGTATCCAGGCACCGTGGTGGCGGTGACCCACGACCGCTACTTCTTGGACAATGTCGCGGAATGGATTTTGGAGCTTGATCGGGGGCGAGGAATTCCGTGGAAGGGTAACTATTCCTCGTGGCTAGAGCAAAAGCAGGCGCGTTTGGCGCTGGAAGAGAAAACCGCCGCGGCTCGTCAAAAGACGCTCGAGCGGGAATTGGAGTGGATCCGCATGGCTCCCCGCGCGCGGCAAGCGAAGAACAAGGCGCGCATTAAGGCCTATGATCAACTGGCTGCCCAGCAGTTTGAAGAGCGTCCCGATGAGTTTGAAATCCAGATTCCGCCCGGTAAGCATCTGGGAGAACTGGTTGTCGAGGCGGTTGACCTGTGTAAGTCCTTTGGCGATCGGGTGCTCATTGAGAACTTAAGTTTTCGGCTGCCCGCTGGTGGAATCGTCGGTGTGATTGGTCCTAACGGAGCCGGTAAGACGACGCTATTCAATATGATTACCGGCAAGATTCAACCGGACGATGGACAACTGCGCATAGGTCCGACGGTGGAGTTAGGGTACGTCGATCAACTACGAGACGAACTAGACCCCAACAAGACGGTGTATGAAGAGATCTCGGGTGGACACGAC
>CAYWIS010000243.1:0-8890 GCA_964458385.1 uncultured Pirellulaceae bacterium
GCGCAAAGATGGTGGTTTACAAAGAATTGTGCAATTTGGCTGACGGCAGATGCCCTTCGGTTCCGTAGAGGGGGTGGCGGCAGCGACGGAAATCCCCTGAAACCAACGCTTTATGCAAGAATAGCAAGGACTTAGGACTGTTGAGACTTCCGCTTTGGAGTGTCCACTTCTTGTCCTGAAACCGTCCAATTCTGTACCGATTTGAGAATTCTCAAATCGACCACGGACGGCATTTTGCCCTCCAGCCGACACTGCGAATGGCACGTCCAAGCCGCATTCTCGACCACTCTGGCAGGCCCGAATCGGCAAACTTTCCGGCCTGTGACGGTCGCCAGAAACCAGTTTTGCCGAGCCGGGTTTTTGGGGCCGTTTGAGCGTTTCCAGCGAGGACATAGCGGGGTACAACGAATGTGTAACCCCGCTCCAAATTACAGAATACGACAATAGCCGAATGAGCAAGATTTTCCACCCACTGCTGGCCCTGATTGCCTCTGCCACCGACCGAGAACTGGCAAGATATGTCGAATATCTGAAAGAGGAAAACAAGATTCTCAGGGCCAGAGTGCCCGGTCAAATCCACACCAAGCCTTCCGAGCGGGAGCGGCTCATCAAACTCGGCAAAGCGCTCGGCAAGGCCATCGAGGAACTCATCACCATCGTGACCCCGGCGACCTTCTACCGCTGGCTGCGTAATGAAGACAACAAGACCAAGCCCGAGAATCCCAAGGGCGGCCAGCGGAAGCCGAGGGAGATCAGGGAACTGGTGATCGAGATCGCCAAGACGACCGGCTTCGGCTACACCCGGATCATTGGCGAACTACGGAAGCTGGGCATCAAGAAGGTCAGCCGCCAGACGGTCAGGAACATCTTGAAGGAAGAAGGGATCGAACCGGGGCCGGAGCGCAAGAACGACTGCTGGGAGAACTTCATCAAGCGGCACGCCGAGACGCTTTGGGGCTGCGATTTATTCTCGGTGAAGACGGTGACCAAGCGAGGCTTGCGGGACATGTACGTCCTTGTCTTCCTCTGCCTGGAGACTCGGGAAGCCATTGTCTCGGAAGCGACCGAGCATCCAAACTCGGCGTGGGTCGTCCAGCAAACCGAGATGTTCCTCGAAGAAACCCGAGGCCGGGAGAAGAAGCCCGACATCGTGATGCACGATCTCGACACGAAGTTCACCAAGGCCTTCGGTTCCGTAGGTCGGGCCGCGTAATTTTCGCAACATCCGACCCTGCTTGACCTTGCGACGATAAGTGCTTTGCCCATCGTTTCTTACGGCAAGATTTTGTTTGCCGAGTTTGCCGTTGGTTTGACGGCGTATGGGTGGAAAAAAGCAGGTATATGTGAAAAGTTCACATATCGATGAGGCCACTCGGCCTGAGTTCGCCACGCCTCAGGATGCCCTGACCTTCCCACCAACTCGCAACTGTCGAACGCCGTTGCGAGCATGACTCCCGGCAGTCGTGCCTCACCTCTCGCAGCTCGTCGCTGAGACACAATCGGTGTTCAGCAGCCTGCTCTTCTCATGGGCGTTATCCAGTCGCCAGCAGCCCCAAGAACTGGCCTTCAACAGCGCCATTGCGGCGTGATGCTGAGGCGACTTTTCGGCTTGTGCCGGTCGCCCGAAAACGATTCTGAAAGGCTGGTTTTGGGGGCCGTTTTTTGCCTCTGAATCGGGGACGTAGTCCTGTACAAGGAATGTGTAATCCGTTCCCAGATTAGAGACTACGACGATAGCATGACCGCCACGATTTTCCACCCATTGCTGGCGATGATCGCCTCCGCGACCAACAACGAACTGGCAAAATATGTCGAATATCTCAAAGAGGAGAACAAGATTCTGCGGGCACGCATCCCGGGCCAGGTGCATACCAAACCCGCCGAGCGGGAACGCCTGCTGAAGCTCGGTAAGGCAGTCGGGCGAGCCATCGAAGAGCTGATGACGCTCGTCTCGCCCGCGACGTTCTACCGCTGGGTTCGGGAAGAGAAGAACGGCAAGGAAGTGACCAAGAATCCCAAGGGTGGGCAGCGGAAGCCACGCGAGATCCGCGAACTGGTGATCGAGATCGCCAAGACCACGGGCTTTGGCTACACCCGCATCATTGGCGAACTCCGCAAACTCGGGATCAAGAAGATCAGCCGGCAGACAGTCCGTAACATCCTGAAGGAAGAAGGGATCGAGCCTGGTCCTGATCGCAAGAACGACTGTTGGAAAGATTTCATCGACCGGCACGCCGAGACACTGTGGGCCGTCGACTTCTTCTCCATCAACACCGTGACGACTACTGGCTTGCGGCAGATGTACGTCATGGTGTGGCTCTGCATGACGACACGAGAAGTCATCGTTTCCGAGTCGACGTTGCATCCGAACTCAGCGTGGGTCGAGAAGCAGGCCGATCTGTTCGTCGATCAAACCGCGGGCTGGGAGGCCAAACCGGACATCGTGATGCACGACCTTGACACAAAGTTCACCAAGGAGTTCACGGCCAAACTGAAAGAACGGGGCCTGCGAACGAACCCACTGCCGAAGGCGAGCCCCAACTTGAACGGTCGCTGCGAACGCTTCATCGAGACGATCAAGCTGGAGTGCCTGAACAAGTTCATCGTGTTCGGCAAGCGGCACTTGGACTACCTGACATCCGAGTTCACGAGCTACTACAATACTCGCCGTGCCCACATGGAACGCGACAACTTGCCGCCAGTCCGGGAAGCACCGGAAGAAGTCGAGACGTTGGCGATGGACCAGATCGAAGTGAAGACGTACGTGGGCGGGCTCGTGAAGAGCTTTGAGCGGAAAGCCGCGTGAAGTCGCCCGGAGAAATCAGAGATGTCCGACCCGCTGTTGACCATTCGCAATCATCACAGTCCATCCTGCGGCGATCCGCCGATCGTCAATGAAGATGGCCGCAACACATACATCGGCTACTTCGAGAACCAGCACGGCGAGCAGTGGGTCTTCACTTGCGATCGAGGAACTGGAGAAGCCGAACTGCGGGGTGGTGATACGGGCTGGAACAAGCCGTGCCCGGTTGTCGGCGGGATGGTCGATGGTCTGATTCTCAATCGAGAGGAGAAGCTCTGGTTGGAAGCATGTCTCGCCGCCGTGAAGTCCCGGTGAGTTGCCGACAGCAGATCGGCGATGTTCTGCCTGATCCGGGCAAAACCGGAAATGATTCAGAAACTGCTTTTTGAATCGAAGCGACGATGCCCCGACTGGCGAGGTGCTGACCGAAGTGGCGTCGCTTTCGTTCCAGGTTCGCACTGCCAGGGGAACGATTGGCTGGCACTCACTTCTCGTTCAAGCAGTGGGACGCAATGACAAGGCTCGCGATTCGCCGTGCAATCTCGATCGTCTGCTTGTTGCCGGTCACCTGCCGCGTAACGTACGTACCTTCCATAATGAGGCATAGCTCTTGGGCCAACGCCCGCGGGTCATCCGCACCTGCGTCCACAGCCAAATCGTAGAGAATACCCTCGATGGCCTGTTTGTTTTGCGATGCGGCAACGTGGGCTGGCTCGTGAGGCAGCGGAAACTCCATCGCCGCATTGATGAAAATACAGCCCTGAAAATCATCCGACGCGATGATGTGATCGACGACATCAAAGGTCGCGTGGAGCTGACCAACCGCGGACGAACCGCCACGCTCGCGGATCATCGCCCGGAAGGTGTCTTGGAGCCAGCAGTTCTGCATCTCCAGCACGGCCAGCATCAAATCATCTTTGCTCTCAAAGTGCTTGTAGAACGCCGTCTTGCTGATCCCGACATCGGTGAGCACCTGGTCAATACCGACACTGCGGAAGCCATCTCGGTAAAACCGGCGCATCGCTGCTTCGACAAGGCGTTGGCGTGTGGGCGTCTTCATGGCGAACCAAGTCCGAATGGCAGGTGTACTCGAAGTCAACCCAGCAGTGTACCACGAGTAAACTTTCGCAAACCACGCAGCAGTCGATAATCCATCGAGACGACGCAGCACAGCCAGATTCGGGCGTCGTTGAGCTCAGCCGCACGCCACATTCTCTCCGGAGGAAAAGCGATGAAACGGTTAGCCTTCTTCGTGTACGGAGTCGCCTGTCATTTGCTGTTCTTAGCGACCTTTGTCTACATGGCGGGTTTCGTCGGCAACCTGCTGGTTCCCAGCTCGATTGACTCGGCATCGACAGCCTCCGTCAGCACGGCGGTGCTGGTCAACCTGTTGCTTCTCGGACTGTTTGCCGCCCAGCACTCGATCATGGCCCGCCCGGCGTTCAAGAAAGTTTGGACGCGCATCGTTCCTCAGCCGATCGAGCGGAGCACGTATGTCTTGGTGTCGTGCCTGGTAACGGTCGTGCTCATGTGGCAGTGGCGAAGCATCGACATCCTCGTATGGGACGTGCAGACGCCGGCGCTGCGTGCGGTGATCTGGGGAGTGTTTGCGACTGGCTGGTTGCTGATTCCCGCCGTCAGCCTGCTGATTGATCATTTTGATCTCTTCGGAACGCGGCAGGTTTGGCTGCATCTGAAGGGCCACGACTATACGCCACTGCCGTTTCGGACGCCTTTGGTTTACAAACACGTCAGGCATCCTTTGTACATCAGCTGGGCAATCGCGTTCTGGGCCACACCGACGATGACGGTGGGACACCTGCTCTTCGCCACGGTGCTATCTGGCTATATGGTGCTGGCAGTCTTCATCGAAGAACGCGATCTGGTGGATCACTTCGGACATCAGTATGAGGAATATCGTCGTCGAGTCCCCAAGTTCATTCCGCGTTTGACGACTACGCCGACAGTTCCCAAAGCGACGTGCGAACCTCAACCAATCGACCAGCCCGTCGAATCGGAGGCGTGTCATGTCTAAGTGCAAGATGGATAAGCGCGTTTGGAAAGATCCGAGTTGGTCGCACTGGGCGGTGACGATACCACTGTTGATCGTGAACCTGGCGGGCTATCGCTGGGGCATGGTTGTCGCGATGGGGCTTTGCGTGGTGGCGGGCGGCTACTTCTGGTATCGCTTGCGGCAAATCCAACCGTTTCCCGTGCAGGTCAGGATCGCCTATCTGGCGTGGTCGGCGATCGGACTGTTGCCGGGGATGCAGTGGATGCTCTGGATTCAACTTTGCGGCACGAGCGCAATGGTTGCGGTGGGCTACTGTCCGCTGATTCGTCTCCTCACCCTGCTGCCGCCCAATCGTACTGAGTCGCTCTCGCCTTCGCTCGTGTGGCGCGCATTCGCAAGGGAACCGTGCGCCGGGGGACTCGTAAAGTGGAACCGCGGTGCTTCCGTCCCGGCAGGGAATTGTTGCTCGCTACCTGCCGACACTCTTTCCCTGGCATGTTCCTTGCGAGAACTGCCACGAACACCACAGGAGATTCCACATGCCCAAACTCATTGAAGCGCCCCAAGTCGTGACGGCTGCCGGAAACAAACCCAAGCGGATCGAAGAGTTCGTCGGTCGGGTGAGTTCTGGCGACGAGAATGTAAGCGTCGCCCGCATGGTCTCGCCCGGGGGCTGGGAAGAGCCTGCACAAGTGCCGGAGTTTGAAGAGATCACCGTCGTGCTTCGCGGAATGGTTCGGGTCGAATCGGAAGACGGCGTTTTGGACGTTCAGGCTGGCCAGGCAGTCATCGCTCGCGCCGGCCAGCGCATTCGATACAGCACGCCGAGCGAGAACGGAGCCGAATATATTGCCGTCTGTCTGCCTGCATTTTCTCCCGAGACTGTCCATCGTATTGAATACGGTGCGCCAAAGTCAGGCGGGTGCATCCCTCCCCGCCCCGGCGAGTAGAGGTGTTCAACATGAAAGTATTCCTGGCCGGAGCCACGGGCGTTCTTGGTCGCCGCTTGGTGCGGCTATTGCGCGAGCGCGGCCATGACATCGTTGCCTTAGCACGCACCGAAGACAAAGCTCGTTGGCTTCAGAGCCTGGGGGCTGAAGTTCGTCGAGCGAGTCTGTTCGACGCTGAAGCGCTCGCGGTCGCTGCCGATGGCTGCTCTGCGGTCGTTCATGCCGCAACTTCGATTCCTCTGAAGGCGCGTACGTCTCCAGGAGATTGGGCCGCGAACGATCGCATCCGTCGCGAAGGTACGAAGGCCCTCGTTCAATGTGCACGCGCGATCGGAGCGCGGACCTACGTTCAACAGTGTGTCGTGTGGGTTGCTCGGCCAGCGGACGGTGCTTACTTCGACGAAGAATCTCCGCTGATTCGCCATCCTTTGATGCTGTCCGCACAGGACGGAGAACGCATCTGCACGGAGGCGGGGCAGAACAGCGACGTTTCCGTGAGCGTTCTCCGCTGCGGGTGGTTCTATGGGGCCGACGCCGCACACACGCAGATGTTTCGGGATGGACTGCGCAAACGTCAGATACCGATCATCGGCAAGGGCGATGCGCAATGGGCTTGCCTGCATCTGGACGATGCGGCGACTGCATTTCTCGTCGCCCTTGAGGAACCGAAAGCCGGGGTCTGGCACATCGTCGACGATCAGCCGGTCGCGGTGCGAGACTTTTTGAACGAGTTTGCTCGTCAACTGGATTCAAAGCCGCCGCGCAGCGTTCCGGCTTGGTTGGCCCGACTGCTCGCCGGTCAACAGGCGGTCGAGTTCTTGACTCAGTCGACACGAACGTCGAACGACAAGTTCTGCCACAACTTTCCGTGGAGGCCGAGGTATCGAACCTATCGAGACGGGCTGGCTGAGATAACTGGCAGTTGGACCGCAGGCACCTCTTGTTCTTTATGACCCGCGTGTCGGTCTCAGTCGGAACTCTAGTTCTTCCCAACTACGCACTTGCTTGGCGCAAGTCGAGATTTGAACGCCCGGGCCGCAGTCGGCTGGGCGACGGCAGCACGGTGCGTTTTGTACCGGCCTGCCACACCTCTGTTTGTAGGAGTTTTGAGATGCCCCTGGCAATCATCAAACTGATCGAAGGTGTTTTCACTGACGACGAGAAGCGGCAGATGATCATCAAGGTCACCGACGCTATGGTCGCCGTCGAAGGCGAGAATATTCGCGACAAGACGGTTGTAATCATTGAGGAGACGAAAAGCGGTGATTGGGGCATAGGTGGAACGCCGATCACGACCGGCGATGTCACCGGTCTTCGCCAAGCTGGGTGATCCCAACCAAAGTGTTGAGCCGAGTTTTGGCGATGGGTGGTAACCATATGGCTCCTGAGGAGCGTTCAACGAGCGCACTGGTTTGACGCGAATAGTCACGTTCGAGCTGCCATCGCCTCGCATTTGGCCTTGAGACTGACGTGCTCCGTTTCCAGTGATCTACGAGCTGAAGAGCAGATGAATGGCCAAAGCAACGTAGCGACGACGCCAAACAACTCGATTCGTAGGACGCTGCTAGTGCCTGCCCCCGATGTTCTCAACTCGTGTGTAGCGACAAAGTGGATGCCGCGAATCCGTGTTTCCCAAGTAAAGCCTTCGCCGGGCGTCAACGCGGTTACGCGCCACTTGGCTTCAGGGAGACCCGGTTGCTTGATCAGAGCCGTGCTACCTACGCCAAAGGGTCCCTCGTCGAGTCGTTTAACTTTTTGTACGGTCGGTGTCCAATGCGGCCAGCGCACGACAACCTCGGTAACGCTCCAGACGAAGGACAGGGGCGCGGCGGTTAGTTTCTGGTTTTCCAGCTTCATGTGCGGATGCCTTGCAGCGGCGTTGGAGGATGAGTGAGCATGTCGCTCGTTGTCTGAATCCCGAATCAATACCAGGTTTGAAATGGAGTTACGACGTCCCGGTCAGATCCTCGCTGACCGGGGCGTCGTTGTTTCCCTGCGGGCGGACCGCCCACCTGTGGCTTTCCCTTAGCTATTCGACAACCAGATCACTCGTCAACTCAATCGGGTTCGCGATGTTGTAGTAGTTGGGGCTGGTCCGCTGCACGATTTCGTGCATCTTCTCGAACTGCTCCGGCGTGCCGTCGCCAGCCAGGCGGACCGTGTAGTGCAGCCGTTCGTAGCCGCGTGCCACACTGGGGTCGATGTCCAGGAACCCGCGAAGGTCAATGTCGCCGGTGATCTCCAGTTCCAGCTTCGTGAGTGTCACGCCCATCACTGCGGCCACGGTGGCGTAGCCGACCATCATGCAGGCGTTGGTCGCCGCCAGCAGGTACTCCTGCGGGTTGGCGAACTGGTTGGAGCCGCACAGCTCGCAAGGCTCGTCGATCTGAATCTGGAACTGGCGGTCCACCTTCTGACCGCCGATGTCGACGCCGTCGACGAAGTGGTCCGTCCGGGTTCCGCCCTGCCAGCGGCTCTTGACGGTCCATCGCGTCTGGCCGGCGTCGGGATGAGCCTCGATGTCGGTGATCGCCTGCTTCAGGGCCGTCACATTGATGCCGTTGACCGTGCGTTCTTGTGTTTCGTTAGTCATCGTTGGTCTCCTGTTCTGTGAGGTTGCCGCGACGGGCGGTTGCGTGTGTCATTCACAGGAAAGTATCGGCTGGAATCCGGCTGCGCACAGTGAACTCGAAGTAACCCCCGGGTGTACTTGAGGTGCACCCTCTGTCCAGCGGATAATGCTCCGATGGTGTTCAACAGCAAACACAAGCCGATCGTCGAGTTGTTCGGGCTGCCTGATCCGCCCAAGACGGGCAGGGCGCGGCTGGTGCATGCAGCGATCGAGCTGTTTTACAGCCGTGGCTTCCAAGCCGTGGGCGTCGATCAGGTGATTGCCGCCGCGGGCGTCACCAAGACGACCTTCTACAAGCATTTCGAGAGCAAGGACGACCTGCTGGAAGCGGCGATCCGTCAGCGCGACGAGTGGGAGATGCAGGCCTGGTCGGCGGCGGTCGACAAACTGGCTGGCGACGACCCCCGGCAGAAGCTACTGGCGTTTTTCGATGTGCTGGACGACTGGTTCAACTCGCCCAACTACCATGGCTGCCAGATCAACAACGCCGC
>CAYWIS010000244.1:0-8813 GCA_964458385.1 uncultured Pirellulaceae bacterium
CGAG
The DNA here is from genome assembly GCA_964458385.1 of uncultured Pirellulaceae bacterium. Classification (GTDB taxonomy): domain Bacteria; phylum Planctomycetota; class Planctomycetia; order Pirellulales; family Pirellulaceae; genus JAHWKS01. Next base: position 5 of record CAYWIS010000244.1, read on the forward strand.
AGCTCATCCTCGGCGCGCCGTTCATCACCGCATACACACAGGGCGTCACCATTCCCGATGCCCTCGCCACGCGCGGGATGCTGCGCATGCTGCGCCGCCTGCGGCTCGGCACCTACGTCTACACGATTCTCTTTGAGCGCGGCTGGGTCAACTTCGCCGAGACGTTCGTATTGTCGTGGGGCCTTGGCATTTTGATTCTCAAGTTCCAGAAGCTCGCCCATCAGCGGAACGCCCTGCTGTTGGATGTGCTGCCCGAACGTCTGGGCCGAGAAATCACGCCAGAGAACGTCGGTTTGTTCATCGATCATGTCTACAAGCTCCCGGTGCGTCTTCGCGACAGTTTGATGACGAACCGCATTCGCAAAGCATTAGAGCTGTTCGAGGCTCGTGCCAACAACGCCGAAGTGGCGCACATGATGTCGACCCAATCGGAGATCGATTCGGTCCGCATCGCGGGAAGTTATTCGCTGGTCAAAGTGTTCATCTGGGCGATTCCGATTCTCGGCTTTATCGGAACGGTGCTCGGGTTGTCCGAAGCGATCGGCAACTTCCAAGGCGTCATGGGAGGAGTCAAAGACATCGACTCGTTGATGAACTCGCTGGGAGGCGTAACCTCGGGCCTGGGCACCTCGTTCGACACCACGCTGCTGGGCTTGATCTACTCCATGATCCTAAGTTTTCCCCAGAGCAGTCTGCAAAAGGCCGAGGAAGATACGCTCAACAATATCGACGCCTACTGCAACGAAACGCTTCTGCCGCGGCTCAACGATTCTAACGGCAACGGCGCCCCTCGCAACGGCGACCTGGGCGACGCAATGGACCGGCTGGTCAACAAGCTGATCGCCGCGCAAAAGCAGTATCTGGCGGACCTCAACACCACGTCGGTCTTGGTCCGCGAGCAGGTCGAAAACTTAGAGCAACGAGCAAAAGCGCAGACCGATCTGGTCCAAGAGGCGTTCCTCAAGACCATGACCGGTCTACAGCAATCGACCACGCAAGCCCTGGAAGCGAACGTGGCCGCCGTTACAAGCCACATCGCTGCGCTCGAGCAGGCGATCTCGACGCTCAATGCGGTGCTACAAGCGGTAGGCGAGAAGCAGGTTCAGGTTTCGGTGCGTCCCCGCGGCTGGCTCCGCCGAACGTTCAGCAGGAGATAAGCCGCCCATGGCCCGAGCGCGTTCCACGGCGCCGAATATATCGCTCTTTCCGTTCATGAGCATCCTGGCCTGCCTGATCGGGGCCATTATGCTGATGATCTGCCTTTTGACAATCATCCAAGCCCAACATATGGGCGGGCGGCCGAAGGCGGAAATTGCTTGGGCCATGGAATACGTCAAAGCCCAAGAGCGAATCCAAACGCTCCAACAACAAATTGCGCAGTTGGAGGCGTTGATCCGCAAGTCCGAGGAGGCCGAAAAACAACGCGACGCAATGGCCCAGCAGTTGAACGAGCTTCGTCAACAAATGGCCAGCGTGGAAGACGTCGACGAAACCAGTCGCACGCTTCAAAAAGAGTTGCAACAACTCCTAGCGCAGCTTGAGGCGATGGCCAAAGAGAAGCCCGCATTGGTCAAAGAGCTGGAGGACTTGCGCAAAGAGTTAGAGGCCCGTAAGAAGAACCCCGAGGAATTGCTCCCCAAGGTCGTGGTGCAGCCCGGCGGTAGCGGTGTGGGGCAGGGCGGGGCAGTGTACTTTGTTGAGGCCACCGGCGGCGCTTTGACGCTCTACAAGAGCCGAACGGAAAAGACGCGGATCACGGTCGGCTCGATCGGCGTCGATCAAGAGTACGACGCATTCCTGAAGAAGATCGCCGCCCAGCCCGGCGCCATCCTCATTTTTCTTATCCGTGACGATGGCTGGTACAGTTACGTGCGCGGCGCCGGCTGGGCCGAATCCCAATTCAAGGTGAAAACTGGCAAACTGCCGATTCCCAGCAAAGGCGAGATCGATCTTGGTCCGTTCGAAAGCATGATGGCCTCATGAAGCGACAACGCTCCGACGGCGGCCTAGACACCGCCGTAAACATGGACGCGATGATGGACAACATGACCGCCGTCGTCGGCACGTTGCTCATGGTGTTGATCATCGTCCAGCTCCAGGTCAATCACACTATCGACCAGATCCAATCCAATCTTCCCGAGGTTACCCAGGAAGAATCGCTCGCCGCGCAAGAAGACGCGCGCAAACTGGAACAGCAACTGCAACAGGTGCAGGCCGCCTGGACTCAACGCGAGCCGCAAGAAGCCCAACTCCAACAAGACCTGCAAGCCAAACAACAAGACCTGCAGCGTTTCACGGCAACGTTAAAGAAAACGAACGCCGAGATGTTGGAGCTTGCCGAGGCGAAGAAACAACTGGAAGAACGTCGCAAGCAAGTCGAAGCGGCCAAGGCCGAGCTAGCCAAACTGATCGACGAGCGAGAAAAGCTGAAGGGGTTGCTCGATGACTCCCCACCGCCCGCGGAACCGCCGGCCAAGATCGTGCGTCTTCCCGCGGCGCTTCCCATTCCTCCCCAAGCGCAGTTGACCCGCGTGCTGTGCGCTAACGGCCGCGTCTATGTAGAAGAAACCGCAATGCTTAAAGAGCAGGTCTTGAACGCATTTCAACGTAGCCGAGCAGTGCTGGTTAAAGAAATCGGCGCTCCCGCGCCGGACAAAGACAACAACATCTACGACCACGAGAAAACGGCCGAACTGCTAGAGAAACGCACCCGCGGCAACGCCCGCTACGAACTGAAGTTCCCAGTGATTAAAACGCAAGATCGGCTGCGAATGGAGATGCGTCCTAAGCCCGACGCAGGCGAAACGCCTGAGGAGTTCGCTTCCGCGCGGTCGCACTTTGCCAACACCGTGCGGCGTGTGAAGCGCCACCCGCAAGGCGTAATCTGGTTCCTCGTCTACCGCGACTCGCTAGAGACGTACCTGGCCGCCCGACAATTGTGTGACGAAGTAGGCGTTCCCGCTGGGTGGGAAATGACCGGCGCGCCGTATTTCTACGAGAATCTTACCGAGTTCAAAGTCAACCGCTTAGAGCAGCCACCGCCGCCCGCCAAAAACGTGTTGGCCATTCCTGCTCCCACCAAGACGATCGACTAGAGATCGTTGCCCAGGTGCGCGTGGCTTGGGCTTTGTTGCGAACGATCAGTGGTCAGCCGCAATGCAACGCATTACGACGGCGTTTTAAGGCCAATCAATATGGCGATAATCTGTTGCTGGTTGGGTTGCACTTGTTCGCGAAACAACCGAGCGTGGGCGTCGGCAAAGTTCTCTTGTTCGCTGTACGGCAGGGCCGCGTAAGAGGCGGCGACGTCCGGAGCTTCCACCTCGACGGGCGCCACTCCCAGGTTGGCGGAGAACACTTCGCGCTTTTCCAGTGATTGTAATGTTGGACGAAAACGGCGGGTCATGGGGCGCCTCGATGGTTACAAGAGCCAACCAAGAAACAACGCCCTGTCTTTAGCGTGAAAGGCCGGGCGGCGTTACACGTCGCGGGAGAAATTCTTTCTTCGGTCGTCCCCGCGCGATAGGATCAAAGAGCTGCGTCGTGTCTCGGCCCACGCTGACCATGCGTTCTTGCCTGAAAGGATGGACCATGAGCCGCCCTCATTCGAACGATGTTTCGCGACGCGGGTTTTTGAAGACCGCGGGCGCGGGAGCCGCCGCCACGGCTGCCCTGTCGGGCGCCGCACTGCAAGGCCAGGACGAATCGCCTCTACCGCAACGGATCTTAGGTAAAACCGGGGTTCGGATACCAGTCCTGGGATTGGGCACAGCGCCCGCGGGTCATCGCCCTCGGAAAGAAGCGGCAAAGTTTTACGATCACGCCATTTCGCAAGGTGTGACGTATATGGACACGGCGCCCGAATTCACCGGGTACGGCGTGGCCCAACAAGCATTGGGCGATGTGCTCAAAGAGCGTCGCGACGAGGTGTTCCTGGTCACCAAATGCTACGAACCCGACGGAGAGAAGGCCCTTGCGCTTCTTAAGCAGAATCTGGAGGAGTTGCAAACCGACCACGCCGACTTGGTCTACGCCCATTCGCTCGGCGCCGACAAGATGGATCCCGACACGGTCCTTGGCCCACGCGGCGTCTTTAAGGCGCTCGAGAAAGCCCGTCGCGATGGGTTATGCCGGTTCATTGGCGCAACGGGGCATAACCGGCCCGGCCGGTTCTTGCGCGTTCTGGAAGAGGTCGACCTGGACGTGATCATGAACGCTGTCAACTACGTGGTGCGGCACATCTACAACTTCGAAGAACGGGTCTGGGCGGAAGCCCGGCGCAAGAACGTCGGCCTGGTAGCCATGAAGGTTCTCGGCGGGATGTACCAAATGCAAACGGCCCCGCCCGATAAGCGAGCCAAAGGAGGACGCATTCAGGGGAAAGACGCAGAACTCGCCTTCCGTTACGCGATGGGTTTGCCCGGGGTATCAACGGTGGTGCTCGGCTGTTTTGACGAAGCGGAACTTGCCCAGGCCATCGCCTGGGCCAAGAACTTTCAGCCGCTCTCGCCGCAACAAGAACAAACCCTCCTAGCACAAGGCAAACAACTGGCTGAGAAATGGGGCGAAGTCTACGGTCCGGTCGTATGACCTCACGCGGCCCTGGCGCGCTGCGGCCGGGTGGGGCCGGGGGTTGCTCTTGAAACCTCAGACGCGGGAAGAAAGCTCAGGGCGGCGCGTTGAACTGCACGGCGATTTGCTCTAGTTCTTCCGGTTTGTTCCTCAGTTGATCGTGATGACGCTGGAAGAGCAGATCGAAATTAGCGCTCCGCCCGAAGTCGTCTGGGCGGTGACGGTGAACCTGGAGCGTTGGCCAGAGTGGACGCCCACTGTAACCACTGTGCGCCGCATTGACCAAGGTCCCATGGGTGTGGGCAGCGCAGCGTGGCTCAAACAGCCCTCGTTGCCCGAAGCGAAGTGGGTGGTTACCGAGTTCACACCCCAAGAGCGGTTCCGCTGGGAGACGCAGGTTCGCGGGCTACGAATGATTGGGACACATGAGATTGCGCCTTGGGGCGCGGGCGCCCGCAGTCTGCTGCGTATCGAGATGACCGGCCTTGTAGCTAAGCTGCTTGGGCCGCTGATTCGCCATCGCGTGCGCCGAGCGCTGGAGCAGGAGAATATCGGGCTCAAACGCCGCTGTGAAACGTTGGCAGCCTCCTGATCGCCGCTTCCGGGCAGCCAAGCACGACGGCCCGTTAAAATAAGAAAGATCCGCTTCGGCGTGCAAGGCGTTCCCCATGTGCACTGCGCGAAGCTCTGTTCGCTGTTAGCCCAACGCGCCAGTCAAGGTGTGCTTCCAAGCTCCTACATTATGCGCGTTGGGCTTCACGGGTTCTCTTGCCAATACCTGGCGCGGTCCCAAAAACGCTCAAACATTTGCCGAGTACAGGCGGTTTGAAACGCTGGCCCGGCGGGCTACCGGGTCTTGGCGTCAAAGGTGAATTCATTCGGGCCGCTTTGAGTTACCTCGGCCGTTAAGGTGGTGTTGTAACTGAAGCGGTCGGCGACCAGATTGACCTTCTTCACGGTATCGGTCGAGAGGCCGCTGTCGGGCGTTTCTTCTCGGTAGGTAAAGACTCCCACCCGGTTCTGGCCCACATAGGCCTCGCCCGAAAAGGCGCCGTTGGTTACTGGAAGACGCGCTTCGGGCTCTCCCGGCACGACGAACACCACTTCGCCGGTGGCCATGGGGCGGCCGTCCAAGGTAATGGTCCCTGTGACGGGAGCCGTTGGCGGAAGGGTCGCCGCCTCGGTGCCGCAGCCCAGAGTGGCGGCCATGGCCAGCGCATACAACATGCCAATTGTGAATCGCACCACAGTCTGTTCCTGAAAGCGAAAAGCAAAAAGAAGTCTGGCCCGCTCGGCGCGAGAGGGCCAGGAAAGAAAGAGCGGATTGCTTAGAAATTAGAAACTACGTTGCCGTCGTTCCCATTGGCCAGGTACAGCAGCGTGAGCAAGGGCGTGGATTGGCTGACAAACCGGGTCGAAGCGTCGGCCAGCACCACGCAGCAGCCGCCAGGGTGACGGGAGCTCAACGGAATGTTATTCCCGGTGTTGTGGCCCGTGCCGCCGCTATTCGGCAAACCGCGCTTGTTGATCTCGTAATTGATGGTCGTGCAGTTGAAGTGGCGCTCGGTGTAGGCCGTTCCCTCGCTGGCGTTGCCCGCGCCCATCGTCCAACCGTGCGGCCCTTGGCTGGTAATGGCCGTATAGCTGCCAGTGATCGGATTGTTATTGGCGTCGCGCAAGTGGTCGCTTTGCTCGCCGATCATAATAACGTTGCTGGTGCCATCGGTCAGGGCCGACATGTTCACTTTGCTGTTCGCGTACAAGCAACCCGAACCCGACTGAACACCGTGGCCGCCGCTGGAAACCGGCGCGGCCGACCAGCCATTGTTGCCAGCGCCGGCAATTCCGGTGTACGAAGTCATCATCTGGATCGAGCCGTTGTTGTTTGACGCCGCATAGAACTCCGGAATCGGTGACGAAGGGCAACGATAGACCTCGATTTTCACGTTATGCACCAGCGGCATGTTGGTCGCATGCGTGTATCCGCTGTTGCCCCCATCGAACACCCACTTATCGTAAAGGCTGCTTTGTTCGATAAACGGCAGCAGGTAGACCTTCCACGAACTTCCCCAACCGGCGCCGGTTGCGTGGGCGCCGAAGGGAATCTTATCGTTCGCGCACCCTGGGGGAAAACGCTTGTAGATATCGTGGTGATTGTGCATTCCCAAGCCAAGGTTCTTCAGATTGTTTAAGCAGGAAGTCCGCCGCGCGGCTTCCCGCGCGGCCTGCACGGCCGGCAGCAGCAGCGCCACCAGGATGCCAATAATGGCGATCACCACTAGAAGCTCGACGAGGGTAAACCCCAACTTGCGCGCAGACATACGCCTCTCCTGTGATTAGATGCGATCAAAAAGAGCTGTCGCCGCTCGACCGGCGCCGATGCATGGGCGAAAGCGCGGTGGGAAAGTCGGTAAGGTTGGAGCTCCCCCCGAAACGAGCTAAAGACCACGCGAAAGGCGAGGATTTTATAGTCCGTGGCGAAAGGCGACGCAAGAAAAATGTGCTTAGTTTTTTGCGGCGGTGGCGGACCTGTGCGTCGGGTGAACGCAAAAACCAGGCTCTGTCGCATGTGGTATTCGCGCGTCGGCGACATGCCTCACTCACAAGAGATGATCGCCACTTACGCTTACAGGTCGTCGCGGCGGCTAGATTTTCCTGGCCGCCTTTGTGGTCGCACTGGGTTCTAGCCCGGCGGAGTCGTTCGTGTGGTTTTCTTGCGGTGGTTTTGGGGTTCGAACCCCAGCATGCGGATTGTTGGCGCCTGGAGTTGGGCCTCGCGCATCCGGCGCTGGAACACCGAGAGAATATCGCTGCGCGTAATTATGCCGATCACCTCCTGGGGGCGATCGCGTTTGACCACGGGCAACCGCCCAATGCCGTGATTCACCATGTGATCAGCGGCTTGGCGGACCGTGCAATCGTCGTAAACGTACTTGGGCGAACGCCGCACGAGATCCGCCACGCGGGCCTGGCCCGGCGCGGCCGGGTCCAGCAAATCTCGGCGGGTCAGCACGCCCGTCAGAACGCCGCGCTCGTCTAGCACGGGAAATCCTTGATGCGAAGCGCCGCCCGCGCCCGAGACAAGCCATGCCCGCACGGCTTCGACCTGCTCGTTGCCTTGGAGCGCCACCACGCCCCGCGAGGCCACGTCGCGCACTAGCACTTGATTGAGCGTGTCGGCCAGGTATTCCTCGGGGGTGCGAATGCCGCGGCGGGCAATCTTCTCGGTCATGATCGAATTGCGCATCAACAGGCTGGCCACCAGATACGCCGCAGCGCAGCCGCCCAGCAGCGGCAAGAGGCCGACAGGTTGAAGCGTGGTTTCAAACGCAAACACCGCCGAGGCGAGCATGGCCCGCGACGCTCCGGCGAAGATCGCCGCCATGCCCACCAAAGCTGCGATTCGCGGGTCCACCCCCAGATTCGGCGCCAGCCACGCCACGCCCATTCCCGCCACCGCGCCCAGGCCGCCGCCGATCGTAAACAGCGGCGCCAACGTCCCGCCCGAGGTGCCGCTTCCCAGCGCGATCGACCACGAAAGGAACTTCATGCCGCACAGCACCAGAATGGCCGAGGCGGTCAACTCGTGCGACAACATTGCACGGATGTTGTAATACCCCACGCCCAACGTGTCGGGCGCGAAGTAGCCGATCACGCCGACAGCAACGGCGCCCAGCGCGGGCCACCACATCCAGTGGATGGGCAGCTTTTCAAAACCATCCTCGATGGCGTAGGTAATCTTGGTGACGGCCACCGCGGCCAGCCCCATAGCGGCCCCTAGCAGCAGATAGAATGTGAGCGCGGCGCCTGTCGGCTGCCCCAGATCGGTCATGGCGAAGACGGGCGCCATTCCCTCAAACGCCATGCGCACGCCCGTCGCGGCCGCCGCCGCTAACGCCACGGGGATGATGGAGCGCGGGCGGAACTCAAACAACAGGAGTTCAATCGCCAGCAGCACCGCTGAGACGGGGCAGCCAAAGGTCGCCGCCATGCCCGCCGCGGCGCCTGCGGCCAGCAGTGTCTTGCGTTCACCAGCGGTGGTGTGAATCGCCTGTCCCAACACCGAGCCCAACGCGCCGCCGGTGGCGATAATCGGTCCTTCCGCCCCAAACGGCCCCCCCGTGCCGATCGCGATGGCCGACGAAAGCGGCTTGAGAAACGTCACGCGCGCGGGGATGCGGCTTTGGTTGGTCAGCACCTGCTCCATGGCTTCGGGAATGCCGTGGCCCCGAATCGC
>CAYWIS010000245.1:0-8700 GCA_964458385.1 uncultured Pirellulaceae bacterium
GCGGCTAAATGTTGTAGACATCAGGCCGATAACGCCCCAAGTGATCGCGGAGCCAGGCGATAGTGCGCTGTAAGCCATCTTCCAATGACACGGTGGGCGACCACCCAAGAAGTTGCTTTGCCCGAGTGTTGTCGGCCAGTAGTCGCTCCACTTCGCTCTTAGCCGGTCTTACCCGTTGTTCGTCCGATTCAATCGAAGCCTGACTCTCGGTCATCCGTAAAATCAGGCGAGCCAGTTCACCAATGGCGATTTCTCGGCCAGAGCCAATGTTGATCGTCTGTCCGATCGCCTGAGGCGTTACGGCAGCGCATAAGAAACCGCGCACCGTATCGTCGACAAAATTTAAATCGCGCGTCGCCGTGAGGTTTCCTAACCGGATTGTCGGTTGGGTTAAGGCCTGAGTGATGATGGTCGGAACAACCGCTCGTGCTGACTGTCTCGGGCCGTATGTGTTAAAGGGCCGTACCGTCACCGCCGGCACGTCGAAGGAACGATAGTATGATTCAACGAGCTTGTCGGCGGCGATCTTGGTGGCCGAGTACGGCGACTGTCCTTGGAGCGGGTGGTCTTCGTTAATGGGCGTTCGCAGCGCGGTGCCGTACACTTCGCTTGTCGATGTATGCACGAGCCGTTCAATATTCCATCGCCGCGCGGCTTCCAGCACGTTGAGGGCGCCCTCGATATTTACGCGTACGTAGGATGCTGGCGCCAGGTAGGAGTACGGGATTGCGATCAATGCCGCCAGATGGAATACCACCTCGCGTCCTTCGACGGCGCGCTGGACGCATCCAGGATCGGCGATATCGCCGGCTAGGATCTCGATTTCACGCTTGTGCGGACTGTCATCTAGCCAACCCCACGCGCCAAGCGAGTTGTAATGCACCAAGGCCCGAACTTCGGCGCCTAGCTCCACCAGACGTTCTGTCAGGCGGCTGCCAATAAAACCGCCCGCACCCGTCACTAGAACTTTCTTGCCGCGTAGCGCGGCCTCTGCGTTACTCACGCCGCCCACCTCATCTTTTGAATGTCTTGTTGTACTTGAGCGAAGTCGGGATGCCGTCCAATATCCAGCCAGTACTCCACCACCGGAAAGCTGGTCACCACGCGGTCCTGCTCCAACAAGGTGGCAATCAGGTCCGTCATGTCGCACCGTTTGTTGGTCGGAATGTGACGCAGTACGGTTGGTTCGACCAAATAAATCCCCGCGTTCGTTAGGAACTCGTACTTCGGCTTCTCGCGAAGCCGACGCACCCGACCATCTTTCGTTTCGATAACGCCATACGGCACCTCTAATTCAAAGTGCCGCACACCCACGGTTGCGTCGGCGCCTTGTTTGCGGTGAAAGTTCAACATGGCGCCGAAGTCGACACGCGTAAAGATGTCGCCATTGATCACAAGCAACGGCTCGTCAGATTCCTCCAATAGGCGCAAGGCCCCGGCAGTGCCCAATGGCTGCTCTTCGAACACGTAGTTCAACTCGACGCCAAAGTTGTCGCCGCTGCCAAAATAATTCGTTATCTTTTGCGACAAGTAATGAGTTGTAATGTTGATTCGCCGGATGCCGGCCTCGCGCAGACGACTAATCGTATGCTCGATCAGCGGTTTGCCGCCAACAGGGAGCATCGGTTTGGGCGTGTGCTCGGTAAGCGGTCGCAGGCGTATGCCTTGCCCACCCGCCATGATAACGGCGCGCACTGGCGCATCCGGCTCAGGAGTCAACTGGCTTAGGGTAACCAGGTCGCAGACGCGGCCATCGTCATCTAGCAACGGCAATTGTGCGACTTTGGCCGACCGCATGATTGAGATCCACTGTTCGCGGCCAAGGCTTGCGGGCGCTGTCGTGGGCGCGCGGCGATGGAGTTCATCTTTGTGGGCAAGCAGGGTTTCGATGGAATCATCCAAACGCACTCCCGCCAGGATCGCGCGGCGGATATCGCCATCGGTGACGGTGTATTCCAAACGATTATCGGGAGTCAGCACCAACAGGATGCCGCGACCGGAACGATCGAGCTTTTCCATGGCCTGACGAAGCGTCTCGCCTCGCTGAACGAGCAGTTCCGGCATGAGGTTCATCGCGTGTTCTCCTTCGAAATTTCTTTGGCCGGAATTCCGGCAACGACGGCGCCTTCGCGAACATCGCGCGTGACCACGGCCCCCCCGCCCACCATGGCGTACGGGCCGATCTGCCGGCCAGGCAGCACAGTGGCGCCGGCGCCCACCATGGTGCCCGCACCGAGAGTGACGTTTCCCGCGAGTTTCGCTCCGGTCGCCACGTGGGCATGATCGCCCACAACACAATCGTGTTCGACGATGGCGCCCGTGTTGATAATTGCATTGACGCCGATCCTCGCTTCGGCATTCACGATGGCGCCAGCCAGCACCACGCATCCGGCGCCCAGCGTCGCCGTGGGCGATACCGTGGCTGCGGGATGTATGAAGCTTGGAAACGTATACCCTAGATCGGTTGCAAAGCGATATAGCTGTGCTCGCACCGCCGTTCCTGCATACGTGCCGACGCCTATAAACGCCGCACGAATACCCTGCTGGAATAGGAGTGGAAGTAGGTTGTCGTTGCCCAGTACTTCCACACCCATGACCCGGCGCCCACGCAGTTCTTCGTTGGGATCGGTCAGCCCAACAAGCCGATACCGACCGTCAAGCCGCACGACATCGATGACTACCTTGGCGTGACCGCCTGCGCCGAGGCCAATTAGGGGAATTGCGTCCATAAGCGCCTCATCCAGCAATTCGTGAACCGGCGCTGTTGACGGCAGGTGAATAAAACTGCTTGAGTAGCAGTTTGTCGTTGAGTTCGACCGTCTTGAGGCGATTCACAATGCGCGCTGCAGCCCCCCCTGCGCTGTAAACATTCTTCATGCCTCGCAGCGACTGGCGAAATTCGGGGGACAACGCTCGGCGCAGCGCCGCGGCGATTTCACGCCGGTTGTCGCCGACATCCAGAACATTGCGCGATCGTGGCCGCCCTTCCTGGCGGATGCCAATATTGACTACCGGTAGTTCAAACGACGCTGCTTCAATAATTCCGCTGGACGAATTGCCGACCATCGCGGCCGCCACCGCCATGAGGCTGAAATACGCCCGACTGCCCAAATTGTCAACCACAACCGTATTGGGGCGTTGTTCTGCGAAGCACGCCAATTGCTGCGTAATCGTTTGGTTCCCGGCGTCGGCGTTGGGACGCGTCATTACAATCGGGAGATCAAACTCGGACAACGCCGCAAGGAATTCGCCGACCTGTTTTTCGGTGTCGTCATACTGCAGCGTCACCGGATGAAACGTCGCAAGCAACGGTGGACGTTCAAGCGACAGTCCCAAGCGACTCTCTAATTCAGGGCGGGACAGCAACTTGAGGGAGGCAAGATTGTCTAGTGCGGGAGCGCCGCACACCGTTACTCGCCACGGCTCCTCGCCCATTTGGATAATGCGAGCGGCAAACTCCTCGGTGGCCGCAAAGTGCAAGTGGCTGTATTTGGTGATTGCATGGCGGAGTACATCGTCGGTAGCGCCGATTGTTAGTTCGCCGCCGTGGATGTGCGCTAGAGGAAGTCGCAACGGAACAGCGGCCAGAGCCGCAGCGTGCATTTCAAACCGATCGCCGAGCACTAGCACGAGGTCCGGCGCCAAGCGATGATAGGCTTCGGCCAGTCCCACCGTTGCCAGCCCCATGGACTTGGCGACCGCCAACGGCGTATCGGCGGCAAGCAGGCAATCGACCTGCTCGTCGACGGTAAAACCGTCTGCGCGAATTTCGTCAATGGTGCGGCCCATGGCCGGGACCAAATGTCCGCCTGTGGCGATGATCCGTAGCTGAAGTTCGGGATCGCGCTGGATCGCCTGCGCCACGGGGCGATAAATGCCCCAATCTGAGCGTCCTACGGTCACAAGTGCAATGGTGCGGGTTGGCATCGTTTCCTTCACCCCACCATATCGAAATTGAGCAGCGTGCCGGCGGGAATGTGCGACTTAGCCCGGCGATCGAGAAAGTACGTACGCATTGCGGGAGGAAGGCCCGTGCCAGGGCGCATCAACGCGATATGCGCCTCGGTCACGATCGCGCCGGCGGGAATGTCACAGGCCGCCACTAAGCTCTTGCGGGCGACTAAGGCCGTTTCTCGCTCGCGTTCCGCAGGCGTTTTGCGCCCATCTCCCATTGCCGCTTCAATCACACGAATGCCCCGCACGAGGGTGGCCAACTCCTCTGGTTCAAGCGAGGCGGCATGATCGGGACCTGGCATGCGGCGATCAAGGGTAAAGTGTTTCTCGATGACGCATGCTCCCATCGCTACGGCGGCAAGGGCCACTTCGACACCCAGCGTATGGTCTGAATAGCCGATGGGAACGCCGAAGGCTGTTGCGAGCGTGCGCATCGCTCGCAAATTGACGTCGGAAGGCTCGGCCGGGTAGTTGCTGACACAATGAAGCAAAATGAAATCGCGATTGCCGGTTGCTTCAATCGTCTCCACCGCGGCCTCGACCTCCGCAAGGGTCGCCATGCCGGTGGAAACGATCATGGGGCGACCTTTCTTCGCCACATGCGCCAGGTAGGGAAGATTGGTTATTTCGCCCGAAGGAATCTTAAAAGCGGCGACGCCCAGCCGTTCAAGCTGGTCGGCCGCCGGCTCATCAAAAGGGGTCGAAAGAAACGTAAGGCCCAGCTGATTGCAACGACGAAATAAAGTTTCGTGGGCTTCGGGCGAAAGCTCCAGCCGCCGTAGCATTGCGTGTTGCGTTTCGTCTGCGGGCGTGGAGCGCTTCTGGTAGTCGGACTTAGGAGCCTGCCGCAAGGCAAGCCGGTCGGCGGAAAATGTCTGGAATTTGACGGCGTCGGCGCCTGCGCGGTGTGCGGCTTCGACGAGTTCGAGAGCTAACTCTACATCGCCGTTATGGTTGACTCCCGCCTCTGCGATGAAGAAACAGGGGTGTCCCGGTCCGACTTGGACGTCGGCAATACGAATCGCAGAAGGGGCCAACATGGTCATGCACTTACGCGGCGCGGCGGAGCTGAGATTCACGCATCAACAGATCGGCAACTTGGAGTTGCCACGGCGTATCGATGTCCAGGGAACGCTCCTCCGGCATTACATACGCCAATGCTCCTTCGGGAACGATCACACGGTCTCGCAGTAGCGCCTCCGTGCGGTTGACATACACGGCGCCGTTGAGGACGTACGCCGGAGGGAACTCCTGCCGCGGCGGATGCGCTGACTGAACAAAACTGGTAATGCGTCCTTGGGGATCGAGCGTCTTGACCAGATACGGATGGTCCTGAGCGCGGCACACACTGTCCACCGCATCAACCTGGCGCGAAACGGCCAAATCCACCGCGGCGTCAATGTCTACGGATGTCCGAAAGGGGCTCGTCGGTTGTAGCAACACCGTGTAGTCGGGCATGGCTCCCCGTGAGCCCAGCCAATCGACTAGATGAAGGAGCGTGTCGATGGAAGGAGAATCGTCGCGGGCCAAGGCGGCTGGACGCAGGAACGGCGCCTCGGCGCCCAGCCATTGCGCCACTTCGGCGATGTGCGGATCATCGGTAGAGACGAACACGCGGGTGACCCGCCGGCTGGCTAATGCGGCGTCGATAGTCCAGGCGATCAGCGGCTTTCCCGCCAGCGGCCGGATGTTCTTTTGCGGAATTCCTTTGGATCCGCCCCGCGCAGCGATACACGCCACGATCTCCATATCGTGCTCCTCGTGCAAACGGACGACGGAGGACTTGTTTATCCGGAACCGCCAATGCAGGCAAGAGCAGTCGTATGCGGCGCCTGGTGCAGTTAGATATTATGCGGCAGTGCGGTGAGGGTTGGGCGTTGAACTTGGGGAAGAAGGCCGATGGAAGTGGGGACTCGTTCGCACATAGGCCACAATTTCGTGATGTGCCACGTGCCGCGAAACCAAATCTAGATCCTGATAAATTCGCCGCACCGATTCTAGCTCGTCGGCGGTGCGCACAGCCCAGCACAAATCGGAGTTGTCTTGGGCGTCCTCAACTGATCGGCACAAGAACATATGCCGCAATCGGCCCCGCGGGAGGAGAGTTACTTGTTCGCGTTCTTCCGGACCCTTGCTCAGGCGATCCATCCACGAAAGCGCTCCAAACGTAAACGCTTCCGTATCCAATCCTCTGGGGAAGGTGCGTTCGAGGATGTTAGACGCGTAATCACACGAGGAGAGGTTGTCTACAAGTTCGCGGATCACCTGGTTGGCCACCAGGGGGTCTAACAACGGGCAATCGCCAGCCAGCCGCACCACAACATCGGCCGAGGCCTGTCGGGCGGCGCCGAGAAACCGTTTGAGCACGTCGTGACTGTCGCCGCGATAACACTCCGCACCGAAACGGACCGCAAGCGCCGCAACCTCATCATCTTCGGGTTGGTCGGTTGTGGCGACGACAATTTCGTCTACTCTCATCCGCGCGACCCGCTCCAGTTGACGCCAAAGGAGCGGACGCCCAGCCAAATCCATCAACACTTTTCCTGGTAGCCGCCGCGAGGCGAAGCGAGCCTGTACGATTGCAACAATCTTCATAAACTCCAGCCATGGAAGAATTTGGCGGAGAACGATACCGAGGGGCGAGCAATTCGGCAAGACAGGAAAATATAGGAACAGGCGGATCTTGGAATGGACTACCACGGCGGAGAGCGGGGCGGCGCCAAGGGTTACCAGAAAACTCGCGGCAAGCGGTGTTATTTGCTTGACGGACGCCATCGGATGAGGCACGATGACAGGCGTTCGCGGCGCACGATCTTGTCTTCGAAGTGCACCACGATTCTTTTCACTTTTAGGCTGGTCACGGTCGGACCTGACCTGATTCATTTATGAATCGAGCTGCGTCGTTATACGCGGTCCTGGGGGGAATTGCGCTTCTTGCGGTAGGCAGCGCAATGCTCTCATTATCTCCAAACCTCGGGCATGGAATGGCGGCGGCCCAGGGATTGGTTGTGCTTATTGCGGGCCTGGGAATGTGGCTCGTATGGCAAGGGCAGCGCGAGCAACTTCGGTTGCTTTCAATCAATCAGTCGCTTAAGAGCTCAAACGAACAACAAGAAGAGCAGCTTCGTCTGGTGCAGGAGGAGTTAGAACGGCAGACGCAGGAGATCCAAGCAGCTCGCGATGCACTCAGCGCCCAATCCCACGAAACGGAGCGTGCCCGCAAGGCCCTTGAGGAACAGACGCAAACCGCCCTGCGAACCCAGGAAGTTCTTGACCGACACGCAAGAGACGCGCGACGCCTGCAGTTCGCCGAAACGCAATGGCGGACAATTCTCGAAACGACGCCCGATGTGATTTGCGTCGCGAATATTCAGCAAGGAGTTGTTTATCTGAACCCCGCGGCGCGGAAATTGGTAGGGCTAGGTCCGAAGGATCCGCTAACGGGCCTCAAGCTTACCAACTTCTATCCTCAACGTTTACATAAGCAATTTAGAGACATCGTCCTCGCAGCAGCCGAAAAGCAGGGCGTTTGGCAAGGTGAGTTCGCGCTCTGTGGGAAGGATCAAGACGAGACGCCGGTTTCGTTGGTCGTGCTGACGCAGCGGAACTCCGTTGGCGAACCCGTATCGTATGCGGTTGTCGCTCGCGACATAAGCGAGCAGCGGAAAACGGCGATGGAGTTGCGCGAGAATGAGTTGCGGTTAAGAGCCTGCTTTGAAGCCGCAATCGATTGCATCATCACCGTTGACGAAGAAGGGAAAATCCTGGAGTTCAATCGCGCCGCAGAGCAGAAGTTTGGTTGTCTGCGCGAGCAGGTCATCGGAAAAGATATGGCGGAGTTGTTTTTTCCGCCCGCCTCGCGGCAACGCTATCACGACAATTTGCGAAATTATCAGAGCACCGGTCAGGGATCCATGGTCGGCAAGCGGCTGGAGTTGCCGCTAATGCGAAAGAACGGTGAGCCGTTCTTGGCCGAAATCGCCATTCAACCCGTACCGCTCAAAGGGCGGGCTGTATTCACCTTGTTCCTGAGAGATGTTACTCAGGAACGCGAAGCTCGGCGGCGCCTTGAGGAATCGGAAGCGCTTTACGAATCGCTGGTGCAGAACTTACCGGTGCACGTGATCCGCAAGGATGTGAACGGCCGGTTTGTGTTCGTTAGTCAATCGTTCTGCGAACTGGTCAAGCGTCCCTTTGACAAAATCTTTGGCCGCACCGACTTCGACCTGTTTCCGCCCGAGTTGGCGGAAAAGTATCACAAGGACGATCTTCAGGTAATCGAAAGCGGCAAGCGATACGCCACTATTGAAGAACATACGACTCCCGAAGGTGAATCGCTTTACGTTGAGGTGCGAAAAACGCCGCTACTGGATAGTAAAGGACGGTGCATTGGGGTTCAGGGCATATTCTGGGATGTAACCGATCGTATTCGCATTGAAAAAGAACGCGAAGAAGCGAAACGCGCCGCCGAAGCCGCTAATCAGGCCAATAGCGAATTCCTGGCGAATACGTCTTCCCCTGAAATGAGAATATTTCTTTTCCGAGGGAGTACTCATGGCTACTTGTTAGGTCACTAACGGTGTATGGCTTTGAGCCAGCTGCACCTGCAATCTCAGCTTCGTCGAAACGATCCCGGAGACGGAGGTCGAGAAGTACGTGCACGCCGCGCATGTGGTCTTCCGCTGGCTAGGCTTCGACTGGGGCGACCGTCTCTATTTCGCGTCCGACTACTTAGAGACGATGTAC
>CAYWIS010000246.1:0-8537 GCA_964458385.1 uncultured Pirellulaceae bacterium
CATGCCGCCCGCCTCGGCAATGACCTTCCCACCCGGCGGCAGAGCGATTTCGCAGTACTGCATCTCCGAGCCGAAGATCTGATAGTCGAAGGCGCCTCCCGACGCCATTCCGTTCGTCGTAGGATCGGCAACCGGCGCAAAACCGGCATGGGGGGGCGCCGACGGAGAGGAGACAACTTCCGCCTCTAACGGGTATTCGTCATCGGCCAGAATCGGCGCTAACTGAGGCGCATCAAACGTGTTGCCACACTCTCTGCAGCGCAGTCGTCGGCCCGCGTGTTCATCTTGAATTTGATACGATTTGCCGCACAATCCACAAGTTGCGGTAAGCATGAGCAAGGTTTCCGAGGAACGGGGAGCAAACAAATCAGCACCGGGAATTCGTTCGTAAGGCTCCTATCTTGGGATATCGCGAAAATTACAGCAACGCTCCCCGCCGCCACAACGGCGGCTTCGAGAGATCGGCCGCCGGAGAGGAATGAGGCTCTCCACCTCCCAACGCTCGATCGTGTTCTTTGCTGGTGCGTTATCGCCCATGGGCGTCTTCAGCGATCCCCCAACGCGCAAGCGGCTGGCTTTGGATAACGCGAGACTCTCTGTCGAGTAGGGCCGCAAGCAGCTGGACGATGCTCTCCCTTTAGCGCTCAAAATGGTGTGCTCGCCTACCATGGCCGCATGCCCCTTGATCACGGCAATTTGACACGATCTTCTGGAGCTACGGTCCTATGGGTTCCGATGAGCCAGGGCAACCATTGCTGCTTCTCGATGCTTTGCGGTTTCGGCAAATTTCGCATCCACAAGCCGAAGCCCGTTGAATAACGCAACTGCGACGAATCCGACCGGGAGACGGTGCTAGAAGACGCTTTATCGCGGCGTTGAACCGCACGAGGAAAGCGTCACAGGGCTTCCAGCGGCGCTCGTCTACGTCGTTTGAGCTAATCGAGCGCGGACATGCCCCTGAAAACAACTTGCGCCCCCTCGTCGGCGCCCTGAAAACCAGCTGGGAAGAAAGCTCGCACCCCGTTCATGCAGAAGTTGACCCGCTAATGCACGGCACGGGCTTGAAGGCGTCGGAACACGCCCGCCTCCTGTTACTGGAATGGCGCCGTCGACATTGCTCATCGTGTACGAGGTTTAGCAAATTCAGACTGGGCGATAGGACGAGAGAAAGGGCGGGGTATCTAGAAAGGGCTAGCCAGCCGGGGAGCGGCAAAATCGGGTATGCTGTTCCTCACCCGCAAGACGCATTATTGTCCCTTCACTCCCCACCCCAGAGACGGCGGCCCAAGGGAAGAACTATGGCAGGAGGAGAACTTCTCGGTTTCCTTGGTGCGGCTGTGATGGTCGGCGGATTGGTCATCGAGTGTGTTGCATGGGGCGGCACGAAGTGGTTCTCGCTTGCCCGGTGTCTTCCGTGGCAAGCGGTTGGTTTTATCTTGTTTTACGTAGGGCTTGTCATACGAATTGCAGCAACGACCCTGTAGAGGCGTCTGTCGCCGTCCCTGGAGAATTGCCGATGACAGCGGCTCCCATGAGGTTGAGTGTCGCCGAACGTAGCCCTATTGCTCGCTCAACTTGCGGCGAACCAGCGCTGGCTACGACCGATTCGACTGCACATCAGCGAGCCTGTTGTCTTTCGGTCGGTAGCTCGAAACTGGTTGGCGTAATCGGTTGCTCAAGCCGAGCAGCGCGCCCATCCGTTCCGGCCCCCCGCGCACAACCGTGCTTGCGGCGGCTCATCGCGGCGACGCCTTAGCGGCCATGCCCGCGGAACGCGGTGACCGCTTCCTCGCCACGCTCTGCCCTGACTGGCACCTGTGATGCGAACAATACCCCGCCACAAGACGGACAATGGGCCAGCAGTGCGCCCCTCGATAACCGCCGACTGTGCCCCGTACAACCCTTAACGCTGCGTTCGGCAAAAGACGCCGAACCAGGAACAAACCGCCCGAAAGCACCGTGAATTTCGCAAGAAAAAAAGCGTCAACTGTTCGGCATCGGATGCCGAACGATCGAACACCTCGGCTCACGCCCCCCCAATGACTGAGACAACCGGGGGCATTGGTCAATAACGCGAGAGCCGCCACAACCACGCCAAAGCCTTTCCCATTTCCGAGGTAGGTTTGGTGCGGTAGTACTAAGTAACCGACACGTACCGCGTCGATCGGCTCTTCCTGAACTCGACGATCGAAAAAAGGAAAGGTGGGGCATCCGCAGAGGGCTCAACTGGCGGGGAACGGCAAAATCGGGTATGCTGTCTTCTCACCCGCAAGACGCGTTGTGTTTTTTCCCCCCGACCCAGGATTCGCCCACACCTATGGCCCGCAAAGTCGTCGATCGCAAAAAGTTGCGTGAGCAAGCCGAGGCGGCCGAGGCCGCCGGCGCTGTCGAGAAGAAGCTGAAGAAAAAGACCGCCGGAACTACCGCCGCTACCCCCACGAAACGCAAGAGTCGGGCCAAAGCCGGTGAGCCGACACGAAAGAAGCTGTTCTGGGGGGTCTTCAGCCCTTCGCTCAAGCGAGTGGCCTTGTTCGAATATGACGAACACGAAGCCGCTCTCAAGAAGGCGGAAGAACTGAGCAAGTCGGGCAAGAGCCCGCACTTTGTCCAGAAGGTAAAAGAGGACATTATCGAAGAGGAGTAAGTGCGGGCGCGTGTCCATTTGGACCTCGGCGTTTAACCTGGCGCCCGCCAAGTCGCCGGAATCTCATGGCGCTTATACGCTCCGTCGAGAAAGCTACTCTTGCCAGCTTTCTCGGCCGCGCCCGCTGGAGGCGATCCCGACACACAACCCCACAAGGTTACGGTCCCGACATAGGACTTGGCTGCTGCAACGCAGCGTTTAGACCGTTGGCCAGGTCCGAGAGAAATTTCTCCACCTCGTCGTGGCCTTCTTCCGTGTCGCGCACAATCAAGAGCGGTCCGTAAGTCGAGATGATCGCCGGCGCGCCATTCCCCGAAGTGCGGCGCAGTACGGTTTCTCGCACTAACTGCGCCAACTCCTTGGCATCCGTCGCGTTGGCGGGTAAGAGAGGGGTGACCGGATAAACCCGCGTCGACAGCCGTTGGGCCGCCTCCTCCCGAGTTGTAATCACTAAGGCGCCCTCGTCCACCACATATGTCAGTCCCAGGTCGCGCAACATAAGACGCAGCGCCGTACGCAGCGAAACGTCCTTTAGTTCGCGTGAAATGGGAGCGTCGGGAGACAACCCCACACGTTCCAGAGCGGCCACCTCTAATTCAACCGGAATGCTGTAGGCGCTCTCCAAAGAGGCCGCGACATCGGCCAAGGGCGTGTCAACGAAATCCAGTGTTGCCGGCGCCGTCAGGGCCCGGCGAATCTTGGCCTCGCCATTGTCCGCGGGGGGACCAACCATCGCGGCGGCATACTGCGAAGTATTCGGCGCCTGCGCAATCGCCTTGTGCGTTAGCGTCATCATGCAAAACAGCGCCAACGCTCCGACAACGATAGATTTCATTCCACGGTTGCCAAACATAGAAACACGCCTTTGGTTAAGAGGACTGGCCCGATAGCTTCAAGCTAGTTACGCACCAACAGAAGTGCAAGAAACTCTCGCCCGCCGGACCTTGGCCCCCGGCGTTCTCCCAAACTCAGGATAAGGCAGCGCAAGTTCGCTCGCCGCGCTTACGGCTGCTGGCGTTGCCACTCCAAGCCGGGGCGGTCCACGCGAAATTGCACCAAGCGCGTGTGCTCAACTTCGGTCACGTACACCGTGCGGCCATCGGGACCGCCAAAGCACAGGTTGCTCGGCTTAGAGCCGAGTACGTCGATTTCGCGCACCACCTCGCCCTTCGGGTTAACCACGGCCACCACTCCCTTGCCGTAGCGGGTGATATACAGGTTGCCGTCCACGTCGCACCGCATGCCGTCAAAACCGTGGTCGGGAAACTCGACCAGAAGGCGTTTGTCCTTGAGGGCGCCGTCGGCGGCGATGGTAAACGCCCATACTTTGCGTTGTTGGCTTTCGTTGACGTAGAGCGTGCGGCCATCGGGGCTAACGTCGATACCGTTGGTTGTGCCCATCTCGCCCGCGGCCAAGGTGACCTGACCGTTCCGGTCGATGCGCCATACTTGGCCCGTGCCATTGCTCCAGTTCGGGTCGCTGGCGTAGAGCGTTCCGTCGGGCGCCAGCGCCAGATCGTTGGGCTGGTTCATCGCATCGTGATGGGCGAAAACCTCGATTTTTCGCGTCTTGGGATCGATGCGCAAGACGTTGTGATTCACGTAGTCGGCCACGAACATCACGCCGTCTTTTCCAAAGCGAATGCCGTTGCCAACGCTCGTGCCCGGCAAGGAGACGAACACTTCGCCCCGGCCCTCGGGAGTGACGCGGCCAATGGTTCCTTGCCGAGTGAAGTTGACCGCATAAATATTACCCGCCACATCACAGGCAGGACCTTCGATGCCCGCGGTGAACTCGCCCGGCTGGGTCAGCGGCGAGGCGACAAACAACTTTTCCTCGGCGTTGGCCATTCCCGCGAACATCACGAGAAGCCCCAATACGATTCGCCCGTTACACATAAGAACCCTCAAAGTTGAAGCACGGCGAAGTGGATCACGTTCTACGCTTTGGGGAAGCAACGCCAAGCGTCGTGGCCGCGTGGTCCCCCAACGCCGCTGGTACAAAGCGGCGGCGTCCACCGGGAGCGAAAGCTATTAGCGTAATTCGGATCAACCCACGATTGAAACCGGTTTGCCCGATTTGACCGATTCGCTTTGCTTATGGCACAAGATAATGGCGTCGCGGGCAAGTTCGCCTCCCAGAATCGCCGAAGGTTGCCCCGACTCGATGGACCGCGCCATCTCCTCAATTTCGGCTTGAAACGCCGTGATTTCATCGCCGGCGCCAAGTTCGGGCCGAAGCACGTTGTTTGTTTCGTCGCTGGTTAGCACCGTCAGGGGCATCGCCAACTCGGGTTTGCCGTCGATCACGGCGAAGTCATACAACAATGTGGCGCGCTCCAGGTGAATTTCGAACCCGTGAGTAAAGCCACGGCCTTGCTGGTGAATCACGCCGCTGGCGGCGCTCACCACAAGTTGCAGATCGTCGAACGAGAAGAGCGTGTGGCAATACTCGACGACTTCACCGCGCATGCGCCCCTGGCTAACAACGCTGCACGGCATGCCAAACAGCATTCGTAAGAAGTGGGCGTCGTGCACATGCAGGTCCACCAGAGGCCCACCCACTTTATCTGGATCATAGAAATCTTTCAGCCAAAGCGGATCAGAGATGACTCGTTTGAAGTGTCCGCCCAATAACTTTCCATACTGACCACTGGCGATAATCTCGCGGGCCTTGGCGTATTCGGGAAAGAACGGCAGCACATGGCCCACTAAGACCTGCTTGCCTGCTTTGCGAGCGGCGGCGACCATGTCTTCGCAATCTTGCGCGGTCAGGGCCATGGGTTTTTCGCAGAACACGTGCTTGCCCGCCTCTAGGGCCTGCACGGCGAACTCGGCGTGCAGGTTTGGCGGCAGGCAAATATCGATCACGTCGATATCTTTATCCTCCAGCATTCCTTGGTAGTTGTCGTACTTGGCGATGCCCGAGAGGTCCATCATTTCACCGCGCGGGCCAAAATTGCCTTGGATATCGCGCCAGTCGCCGGCAAGCTTCTTCGCGTCTCGCGAACAAATGGCCGTCACTTTGGCCCCGCTGGCGCGCTGGTACGCCAAGTAATGAATCATTCCCATAAATCCAACGCCTACGATGCCTACTCGGAGCATTGCAGAAAATCCTTCAAGGTTTCGACAACAGGAAAGGAATGGTAGTCCAGCTCGGCCCAACGTAGCGTTCCGATCGACTCATTTCAGAAGCTGCCGCGGCCGAAGGCAACAAGCGGTATCATATCGGCGTTAACAGGGATTCAACAGCCACTCGCCCCTGGGCCTGGCGGAAAAACCCCAGGAGATGTGCTGCGCCTCCGCACGGGTGGGAAGTCATTTGACCATCAAGGCAACTATGACGACAACAAGCATCACGGCGCCGCAGGCGAGTTTCCCCAGGGTCCCCAACAGTCGCCCCCAGAAGGCGGCTTGCCCCACCTTCAACCCCTCCTCCGCCGTGCGGCCCTTCCAATACTCGCCCAGCATGGCGCCCGCCATGGCGCCGAGAGATGCAAAGAGGAGCGCTGCGGCGATCTGCCCGATCATGGGAATGGGCGCCCCCACGAAGACTCCCATAAGCCCGCCAACCATCGAGCCAACTAGCGCTAGCGCGGCTCCGCGTTTACTGCCTCCTGCCTTGGTTGCGCCTGCGGCGCCCGCAACGAACTCGACAATCTCACCTAGGAGCGCCAAGGCGATGATCGCCACAAGCACGCCCCCGTGAAAAGACACGCGTCCGTCGGGCGGCATGAAGTACCAGTAGATTGCCGCCGCCGCGATCATCGCCCAATTCCCAGGCAAACCAAACAAATTGATCGCCCAACAAAGAAAGAGAACGACAATCAGCACAAGGGCCCAGAGGATTTCAGCCAAGCGATTACTCCTGGC
The DNA here is from genome assembly GCA_964458385.1 of uncultured Pirellulaceae bacterium. Lineage (GTDB taxonomy): Bacteria > Planctomycetota > Planctomycetia > Pirellulales > Pirellulaceae > JAHWKS01. Next base: position 6,518 of record CAYWIS010000246.1, read on the forward strand.
GAATCAGAGGAAAAAGAGCTTCTTCACGCCGCATTGCCTTGATTGTACGCAAAACCATGGTGCGTACTGCTCCGCCTTGGCAAGCAGCAGGGCGTGTCCCGCATTGGGGGCATTTCATTCCCGAACGCGGCATTCCTCGCAGGATCTTGATGGGCGTCGTCCCACGGCGGCGCACCAGGTTAGGCTTCTAGCGCCGCCCGCAGCGACGCTTCCCCGAGCGGCGAAAAAGTTTGACGAACCCGCCACCGAGGAAAACAATAATCAATATGGAATTGCTAACGCGATTCCCTTGGGGCGATGATGATTATGTTAACGATTACGTTTGAATTCGTGGGCGGCCCGCACGACGGAAAGGTCGTCACGGGCATGCTCGGCGACGCCAGCGACGCCGAGCGTTACTACCTGTTCTCCAACCACGGATTGGTAGGACAGCGTTTCAAGGTGGCGTCGGACTATGCGGTAGAAACGCTGGCGCAAGAACGCTTGCAGATGGGCGAGCGTCACTTCTTCCAGCGTCATTATTACGAGGTCACCGACCGGCTGACCGACGACGAGCAAGTTTACGTCCGCGCTGAATACATTTCGCCGGTGCAGAAGCGAGTATAAACCGTCACTGCCGCACTCCGGTCCATGCCGGAGCATCGCTGGCGGGGAACGACTCTTCGGAGGCTTCTTGAACGACGTCTTTGCTCCCGTTTGCTCGTCCGGCGTTGAGAATAATTAAGAGCAGCGAGCTATCTTCCAGGCTCCGCAGCGCATGGTGTTTATCGGGCGGAAGATGGATCATCTGCCCGGCGGTTAGCTCGCGCGTTTCACCCATTGCTGTGAAGGCGATACGTCCCTCGATGCACTGCACGAGTAGTTCGCCCGGCGCTCGATGCGGGGGAATTTCTTTCCCTTGAGGAACGATCAGTCGCACCACCTCGGCCGCCTTCGTCCGAAGCAAGTTCTCGGCTTTCAACTGTTTGTATTCGGTACGCGCCGGGCGAATATCAACGGGCGTTTCTAATTGCGCAAAAGCATGATTCATAATTGGCCTCCTGCGGGAATTGCCTAGGAATAAGCCGAACAGGCGGCCGCCTCGCCAGTGAAGAGGAAAAAAAGACATTATTTTCGGCGTCCCTACACGAACTTGGGCGTAAGCCTCCGTTTATCTTGCAAACTGCTTCCACTTCTTCACGAACGCAAGCCGCGTGCCGAAAGCTTGACTCTTCGTTCGAAGTGAGCACTTCTTCCGCCAACTGAGTTGAACTTTCCGACCGGATATGGATAAGCCCAGCAACTTTCCGACCCACAACAATTTCCAAGAATCGTTGTTGTGCTTGGCGCCAAATCATGTCGGCGTGGTTTAGTCCACCGCTCGCCAGCAAGCGTTGCGGGAGAGTTTGTCCCTCGTCGGCCGCCCCCGTTGAGACGCGTACGCCCCGCTCGCCGTAGGCCATTGTGGGCCATCTTCGGCAACCGGTTAGAGGAACGGGAACGCCAATAGCCGACAGGTTCGCTATTCGATATGTTGGAGGCGGCCCGAACGTCGTTTTACCTCTTCATGGAAGTGAGAATCGTCATGCAATTGCGATACATGCTTGGCGCCATCCTGGCGCCTTGGATCTTGGCCGCAGCAGGCTGTGGCCCCACCGGCTACTCGCACGTCTACGAAGCGAACCAACAAGCCGAGGCCAGCCTCAACGAAGGCGAGCCCTCGCCCCCGCGCGCTGCGCGGCGCTCCAACCAACCGGCAACAGAGACGGTAGCCCAAGCATCGGCGCAAACGCAACAAGACTCTCCAAGCTCCACTGCCACTTCCCCCAAGCAACCGATGGCGTCTGAACCCGACAAAACGGCAACGAATTCTCCTGTCCCCGCATCGCTGGACGATGTTCCCCTGATTCCACGCCGCGAGTTTTTCGGCAACCCAGAGAAAGCCCGCGCTCGCATCAGTCCCGATGGCTCCCAGCTCGCCTTCCTGGCGCCAGTCGACGGCGTTTTGAACGTCTGGGTCTGTCCCGTCGACGACCTGGAG
>CAYWIS010000247.1:0-5063 GCA_964458385.1 uncultured Pirellulaceae bacterium
AGTGCCGCGCAAGGCGTCCGTGCTCACCCTGCCCTGACTCGCGCGCAAGACATCCATGTCTTGCTTGCCGCGACCCCCCGGCCGTCAGGGCACGGCTTTACCGGGCCTGTGGATTCGGCGCTTCGGTGCCAGAGCCGCTGGTCCAGCGGCTCTGGCTTTTTTGATGATCGATGCCATGACAGGAAGAGGCCGATGGCCGTCACGGTCCGGGGGTTGCGGATAGCAGCGCATGGATGCGCTGCGGCGGCGAGTCAGCCATGGATGGCTGACCGAGCCGGGGAGCAACCCCCGGACCGGGACGGCCTCCGTCCGAAGCCCAGACACCACCCAGCCCGTCGGCCCGGTTTCCCTCACATTGGAGAAGAATCCGAAGGGAGAACCCGTCAGCCCACAGAACCCACCAGTCGCAGCCGCTTGTCCTCCGGCACCTCGGCGTAGGCGAGCACCGACAGCGACGGCACGCTGTGGCGGACCAGGCGCGCAACAGCGGCGCGCACGCCGCCGGGGACCAGCAGCACCGCCGGTTCGCCGCGGCTTTCCTGGCGGCTCACGCATTCGCCCAGGTTCTGGTGCAGCCGCTCGGCCAGGCCGGGCTCCAGCGCCGCGCCCTGTCCGCTCACCGACTCCTGCAGCACCCGCTCCAGGGCCGGCGCCAGCGTGTACACCGGCAGCTCCGGCGCCATGCCGTTGACCTCCTGGACGATGAAGCGGCCCAGCGCCACCCGCACCGCCGCGGTGAGCGCGGCCGGGTCCTGGGTCTGGGCGCCGTGTTCGAGCAGGGTCTCGACGATCTGCCGCATCTGCCGCACCGGCACCCGGTCGGCCAGCAGCGACTGCAGCACCTTGACCACCACCGACAGCGGCAGCAGCTTGGGCACCAGGTCCTCGACCAGCTTGGGCACGCTGCGTCCGAGCGTGGCCAGCAGGTTCTGCACTTCATCGTGGCCGAGCAGCTCGGATGCGTGCTCGCGCACGATGTGCGAAAGATGGGTCGCGGCGACGGTGGAGGCATCGACCACCGTGTAGCCCAGCGACTCGGCGTGCGCGCGCTGGGCGGGCGTGATCCACACCGCGTCCAGGCCGAAGGCCGGGTCCTTGCCGGGGATGCCGTCGAGCGGGCCGAACACCCGGCCCGGGTCCAGGGCCAGCTCGCGGTCGGGCACCAGTTCGCCGCTGGCGACCGGCACGCCGTGGACCAGCAGCCGGTACTGGCCGGGCGCGAGCTCGAGGTTGTCGCGCACGTGCACGGCCGGGATCAGGAAGCCCAGGTCCTGGGTCAGCTTGCGGCGCACGCCCTTCAGCCGCGCCAGCAGCTGGCCGCCCTGGGCCTGGTCGACCAGCGGAATCAGCCGGTAGCCCACTTCCATCGCCAGCGGTTCCAGCGGCCGCACCTCGTCCCAGCTCAGTTCCGCGACCGCGGTCGAGCCGGCGGGGCTGCCGCCCGGGGCCGCGGCGTCCTGCGCCTCGTCCGGCGCCAGCGCGCGGGCGCGCATCCTCCACGCCGCCCAGCCCAGCAGCGCGGCCAGGGCCAGGAACGGCAGGTTGGGCATGCCCGGCACGATCCCGACCAGCGCCATCAGCGACGCCGCGACGGTGAGCGCGCGCTGCTGGCCGAACACCTGCTTCTGCACGCTCTCGCCCATCTCCTGCTCGCCGGTGGAGCGGGTGACGAGCATGGCCGTGGCGACCGAGATCAGCAGCGACGGCAGCTGCGCGACCAGGCCGTCGCCGATCGCCAGCGTGGTGTAGACCTGGGCCGCGTCGGACAGCGACAGGCCGTGCGAGAACAGCCCGATCACGATCCCGCCGACCAGGTTGATCGCCAGGATCAGGATGCCGGCGATCGCGTCGCCGCGCACGAACTTGCTGGCGCCGTCCATCGCGCCGTAGAAGTCGGCCTGGCGGGTGATCTCCTCGCGGCGGCGCTGGGCCTCGCGCTCATCGATAATACCTGCATTCAGGTCGGCGTCGATCGCCATCTGCCGCCCCGGCATACCGTCCAAGGCGAACCGTGCGGCGACTTCGCTAATGCGCGTGGCGCCTTTGGTAATGACGACGAACTGAATAACCACAAGGATGATAAAGATGATCAACCCCACGATAATCCGGTCGCCCGCCACGAACTCGCTAAAGCTCTTGATAACGCCGCCCGCCGCATAGAGGCCATCGACGCCTGCGCGCGTGAGGATGAGACGAGTGGACGCCACATTGAGCACGAGTCGCCCCAGCGTCGTCGCCAAGAGCAACGTGGGAAATACGCTGAATTCCAGCGGCGACCGAACGTAGATCGTCGTCAAGACGACGATCACGGCGATCGTGATATTGGTCGCCAGAAACAAGTCCATCAGCGCCGCAGGCAGTGGCACCAGAATCACCAGGATGCTGGCGATAATGCCCACGGGAAGTATCAATTCGCGCGCTTGTAGCAATCGCGACATATCGCCCCAACCCGCCCGCCGTGCGATAACGAAAAAGCCCCAGAAAGTAAGGACGACAAGAGTTGTCGTCGATGAGCGGGGGGAGAGTAGCGAAACCGGCCCGTAACGTCCAGACCGGTTCAGACACACGGTGGTAGGAGTTACAACCGCCGGGAAGAATTTTCAAACCGTCGCCAAAAGTGCGACGCCCGGAGGGCGGAAGAGCGGCGCGCTAGGCCGCTCTCCCAAAGCTGACGACGTTTTGGAGTTCGTTACGGTTTTTGAGGCTTTTCTACGAGGTCGACAAGCCCCACGTCGATGTACTGCCCGCCTTGAGTTTGGCGGCAGTGAACCGCGATCACATGAACTCCAGGAGTGAGCAGCTCGCGCGCCGGAGCATCCAGTTCTTCGTTGAAATACTCCACCACATAACCGTCGAGTTTGGCGATGCGGCGGCCGTCGAGATAGACTTCGACGTCTTCGTCGTGGTGGATTCGCAAGTGGGGATTGTGGACGGCGCCTGCGGGAATCTCAAAGGTGCGCCGCAGCCAAATTTCGTTGCTCTTCCAACGCGTGCGGACGATCGCGCCTGGCGTTGACGGCTCGCCAAATCCGCCTGGGCCCTCCTTCCAGCTTGAGTCGTCAAAGTCGACGGCGGTCCAATCTTTGCCAGGCGCCGTTGTCGTGTAACGCCAGGTCTGCCCTTCCTGTTCGCTGGTGGGCGCTAAGGTGCGCACTTCGACGGTGGGCGCCGGTTGATACAAGCGGGCGTGAAGGGCGGCCATCGCATCGATGTCGAACTTGACCACCCGGCGGTCATAGGTCATCAAACCGTTGACTTCGCCTTCTACGTCGGTTGTTTGCGTGTAGATTGCGGCCGAAAGTCCTTTCGCCACCAAGGGATGCAAATTGCGGATGAGCCGCCGATAGTTGGTCCATAGCTCCTCGCGCGTCTTGTAGGTGCGATAGCCCCAATTGCGCTTGTCCCACCACAGATGACCCTCGAGCGGCAGCCCAAGTCCACCAAACTCGCCCAGCACGACAGCCCGGTTCGGCTCGGGGTTGGGCATGGCCGGGCCCGGATAGCGATGCATGTCGTGCATGTCGCCCACGCCGCGATCCGTCCAGCCGCTGGGGCCGTCCACAAGACGCGTCGGGTCGTGGTTCTTGACCCAAGCTAAAATATCGGCGGTGTCAAATTGCCCCCAGCCTTCGTTAAACGGAACCCAGACAACAATGCACGGGGCGTTGCGAAAATCGTCAATAATTTGTTGTAACTCTTGACGATAATTCGCCGCCGACTCGGGCGAACGCACCAAGTCGGGATCATTGGGGCCGATGTGACGGTCGCCGTTGGGCATGTCCTGCCAGACAAGCATTCCCAGGCGATCACAATGGTAGTACCACCGCGCCGGCTCGACTTTGACGTGCTTGCGGATGGTGTTGAAGCCCAGCTTCTTTGTCATCTCGATGTCAAAACGAAGGGCTTCGTCGGTTGGCGCCGTATAGAGCCCATCGGGCCACCATCCCTGGTCCAAGGTTCCAAACTGGAACACGGGCTGATTGTTGAGCATCATGCGCACGAACCCATCTTCTCCTTTGCCAAGGGAGATTTTTCGCATGGCGAAGTAGCCCTGAACTTTGTCTAGCGCAGGAGCCTTGCCTTGGGAAGCGGCGTCTTGCTGGGGATGGAGCGTAATTTCGCAGGGGTAGAGGTGCGGTGAATCGGGTGACCAAAGCCGCACGTGCCCAGGGTCCGAAAACGTTAATGCGATGGGCTCGCCGGGAGCGCCCGATGCTTCGAGAAACTGGGGTTGGGCGGCGTTGTCGTCGCGCGGAAGTTCAACACGCACGCGGGCCACGACGGGGCGAGCGTTGGCGTCGGCGCGCGTGTGATGGACGACCACTGTGGCGATGTTTCGGTCGATGTCGGGCGTCACCACATACGATGAAATATGCGTCGCCGGGACCGGCTCCAACCAGACCGTTTGCCAAATGCCGGTTACCGACGTGTACCAGATCCCCTCGGGATTTCGCACTTGCTTACCGCGCGGCTGGTACCCTTGGTCGGTCGGGTCCCACACCGCCACCACGATTTCTTGTTCGCCCTGGTTGGCAATTGCGTCGGTAATGTCGAACGTAAACGGATCATACCCACCCTGATGTTTTCCGACTGACCGACCGTTGACCCAAACTTCGCACTGCCAGTCGACAGCGCCAAAGTGCAGCAAAAGGCGTTCGCCCTTCTCTCGCTGGGGCGCTTCGAACGTTCGCCGATACCAAAGCCGATGGTCCGCTCCGACCTTCTTCATTACGCCCGAAAGAGCTGATTCCACGGGAAATGGCACAAGGATTTGACCATCCCACTTGTTTGGGCGTTCCTCATTCCGGGGGCGAATGGCGTAATCCCATAATCCGTTCAAATGGTTCCACCGCGGCCGAACCATTTGCGGCCGAGGGTATTCGGAATGAACATTGTCGGGCGATACTTTGTCGGTCCAAGGTGTGGTCAGGGGCCCTGAAGCCGGCTTCCACGCCTCTTGCCCCCATACCGTTGAGGAGAGCACTACCGTAAGCAGCAAAAGTTGTAGGGCGCGCATGAGAGGCCTCCAATAGGTACGAGTGGGTCTCGTTGGGGCCATTATA
>CAYWIS010000247.1:5073-8474 GCA_964458385.1 uncultured Pirellulaceae bacterium
GAGCTCGGCTTGCTAGCAACTACCGCCTGTGAGCGGTGCAAAGAAGGGCGCGGGCACGATCCACATGAACACCCGTAACGTGGCGTTGGGAACGCTAAAGATAGGGTATTAGGCGCCGTGGGGCTGAAACGACGAATGGCCTGAGAACAAACCAAGCGCGTTACGCTTCGGCGGTCGAAGAATTGGACCGCGTCTGAACGTACTCGTTCAGCAAGGATTCCACCCGGCGCTCCAGATCCTCAAGTTGCTCGAGTACTTCGTTCTGCCGAAGCTCGAGTTCTTCGAGGAACGTCGGTTCGCGGTGGATGCGTTGCGTCATCGTTGGGCCAAGATGAAGTGCAAATCGCCAGAGGCCGCACAAGGGGCGTCGTTTGCGGGATCAGACGACGAGCGCGGCCGCCGGGTGCGGACAAGCAATCTTTGGTTGCAGTAGCAATCGGCCAGCGAGCGTGTTCGACTTTGGATTGAACCGCAAGTTACGAACAGTCAGAATGGGTAGATTGGCCAAAATCGCGGCGTTCTTACAAGGAGCAGCATATGCCGGAGCCCGACTACAACGCAGGCGATCCTCCCGGTTGTTGGCCGTGGTTTGTGGCGTTCTCGATATTGCTGGCCCTGTTCTTGTGGTACACAGCCTGTGTTTGACCTAGACGCACTCTCCGGTCAGTGCTCGCGGTTGGAATGGGGAAGTAAGGCGATCTTGGTGTAGGGTGCTTCGGTTCGCCTTGACGGCAACGCGGCCAACGACTAATTCTCCCTTCCCGCACTCATTGGCAGGAAGACTCGTTAGGAAACGCACGGATGCGTATGGTCGGCGTACGGGCTAGACGGCTCACAACCGGAATTCGGCGGTGTTTGGTGCTTACGGCGCTGCCGGCCGTCGGTACGTTGTCGGCGTTATGGTTGTGCGCGGCGGAACTCACCCCTTCGGAGGCCACGTACGCGCGGGCCGCTTGGGTGCTGGTTCCCGATGAGGTTTCGCCGGTGAGCGAAGAATTCCGCCAACGCATTGCCGACGCAACCGCGACCGTACCGAAAGAAGTCTGGCGCTCCCTGTGGGCGGCGGGATGGCGCATTCAGATGGCGGAGTTTGTGACCGACGCGGCGCCCAACCTGATGGGCGAACAACCGCGCGGGTGGCCTGCAGGGCTGACCTGGGAGAATACCGATGCGGTGAATCTGCCGCAGCAGCGTATCGTGGTGGTGGCTGAGAAACGCCGCAACCGGCAGGGTGAAGTGGTTCCCACATGGCGGGCTGAAGGCGTGTTTCGACACGAGTTGGGGCATGCATACGACCGCGTTGGAGGCGACCGCAACCCGCACCGTTCGGCGCATCCGTCGTTCTTGGCTGCCTATCAAGCCGACCTGCAAGGTCTGACCGAAGAGGATCGAAAGGAACTTGCCTATTACCTGCAGGGCCGTGGCGCTGGTCGGCAAGAGGCGTTCGCCGAAGCGTTCGCTATTCTGCTGGGAGGCGGGTCGGATCCAACACGTCGCGACCGCTTCGTCCGGGCGTTTCCTCGCGTACTCGCCTACGTCGAAAAGACGTTAACCGAGCATGCGACGCTTACACAAACGGCGCGGCAGTGATTTCCGTTGACCGCTTTCGCCAAGGAATTGCGGCAAAAAGGAAAAGCCGCCGTGGGAGCGGCGGCTTTTCGCGTGGGGTTGAAGTCCATGGGGCGGGAATCGGAACGTCTTCATCCCGCGTCGACGTGCTTAACGCTCGACACTCCGGCTTTGCGAGTTAAGCGCCAGCGAGGCGTCGTAGACTTCTGAAGGTACGTACGGGTTAGCAATCATCCCGTGGCTCGGATTCGCCACAAACGGGTTCTCGATCCACTGGCCGCGAACCGCGACTTTGGCCGTCGGTTGGGCCGGCGGTAGCTCTTCGTGCGGCTTCGCTTCCACGTCATCCGCCGGCGGGAAGGACAGGAAATCGACCTGCGGCGTTTGTACACAGGGCGGATAGGCAAAGGGGCTGTAACCGTACGAACGCGGAACCGGGCAGCTATAATACACCGGCGGATGGAGCGCAAAGTACGGCGGAGTGGGAACCAAACCCAAACCATACATGGTGCCGGTAACGCCGAACGCCGTCGGTCCTAACTCATTGGGCCAAGCGTAAGGGTAGGCGGCTTGCGCGGAGCCGCAGAGTGCGGCGGCAAGACACGACGATAAAAGTGCGATGCGAGCAAGCTTCATGGGGGGAGCGCCTTCGCCATAGGAAATAAACATTCGCTTTAACCGTTACAATTCGATCCTAATTACTGCCGCACGGAAAACAAGCGCTTCCTGGTATCTCGTTGGAGTTTGCTTTTATGCCGACGCTTCTTTGGCGTTACCTGGCCGTATCGACTGTGTTGATCTTGGGCGCCTCGGAGGGCCAGGGACAGGAGATTGCCTTACAGCGCGGCACAATCGTGCGATTTGCCTCGGTCGAAGAAGGGGCGGCCGTGCTGAGCCAAGAGGATGTGTACACCCGCAATCTCAGCCAGTTCGACTTGCACGCACGCTTGAACACGGTGGAGAACGTAACTTCCGACGACCTGCGGCGCTTTGCCGCGGCACAGGTGGAGCCTTGGAAGGACGAAGAGGTCAAGACCCTACAATCGTGTTTGGCTTCATTACGTCGTCGTTTGCAAGATTTCGTTCCGTTGTTTCCCGAAACGGTGCTGCTTATCAAGACCACCGGACGCGAAGAAGGCGAGGCCGCCTATTGTCGTCAGAACGCAATTGTCTTACCGCGCGCCATGTTGCGCCGCCCGCCGGAGGCGCTGGAGCGTTTACTAGCGCATGAATTGTTTCACATCCTTAGCCGGCAGGATCCCAACCGGCAGCGGCGTCTGTATGCGATTGTTGGATTTCAGCCCTGCGGCGAAATCGAACTTCCGCCGTCGCTTCGCGATCGCAAGATCACGAATCCTGACGCACCGCTGTTAAACTACGTCATTGAGTTGCAAGTGGAGGGACAAGCCAAATTGGCGATACCCGTCCTTTTCTCTTCAGTGGAACGATTTGATCCGGCGGCCGGAAAAACGTTCTTCCAGTATCTTCAATTTCGCTTGCTGCAAGTGGAGCGGCATGGAAACACATGGCGGGCGGCCGAAGGTGATGAAGGGCCGATCCTGCTTGACCCTCAAAAGACGCCTTCGTACCACGAACAAATCGGCCGCAATACAAGTTACATCATCCATCCCGAAGAAGTGCTGGCCGAGAACTTCGCCCACTTGCTGCTGGAAACGCCCGACCTGCCCACCCCAAGAATTGTGGACGAAATGCGCCGTCTTTTGACGGACACCCAGCCGCTCAACCCCGACGCTCAACCCGAATGATGAGTTGGGATTCGCGGGGACGAGAACGCGGGAGAATCTGTTTTGCCCCGCAATGGCCAAGTGGAT
>CAYWIS010000248.1:0-8394 GCA_964458385.1 uncultured Pirellulaceae bacterium
GGAGTGCGTGCGGAGGTCAAGGCAGTAAATCTTCCGCGGGGGAAGCGGCCGGGTGTCGATAACGCGCTCTTTGTCGTCGGTCGATTCGTCCTCCAGTTCGTCGTCGAGAGATTCGTCGTCGTCCTCACCCAAGCCTTTAAGGAGCGTGACGCCTTCTTGCCCTCGTATGCCGTTGCGGTCCAGTATCCACCGTGCGGCTCGTGGATATAGCCACGAGAGAACGACCATATCGCCGCCGATATTTTGCAAGGCGAGCATCCCCGTGCTATCGGGCTTCAGATCGTAAAGGTGCGGAATGACCGTCACATCGACGCCCTGCTCCATAAGCATCGCGGCGACTAGGTCTTCCTCCAGCTTCCGTTTCTCCGGATTCTGGCTTTGACCTTGCGAGAGGACGACAGAGATACGCTTGGACATGAGGCGCGTGATGGGTCAGAAGAAGGATGTAGGCGCCGTTCACGGAACGGTAACGGCTAAATGGTGGGGATGCGACGAGCTCCGTGTTCCTGTCCGATGGGCAGAAACTACTCATTCATTTGTCCTTTGATGGTGCGTTGTGTGATTTCCCAAACGGCGTCTAAGTGCCGCAAGTACTCGTCGGGCGTCATCAGGTTCTTGTCTGAGCCTTCGATCTCAAAAAGCCAGCCGGCGCCGTAGTTGTCGACGTTAATCATCGACGGGTCGCCCAGCAACGCCGGGTTAAACTGCACCAACCGTCCGGTCATGGGGGCGAACAGATCGCTCTCGGCTTTTTTACTCTCGATAAACCCGATCTCCTGCCCTTCGGTTACGTTGGTGTCGGCCTCGATATGCCAGTCGAGAAAATATACATCCTGTAACAACCGCACCGCGTAGGCCGAGAAACCAAACCGCCACACATTCCCACTTTGGCGCTGCGCCCAAGTGTGGTTCTTTTTGGCGTAGCAACGGTCGGTGGGAAAACGGGCCTCGTATTGGCCCATCATAAAGATGAGGTGGTCCGGCATGGAGACACGAAAAGCGGGTAGCGAAGGGTGTGCCGTGAGTGTTTACAGTTGAGGAGGGAAAAACGCCGCGATTATCGGTTCGCTACTCACGATTCGCTCTCTCATGTGTAACGGACTCCTTGATGCTCGGCTTCGAAGAAGGCGGGCAACATTGCGTCGACGCGCAGCAAGCCCTTGCGGGTCAGCTCAATTCGATCGCCGTCGATCGTTAGCAGTTCGTCCTCTAAATAGTCGCGCCAAACGTCGCTCCATTCGTCGCGGATCTCGACACCGAACTTGTTGCGGAAGTAACTGGCGTCTAGCCAGCCCTTCTTCAGTTGCAAAATGACCTCGCGCACCAGTAATTGATGCGGCGTGGGACGCATCGCCCGCCCAAGCGGCAGTTCGCCTCGCTCCAACAGGTCGCCCAGATAGTCGTTCCACTCGGGCTTATTCTGATAATGCACGCCTTGAATGTGCCCGAAGCTGGCAATGCCCGTAGCCAAAAGATCCGAGCCGCGCCAGAGATTGTCACGGTAGCTGAAATTTACCTGGTCGGGGTTTTTGACCATGGTGTAGGCGCTCGAGACGCTGTATCCGGCAGCAGCCAGTTCATTGAACGCGTAATCGACCCACGCCCGCTTCGTGGGCCAATCAGCCACGGGGATTTCTATGTGGTTGCCCAGGATGTCTTTTGAGTAAACGGTGTTGTAGGGCAACTCCATTTGGTAGATGGTTACGCTATGAGGCGACAGCTCGATGGTTCGGCGGACGCAGTCGCGCCAGTTATCCCACGTTTCGCCCACCATGCCCGCAATCAGGTCGATGTTGACATTGGGAAAGTTGGCTGCTTGGATCCAATCCCACGCACGGTAGACCTCATGCGACAGATGGGCCCGGCCGTTTTCTTTGAGCACCGCATCGCTGAAGTTCTCCACCCCCAGGCTTAGCCGGGTTACTCCCAAGCTCTTGAGCGTGTGGACCTTCGATTCCGAGAGAGTGCCCGGTTCGCACTCAAAGGTGACTTCTTCCGCATGGTCCCAGCGGATGTTCTCCTCCAGGCGGTTCACCAGCGCGGTTAACTGCTTAGCGCTGAGGAACGAAGGCGTGCCGCCGCCGAAGTAAACAAAGCGGAACGGCCGGCCGCCCATGACCGGTTGGCGGCTGACCAATTCAATCTCTTTTGAGAGTGCCGATACGTACCGTTCGATCTCGGCCGCGTTGACGTCGGTCAGAACCTTGAAGTAACAAAACTTGCACCGCTTGCGGCAAAAGGGAATGTGTAGGTACAAGCCCAGCGGCGTGTCCTCCACCGGCGGCGTGGCCATCGCAGAACGCACCTCATCCACATACTCCCGCTTCCATTGGCTGAATGGCGGGTAGTTAGAGATGAAGTAACTGCCGACTTCGGTTTTCTTCGTGGCTTCGATGGAAGACATCGCAACTCGCAATTAAACGAAAACGTAGGTTCTCAGCCAGAGGCGAACAGATCTCTGGCTCCTTTGCACACACGAGCAACGCCGTCCCAGCACATACAAAACATGCTTACGACGCCAGGAGACGTTGCTGTCTTCTCCGCCTACCATTTTCGCCCAGTCGGTTGGCGGAATACTAACGGCCTAACGCATCTCAACGCGTAGGTTGCTCGCAAGGCGGCTCGCCCGCAATTGGATTCCATGAGTAGCCATCCATTTCCTTGCGGCCGCCTTGCCCGTTTACTTCTTCTCTCCAAAGCAGTACACCACGCCATCGTCGCTGGCGATGACGAGCTTGCCGTCCGCTACGGCGGGCGAGCCGACGAAGTGGCCGCCGGCTTCATACTCCCAAACCTTCTTGCCAGATTTCAAATCGACGGCGTACACGCGACCGTCGGCCGAACCGACGTACACGCGTTCACCGGCCACCACCGGCGAAGAGTCGATCCTACCGCGCGTGAGGAAGCTCCAGACTTCTTCGCCCGTTGTTACATCCAGGGCGTGTAAACGCTTGTCGCGACCGCCAAAGAGGACGAACTTATCGGTCACGGCGGGCGAACTACGCACGCCTTGGCCGCTTTGCGGCGCCTGCCACTTCCACGCTACTTCAGCCTTCCGCCAATTAACCGCGTAGAACGTGCCGTTCTCGGTTCCAAAGAACGTCAGATCGCCGCGAACGGCGGGAGTCACTCCTGTGGGACCGTCTATTGGCACGTCCCCCACTTTCTCGCCTCGTTCCAAATCGATGATGTGCAGTCGGCTGTCGCACCCTGCCAGGAAGCAGCGATTGCCGACGACCGTGGGAGTGCAGCGGATTTGGTCGTCAATGACAAACTTCCATACCAGCTTGCCGGTCTTGGCGTTAAGGCAATAAAGTGTGGCGTCTTGCGACCCGATCAACACATTGTCTTGATAAAGATTGGGGCTGGAGTTGATCTCGGCGCTCGTCTCAAACCCCCAAACTGGTTTGCCGTCGTCGGCGTTAAGGCAGTACACCTTGCCGTCAATATCACCAATGTAAAGGCGCCCATCGTGCACGGCGGGCGCCGAGTTGAAGCCGACGAACTTCTCGCCAGTGAAGAAGTCCCACTTTTTCTTGCCGGTGTTCAAGTCCAACGCGTAAAGCGTGCCGTCCATGTCGCCCACATACGTCACACCGCCAACAATCGCCGGAGTCCCTTCGAACGCGCCGTCTTTAACTTTGAACGACCACAAGAGCGACAAATTCTCGGGGAGCGGCGCCAACGCGACGCCGGTCATTTGCGGGTTGCCACGGAACAGCGGCCATTCCGTAGCGTTGGCGGCCCCCGCCGGTTTGGGCGCCGCGTCTTGGTTTTGCGCTGTCAGCGATGGTCCCAACAGGAAAGCAAGTCCCAGGCCAAGAATCCAAAGAACGACCGAGGGGGTGGCTGGAATCTGAGTGTTCGACATCCTCAACATGGTGGCGACCCCAGAGTGGTTCGTACTTTAGTTCCCGTTGTTTTTTGCGACCCGTGCGCGCAGTAGGAGCGTGCGCCGCCTTCTCGATTATATCAAAACGCTCGCTCGTAGAGGGCCAAAAGCTCGGCTGGACCGACTTCGCGAGGATTGAAGCGCCCCGTCCACTGCTCTGCCGCATGGGTGGCAAGGGTCGGTAGTTTGTCGCGTTCGACCGCTAATTCCGCCAGACGGGTCTTCAAACCGGCCTTTTCCAGAAGCTGCGTTACATAACCGGCTAGCCCCTCGGCCCCATGGCGGGGATCGGGGGAGCCGGGCCACTCCATGGTGGTTTCTAGTAGCTCACGGTACCACGCGTTGAACTTCTCGCCGTTGAAACGAATCACGTGCGGCAGCATGACCGACACCGCTTGCCCGTGAGCGATGCCATAGTGGGCCGTGAGTGGATTGGCCAGGGCGTGTGCGGCGCCGAGCATTGAGTTTTCGATGGCCACCCCGGCGAAGCATGCCCCCAGTTGCATTCCGCCGCGGGCGTCAATGTCTTCGGGGTTATCCAATACGCGGGTGAAGTTCTCGGCCAGCAAGATCCATGCTTCGCGACTGAAAGCCAATGATGCGCCATTGCGTGGCTTCGTAACGTATGTTTCCAGTGCGTGGGCTACGGCGTCGATGCCCGTGAGGGCCGTTACTTCACGCGGCTGCGTCACCGTAAGTTTGGGATCCAGCACGGCCACGCGGAACGACGCCTTCTTGTCGCCGCAGGCCATCTTTACTTTGGTTCGGGCGTCTGAGATCAGGGCGTACGACTGCGCCTCGCTTCCGGTGCCGGCTGTCGTGGGTACGGCGATCATGGGCAACATGGGCTTCGTCGCCTTGCCCGTGCCCCAGTAGTCAGCCATTTGGCCGCCGTTGGTGAAAACAAAGTTCACGCCCTTAGCGCAGTCCATGGAGCTTCCGCCACCCAGGCCGACAATCAAATCGGGCTGGAGTTCTTGGGCGAACCGCACGCCTGCTTCGACATCGTCGGTGGTGGGGTTCTCCTGCACCCGGTCAAACACCTGCGCCTCGAGTCCCGCCGAACGCAAAGCGGCGACGCCGCGCTCGGTATGCCCAGCGCGCACAATGCCCGGATCACTGACGACCATGGCCCGCCGTGATCCTAATTCCGCCGCCAGGGCGCCCAATTCGTCGATTCGGTCGGGGCCGAAGACGAAGCGAGTGCGAGGATAAAAATCGAAAGGAACCATGAGGTTTGCGGAAGGCAGATTCTTCGTGGTGGGCGAGAGTGCGGCGTGAGGCTCTCGGCAGAGGCAGCGACTCCAGGAGAGTATCAGAAGCCAACCCCTGAGAGGTTAAAAGACGACTCCAACATCCAGGGAGCCCTGAAAGGACTCCTCTAGGGGGCGTTGCGACTCGGCTCTGCCACCCCCCTTCAGGGATCAAAACGGTACGGCGCGGCCATTCATCCAAGGCGCACAGCCCTTTGAGGGCTGTGGAGTGCAAAGCGATTCCCATGTCGTGCGGCCGAACTTCCCTGGTTCTTCTTTTGTTCTCTTGGTGCGCCCTTTACTTCACGGCAGCCAATCTTTCCTCGGTTACTTGCAGCGCCCGCGAGCGGAACAGGAAGTCAATAATGTTTCCTTCGTGCGGTTGCAGCCAGTTGAGACGATTGGTCGGGATCGGGCCAATGTTGAGTCGGTCGATGTGCGTGGCGTTAATGCAGGCCTCAATGAACTTCTCATCGTTGCTGATGACCGTGCCGACCAGCGTGGGGCCAATCTTCTTAAGCATCTGGTCTTGCGGGCAATTCACCACGGTGGCGAAGGGGAACATGTATTCCTTCTTGGCGATCTCGGCGTCGGGCGACTCGGCGTGGACGATCACCGGCCGCAGATAGCTGCACCGCTCCTTCTCCACTAACCGTTCACCGTAATCCGCCGTGGCATGGGTGACGCCATCTTGTTTCAGGTCGGCTTCAATCATCTCCCAGACCAAGCGGCCCATGCTCTTGCCGTTGATCTGCGTGGTAAAGGCGGCCAAGCCCGCTTCCGGGTCGTCGGGCGGCTTGACTTCAATCGGCCCCAGACGCTCGGCAAGCGCCGCGGCGATTTCCTTCGTGTGCCGTGAAGCCCACACGCCTGACGCGTTAATACATCCGCGCCCGCTGTTGATGTAGATGCTCTCGACCATCAGATCGAGGTACTCTTCCCAGTTGTCGACGACGTCGTCGCCCAAGAGGATCTTGGAGAAACCGGGGCCGTGGGCCTGCACGCGCGGATTTCCCCGATAGCGTTCAACCGTCGGAGTGCCGCCAAAGATCATCGCTCGCTCGCAGGCCTCGAGCACAGCCGCACCGGCCTCGGCTTCACCGGGATAGAGGGCGAACGCCTCGGCGGGAATGCCCGCTTCGACAAAAGCCGCCATCACGCGGTAGGGTGTCCACGGCTCTTGCGGACCCGGTTTGAGCACCAGCCCCAGTTGCAGCGGAATGGCCGGCAGCCATAAGGTATGCACGCCCGGCGAGTTTGACGGAAGAACCGCTCCCAACACCGGCGACTGACACTGGTAGCTGACCACTACCCCACGACTCTCCACACCCCAACCGCGGGTGAGAATCTTTAAGTCCAGCCCGCGTGTGAGGCAATCGAGAATCTTCCCCATGTTCTCCAGAACAAAGGCGTTCTTCGCCATGTTGCCTTTGCACATGTGCTCGGGCAAACCAGTCGACGCCGACTGTTGACGATAGAAATCCTCGGGCGATTGCGCTCCATCGCCCATTGGGAGCGTGCCATTGAGATAAAGCCCCGCCGCCACCTTGAGCCGTTCAATCAGTTCCTCGCAAGAGAATTGCCGCAACGCATCTCTTGCCTTTTGCGCTTGCTTCAAGTCCTTGCGGATAATCCCCCCATTTGCCTGATGCACCTTGGCGATCGGCTCGCCGGTTGCGAAGTGCAGAACTTCCTGCTTTTCCAGGGACTCGTATGGTTTTCCAAAACGGATAATGGGGATTTCTAACATGATGAAATCAGATAAGTAGGAAGTTCGACGAATGGTAAGGCGGGATGGGTCGCTTTGTTGCTCGTGTCCAGGAAGTTGGCTGCAAGTTTTGGGCGATGGCTGGCAATTGGCTCGGGAAGGCCCCTAGGACGCGATTAGACGCATCTCTGAGCCTTTCCGCCCCTCCCTAGCCAGCGTAGTGAACTTTTGAACGAATGGCGTTTGATTCCATTCTCGGCCATGGGGCTCTGTAGGGGGCAGTTAATGAAATCGGATAAAAGTTAATGCTATCTTGTTTCTGTCTTATTCCCTCTTGATGTAGGATTCTTCAGCAGATGCTACGTGTTCGGCTTTTCGCCTCATCGCCACGGGACAAACAACCCGTGGCGACCTTCGAAGCTACTTCACGACGTGGCCTCGATTAGTACACGCCCACGGTGGTGCCGCCGGGCAAGCGGGAATACGGCCGCACGCCGCTCACGCCATCCCAGGGGTATTTTACGTAGGGCTTCTCGCGTTCGCCTTCGTCCCGCTCGAGGAAACCGGGGACAAAGAACTCTTTGGTCAGGGTGTAAAGTTTCACGCGGCCGGTTTCGTCGTAGCCGACCAACTGGGTATGGTCATCCATGTTGACCACCTCGGTGACGGCGCGGGGTTGGGGCGCGTAGTAACTGATCTTATAGCCGTCTTCGGGCGTGACCGGTTTGCTGCACGCCAGACCCATCAAGGTGTTGCCATAAGTCGGAGTCATGTAGACGCCGCTCTGCTCGGGCATGCCGCCGAAATATTCCTCGATACAGAACCGAGTCCATTGGGGAGTGAACTCAGTGCCGCCCGAGAAGATGCCCGTGATGCCGACTTCCGGAATGCTCGTGCCGTCTTCTTCCAAGCGCGAGGCGAGGGCCTCCAGCAACTTGGGGGTGGCGAACATGCACTTGATATCGTTGTTCGACTGGAGGATGGTTATGGCCTGGTCGATGACATGCTTCTTGTATTCTTCCAGGTGCTCCATCCAACCCTTCTTGATGAGCTTAATTACCCACCGCGGGTCAAGGTCCACGCAAAAGCAGATGCCGCCGCGATACTGGCAGAGGTGCTCCACCGCAAGCCGCAACCGCCGCGGACCGCTGGGGCCAAGCATCAGCCAGTTAGCGCCCTTGGGGAAGTATTTGTCGGGCAGCGTGTGGCTGAACATTTCGTAGTCGATGCGAAAATCGTCCACCACCACGCGACGCTTGGGCTGTCCGGTGGTGCCGCCCGTTTCGAAGACGTAAATCGGCCGATCCTCGTACGCCTTGGGGACCCACTTCCGCACGGGCCCCTCTCGTAGCCAGTCGTCCTCAAAGAGCGGAAACTTTTTCAGGTCGTCAAAGGTCTTAACTTCCTTGAGCGGGTCGAACTTGAGCTCCCGCTTCTTTTCCAGCCAGAACGGGGCGCCGGTCGACTCGTGGAAATGCCATTGCACGATCTCGTACGTGTGCTGGTCGAGTTTTTCTCGGGCTTCTTTGACCAGGGCGTCA
>CAYWIS010000249.1:0-8362 GCA_964458385.1 uncultured Pirellulaceae bacterium
GCGAGAAGTTTGCGGGCAAACCAGAGCACGTGGTCAATTACCTCTTCAGGGTGGCCGAAGAGGCGCGCGAGATCATGGCCCAACTCGGTTTCCGCTCGATTAACGAGATGATCGGTCGCGTAGATGTACTAGAAACCGATGATGCGATTCGCCACTGGAAAACCGATGGGTTGGATCTCACCCCAATTCTCACCATGGCGCAGAAGCCGCGTGAGGACGTGGGCGTGTATTACCAGATTCCTCAAAACCACGGCTTGGAGCACGCCCTTGATAATACGCACCTCCTCAAGTTGGCGGAGCCAGCGATCGAGCGAGGCGAACGGGTGCACGAAACGCTTCCCATCATTAACACGAATCGAACCGTCGGCGCCATCTTGAGCCACAACGTGGTGAAGAAGTGGGGTGAAGGCGGTCTTCCGGACGATACGATTCACTTCAAGTTCTTGGGCTCGGCCGGGCAAAGCTTTGGCGCTTTCCTTGCAAGCGGAATCACGCTCGAGCTAGAAGGCGACGCAAATGACTACGTTGGCAAGGGACTCTCGGGTGGACGGATCATCGTTTATCCACCCAAGACCAGTACGTTCGCGGCCGAAGAGAACTTGATCATTGGTAACGTCGTGCTCTATGGCGCCACAAGCGGCCATGCGTTCTTCCGAGGCCGGGCGGCCGAACGGTTCTGTGTCCGCAATAGCGGCGCTTGGGCGGTCGTTGAAGGCGTTGGCGACCATGGCTGCGAATATATGACCGGCGGCCGAGTCGTGGTCCTCGGCCCGACCGGGCGCAACTTTGCCGCGGGTATGTCGGGGGGCATTGCCTATGTATGGAATCGCGCCGGCGACTTCAGCCTACGGTGCAATTTGGCGACCGTTGAACTGGAGCGGGTTGAGGATGAGCAGGATATTTCCGACCTGCTGGAGTTAATCGAATCGCATTACAAGTTCACCGAGTCGCCGGTTGCACGGTTCGTGTTGGATCGTTGGCCTCAGGTTCTTGAGCAGTTCGTGAAGGTGATGCCCATCGACTACAAACGTGTCCTCATGGAGCGCAAGAATCACGACGAGGAAATCGAATCCGTCATCCACCGCGAGGCCCACGTCGACGGCCGGTAGCAGGGCGCATCTTATCATGAGGCGCCAACGTTGACAGGCACAGAGCCTCTCTGTCGCTTGTCGGCTAGCAAGCCCAATCGCCAAGTCTCCATGTTGCCGGAGCAGCCGTTGGTCCGGCAAATGTCGCTCAAATTGTCGCCGTATACCGCCGCAACCTTAGCCCGCAACGACTTATGGGTAAGCCAACAGGTTTTAAAGAATTTCCCCGACAGCCCGTTCCTTATCGTGAACCGCAAATCCGACTGAACGATTTCTACGAGATCTTCACGGAGCCGCAGGAGAACCATCTGCGCACACAAGGCTCCCGGTGTATGGACTGCGGCGTTCCGTTTTGCCAGTCCGACACGGGCTGTCCCATCGATAACTTGATCCCCGAGTGGAACGATCTGGTGTACCAAGGCCGATGGCGCGAGGCACTAGATCGGCTCCACAAGACGAACAACTTTCCGGAATTTACCGGCCGTACGTGCCCGGCGCCGTGCGAGGGGGCTTGTGTGCTGGGCATTATCGAGCCGCCGGTGACCATCAAGAACATTGAGAATGCCATCATCGACCGCGGTTGGGCCGAAGGGTGGATCAAGCCCAACCCGCCCAAGAGCCGCACGGGCAAGACGGTGGCGATTGTCGGCTCTGGCCCGGCCGGATTGGCCGCGGCGGCGCAGCTGAATCGCGCCGGCCACCACGTTACCGTTTATGAGCGAGCTGATCGCATCGGCGGGTTGCTCATGTATGGGATCCCGAACATGAAGTTGGACAAACGTGTGGTCGAGCGGCGTGTTAATCTCTTACGTGAAGAAGGAGTTGAGTTTGTTACCTGCGCGCATGTTGGTCGGCCGGAAAGCTTCCCGTCAGGGCACATGACGCAGATCATGGAGGAGCGCGGCTGCAAGCTCCAGTACATTGACCCGAACGAATTGCGCAAGAAGTTTGACGCCCTTCTGCTGGCTACGGGCGCGACAAAGTCGCGCGATCTACCGATTCCCGGCCGCAACTTGCGGGGCATCCATTTCGCGATGGATTTTCTGACTCGCAATACCAAGAGTTTGCTCGACGACAATCTGAATAACGGCCACTATATTTCGGCGAAGGGTAAGGACGTTATTGTGATTGGCGGCGGTGACACGGGAGCTGACTGTATCGGCACCTCACTACGTCACGGTTGCCGCAGTCTGGCGAACTTTGAACTGCTACCGCAGCCGCCCGCGCAACGGGCCCCGGACAATCCTTGGCCCGAATGGCCGCGCATTTTGCGCTCCGATTACGCTCATGGCGAGGCGGTCGCACGGTTCGGGCATGATCCGCGCGTTTACTGCATTATGTCCAAGGAGTTCCTCGACGATGGCAATGGGAATGTCGCGGGCGTTCGGACCGTGGAAGTCGAATGGACGAAAGAGAACGGCCGTTGGACGATGACGGAGAAGCCGGGAACGGAACGCGTGTGGAATACCCAACTCGTTCTGCTTGCCATGGGTTTTCTAGGGCCCGAGCATACTGTGGCGGAGATGTTAGGCGTAGAGTGTGATGAACGCTCCAACTTCAAGGCGACGTACGGCCGGTTCGCGACGTCGGTTGAGGGCGTGTTCGCTGCTGGCGATTGCCGTCGTGGTCAGTCGCTGGTGGTCTGGGCCATCAATGAAGGTCGAGGCGCCGCCCGCGCTATCGACGAGTATCTAATGGGTGAAAGCCGCCTACCAGCGCCAGGCATTTCGCTAGGCGCGACGTTGCGATAGCCACTCCAGAGAGATGACACGTCCACGTGTGTTCCTGGTACATCCGAACGCCACGGTATGTCGTCACAGAGAGGAACTGAGCAATTCTTCACCGTGGTGGAAAACCGACGAGTAGCGAGGGGAACCCGGGCTCGTCTTCGGCTCTGGTCGAATGAGGGTCGTGGGATTGCGCCGCCGGTAGCCTGTTGGGGTCTCCAAGGCTTCGCAGGCTACCTTATCACCGTCGCCGAATACGGGGATTTAGCGAATTACGACCGTTGATCCCACGGTGAGAATGGCGGCGACATCAGCGGCGTCTCGCGGCGCCAGCCCCAGACACCCGGCATCGGGAGAGGCGTTGCCGGCATCGGGAGTACCATGGATGCACACATTTCGTCCCAGATCTAACCACCATTGGCCATAGGGATTGGCGGGGGCTCCCGCGGGCAGCGCTTGACCCGTTGGCGCAAAGTACGTCCGCCCCGGTTGAATATCGAGAACTTGATACTCCCCTGGTTGTGGCGGCGGATTCGCGCCAATTTGTAGAGGAAATCTTCCCGCGTAGAGACCGCCCAAAAACAAGGTCAACTCTTCACGCGACAGTTCCACCACGGCGCGAAACGGACCACGAAGCACCTTCAGTTCTGTACCCGGCAGCACTAGGTTCGGATCCCGAATCGAATTGATATTCTGCAGCAGCCGCACAGAGACGTTATAGGACTTCGCGATATCCTCGAGTGTTTCACCGCGACGTACCTTGTACGGTTCCTCCAGCAGATGCCGTGTCGAATAAATTACGGTTCCCGCCAATTGGTCAAGTCGTTCATTCAGTTTCTTGTGCGTATCTTCATCCAAGTCCGGGCTGCGGTAGAACGCTGATAAAGTCAGCAAAGCACGGGCAAGTTGACCATCGCTGGTATACAATTCGGCCTGACTCCAAGCCTGCTCAAAGGCATACTTCGCCACCGCGGGCGAAGTATACCGAGCCACCCCATCCTTTGAAGACGAAGTGGAACCGCCCGATGACGCTGCTAACGGCGCTGGGGAAACACTTCTCTCAATATCCGCGGAGCCATTAACAGGCGCTTGAGGCGGCTCGGCCGCGGGCGGATTGGCGCTGGACGCGACCGGCAATTCTAAAGCAGGCGCCACATACGTTGCCGGTGTCACTGTGGGCTCCGAACTGCTCCCCAATGATGCAGCCACCTCGACCGATGGCGCGGCCCCTTGCGGCGTCGGGAAAGTAACCGAATCCAACGACGATGGGGCCGTCGCCCCCACTGCCGCAGGTGCATTGGGAAAATGGCTAGCCATCGGTGCGGGCGCCGAATTCGTCTGGAGCGGATCAAAGCCGACGACGGGCGGCGCTTCGACGTTCACTCCCGAGGGCATCGCAGGCGTTCCCGCAGGGACATTCCAGGGATCTCCCGCCAACCCCATCGGCAAACCAATCTGCCGGTGGTTCAGGTACTGATAAGCAACAAACAGCACGGCCAGAAGCGCCACCACCACCAAGGCCGTTTTGAGCGTTTGCACAGTGATCCTCCTTGAGTCGCCGCCGCCCTTCCATGAGCAGCCAAGGACGCCCCGACGTCTCCTCTAAGCAGCCGAAATTACCCGGTGGGGATGCTAATCGAAAAGAAATTTCCCGCCTAGATCGGATCGATGGGAAAAACCGATAAAGCTTACGATTCTGTAATCTCTCTTTCGCCCCCAATAGTGACGCCACGGTTTTCCGAAGGGTCGGCGAAGTGGAGGAAATGCGGAGTTTGTGAAATGAGCACGGTTGGAGCCCGAGGATCCTCGTTTAGCCCTACCGCATGCTTGGCGGTTTCGGCGGCATGCTTGATGGTGGGGGCCGCAGGTTGGCTCGTCAACTGGCTTATTCCCAACTCAACCAACCTGGATATGCTGTTGCTGATCGGCGTCTACTATTTCTGCGCTAGTCTCCATTCGGTCGCTGCCGCCTATACCAGTACCGGGAAGCGAACACTCGCCGATACAGTTTGCACGGCCCTGCACCACGCTTTCGAGAAGCGTAATTTCCGGGCTCGCTCATGCGTCGCGAGGTGCAAATGCAACTCACCGCAGAGATCGTCTGGCCGGTTCGGTTTCGACGACGTCATAACGTGCCTTGAAACGCACCGCCGCATCACGACGAAATCATCTCCATTCCTATTTCGCCCGCCTTCAGGTTCTCGCGTGTAGCACGTTCCGATTCAGACAGCCGACCCCTCATCCATATTTGGCGCCGCCTTGCGCCCGCGAGTTATTCGCATTTCTTACGGCCTGGTTGTTGTGATTTGTGCACCGGCCGGTAAACTACCCGCAATATGACTCTGAGTTGAGGCGGCGGTAAGCGCCGTGGCGGTTTACCAACCGACTTTTTATTCTTGGGTAGTGCAAAATGAAGAAGCAATTCAATGTGGTGATTGTTGGTCTAGGGTTCGGCGCCGAGTTTATTCCCATCTACCAAAAGCACCCGCATGCCAACATGTACGGCATTTGCCGCCGCAACGAAACCGAGCTGAACAAGATCGGCGACCACTTTGGAATTGAGAAGCGTTTCACCCGGTACGAAGACGTATTGGCGGATCCCAACGTGGACTTCGTGCATATTAATAGCCCGATTCCAGATCACGCCTGGATGTCGTTGCAGGCTCTCGACGCCGGAAAACACGTGATGTGCACGGTGCCCATGGCGACGACAATTGATGAATGCCGCCAAATTGTTGAGAAAGTTCAGCAAACGGGCCTGAAGTACATGATGGCCGAAACCGTGGTCTATAGCCGCGAGTTTCTGTTCATTAAAGAGATGTATGAAAAGGGCGAGCTGGGCAAGATCCAGTACATGGCCGCCTCACATCCGCAAGATATGGATGGCTGGCCAGAATACTGGGAGCGGATGATTCCCATGCACTACGCCACCCATGTGGTCAGCCCTGTGTTGGGGCTAGTCAATGGCCGTGCGGAGTATGTTTCCTGTTTTGGTTCGGGAACCATTCGGGAAGACCTGGCCAAAAAGTCGGGCAACAAGTTCGCCGTTGAGTCGTGCCACATCAAGATCAAGGATTCCGATATCGCCGCCCACATCTGGCGGTTCTTGTTCGACGTCGCCCGCCAGTATCGTGAATCCTTTGACGTTTATGGAACCAAGAAGAGCTTTGAATGGTCGCTCGTCGAGGGTGAGGAGCATATCATCCACACAGCAAAGAAGCCGGAACCGGAGATTCCTTCACGCG
Source organism: uncultured Pirellulaceae bacterium (assembly GCA_964458385.1). Classification (GTDB taxonomy): domain Bacteria; phylum Planctomycetota; class Planctomycetia; order Pirellulales; family Pirellulaceae; genus JAHWKS01. The sequence continues at coordinate 6,061 of CAYWIS010000249.1, forward strand.
TGAAAGTTCCCGACTACGCCCACTTGCTCCCGCCCGAAATTCGCGAGTTCACCTCAACAATTCAAGACGCCACGCATTTGTCATTCATCCAAGGCGCCGGCCACGGCGGCTCGCACCCACACTTGGTAAATGAGTTCCTTAACGCCTTGGTTGAAGATCGCGATCCCTGGCCTAATGCGGTAATTAGCGCCAACTGGACATGTGTTGGCATTTGCGCCCATGAGTCGGCCGAGAAGGGCGGCGAGATCGTCCGCTTGCCCGAGTTTACCTTGCGCTAATTTTGCACTCGTCCGGTTGATGGCATAGGCAAAATGGCTCGTCGCTTCCCTATAGGGAAGCGACGAGCCCATTGGTTGCTTTGCAATTCACGGACGATTTACTTCACCTGGAGCGCCAACAATTCAGGTCCAGCGTGGTGAGTAACAACCTCCCCAATGAGCGTGAAGGGGGTGCAGTCGAAGATTGCGACTTGGACAAACTGCCCGATCTGACGGCGAGTTCCATCAAAAACCACAATCCGGTCATCGTGAGTGCGGCCGGTCAGTTGCAGCGTTGAGCCTTCCTCGCGTTTCGCCGCCCACTTGCTGGGGCCTTCCACCAGGACTTCGACTACGCGGCCGAGAAATCGCTGGTTCTCTTCGTCACAGATCTGAGCCTGTACGGCAAGGAGTTCGTTGTTGCGGACTTGCTTGACCTCGTATGGCACGTCATCAACGTACAAGGCCGCGCCTTTGGTTCCTGGCCGTTCGCTGTACTTAAAGATAAAGGAATTTTTGAAACGGCCTTCTCGGACCAAGTCGACGGACTTTTGAAAGTCGTCCTCGGTTTCCCCGCAGAACCCGACAATGAAGTCGCTCGAAATCGCCGCATCGGGGATTGCTTCCCGAATGCGGTGCAGCATCTCGCGGTAATCTTCAACCGTGTAACCGCGTTTCATCCGCTCTAACATACGGTTGGAACCGCTTTGGGCCGGCACGTGCAGATAGCGCGATACCTTCGGCAGATCGCGCATCGCTTGAAGCAAGTCGTCCGTCATGTCCTTGGGATAGTTGGTGACGAACTTCAATCGCCGGATCCCTTCAATCTCGTGCAATTGATAGAGCAAGTCCGATAGGCGCGTAGTGCGATCGCCCTCCCGATACCGGTAGCGATTAACAGTCTGACCGACAAGGGTAATTTCCAAACACCCCTGATCGGCAAGCGTGCGAGCCTCGGCAAGAATTTGAGAAGGCGGTCGACCTTGTTCCGGTCCGCGCACCGAGGGCACAATACAGTAGGTGCAAAATTTGTCGCAGCCAATCTGAATCCGCAAATACGCCTGAAATGGATTAGGACGCATTTCGGGATCGCGCAGCGGATCAAAGGTCTCGTGGCTACGGCGAATTTCTTCCACCGCACCATCCTTACGCCCCAAGCTGAACGCCTCTTGCGGTCCTTTGCCCGCCTCGACGTTGGCGATGAGCTCCGGCACCTTGTGCAACTGCCCTGGCCCAACAACAAGATCCACGTAGGGGGCGCGCTCAAAGACCAGCCGCTGGTGGTTTTGCGCCATGCAGCCAAGCACACCGATGATCTTTTCCGGGTGTTTTTGCTTGTGACGGCGTAACGTTCCCAGCGCGCTATAGACCTTGTCCTCGGCATGTTGCCGCACGGAACAAGTATTGAACAATATTACATCAGCCTGAAGCGGATCATTGATCAACTGGTAGCCTTCTTTGCGCAGGCTGGCCACAACCATCTCGCTATCGAGCATGTTCATCTGGCAGCCGACGGTTTCAATATATAAACGTTTGGTCATGCGTTATGCCGCTTTGTCTGACTCTTCAAGGTTGGCTTGTATCTGTTCATAAAGGCGCCGCTTGCGCTCTTCACAACGGCGGCGACGTTCTTCCTCGGCGCGACGCTCTTGTTCGGCTCGCCATTCATTACGCAGCTGGGTCAGGAGCGCGTCATGTTGAGATTTCATGAAGCGGATCAAAGAAGTTCCCGCCACGTAACCCGCCACCGCCAGTAACGCCAAACTCCAACCATCCATGTTCGCCATACGAGACGCTCCTGCAGGTCTGCCGACAATGCCTATCTTACCCCACGCTTGGCTGTGTGGGCGAGGGGGATTGTCGTTGGGGGCAGCGGTCTGTCAAGCCAGGGCTTCTACAGGTTATGATGGTCCAGGGCAGGCGTACTTGCTTTAAAACTAGTCCAGATCCCCGTTGCGAAATCGCTACTCCCCTCCCCGCCTCGGCCACCCAAACATCGTCGCCGACCTACGGGCCGGGAGGGGGTTCGAAGCTCCTATGATTCT
>CAYWIS010000250.1:0-8265 GCA_964458385.1 uncultured Pirellulaceae bacterium
TGACCGACGTGATGGGACTCGTCAGGTTCGGCAACGGATTCGGACCAGGTATGAACCGCGTTCCCTTGTGATAACCCGGCAAAAAGCTGGAATCCCACGCCAAATACGCGTTGTATGGCTCTTTGGCCGCTAACACAACATACGGCGGTAAGTTCGTATTGCGGGTCCCCAGCCCGTAGCTGATCCAAGAGCCAATACTAGGCATCGGGAAGGTGATCGAACCGGTCAGCATTCCCAACGTTGCCGCCGAATGCCCGCCCGAGTCGCCGCGCACCGTGTGCAAGAAGCACATGTGATCCACGACCTCGCCCACATACGGGAACAACTCGCTGATCATCTTGCCGCACTCGCCGTAGGGCTTGAACTTCCAGGGCGAGGCCTTCAGTGGCTTGCCGCCGCCGACGGTTTTCCCGGCGTCCTTCTGTAGTTGCGGTTTGTAATCGAAGGTGTCGACGTGCGAGAGCCCACCGGTAAAGAAGAACAGAATCAGGTGCTTGGCCTTGCCTTCAAAGTGGCCCGGTTTGGGCGCCAAGGGATGGCCCCCGCCCAAGTTGGCCGCCAGGGTCAGTCGCTGGCGCAACGCCAAGTCGCCCGTAGCCGCCATTGCCGCGGCGCCGGCCAGGAAACTACGACGGTTCAACGAATTTGACGGCCTCATAATCACCCCTCGCAGGCGCTAGTCCACGTAAATCAACTCATTCGACGCAATGATCGCCCTTCCCAAGGCGGCCCAAGCCTCTTCCGTGCGATGCTCGGCGGCGACGCCCTCTTGCTCCAACACTTGTTCGTACCGCGCTAACAGCGCAAGGGCTCGCGTCGTTTCGCCGGTCGATGGCGGCCGCGCGTAGGCCGACAGAAACGCCCAACGCAATCGGGCCTCGGGATCGTTCTCGCGCATCACCAAACGGCGAGCAAATTGCGTCGCCTGGCTATGGGCTACTTCGTTGTTGAGCAAGAACAACGATTGCAGCGGAACCGTTGAATTGTCGCGCACGGCGGTCGACAAGCTGGGGTCGGCGCCGTTGAACAGCGACAGATACGGATGGGCGTGCAACCGCTGCACCATCAGGTACACGCTGCGGTGGTTCGACGGATAACTGCCGGGGTTGAACTGGTGATGCGCCGTAAACTTCCAAGTAGAAGGATCGGGGAAGGGGTGCGGCCCCGGGCGCGACAGGTCAAGCGACTCCCCCAGCGTAAGCAGCGTATCGCGCAGCGCTTCGGCGTCGAGCCGACGGCGATCAAACCTCCAGTACCACGTGTTGCCCGTATCCTTCTCGGCCATCGCCGGGTTGTTCGCCGACGAAAGCTGATACGTGCGCGAAAGCATAATTCGCCGATGCATCGTCTTGAGCGACCATCCCGAAGCGATCAACTCGTTCGCAAGCCAGTCAAGCAGTTCGGGATGCGTCGGCGGAGCGCCGCGATAGCCAAAATCGGAAGGCGTGGGCGATAACGGCTTGCCAAAATGATACTGCCAAATGCGGTTGGCCATGACGCGGGCAGTCAGGAAGCTGGCGTCGGTGGTCAGCCACTGAGCCAACTCCCATCGGCCGCTAACGCCCTCGGGAATCGAAATTCCATCGGCGTCCAGAACGCGCGGCACGCCCCGAGGAACGGTATCGCCAAGCCGGCGCGGGTTTCCACCAATTTGAATCTTGGCGTCAATCGGTTTCAGTTCCGATACCGCGTAGGCGGTGGGAATATTGGCCTCGGGGTCGTTCGCCTCCCAACGGGCCAATTCGGCGCGTAGTTGTTCTAGCTGCGCCGTAGGCTCCTGCTTCGCTTCGCCCGTATCGCAAGCGGCTGCCGTTTGCGTTTCGAACTGCTGAATCTGCTCCTTGAGCCGAGCAATCGCTTCTTCGCGTTCGGCTTTCCGGCGGCGAAGTTCTTCAGGATGGACCAGAGGAGCGAAATGCAACTGCTTGCGAACTTCTTCGGCCCCCGGGAACGGGTACTGCGTGCTGGCGAAGATGCCGTACAAGGCGTAGTAGTCTTGCTGCGTAAGCGGATCGAACTTGTGGTCGTGGCAGCGAGCGCACCGCAGCGATAAACCAAGGACCGCCGGCCCCAAGGTGGCAAGCGTATCCTCGATGATGATATGCATGTCTTCCAGCTCGCGCGTTCCCATGCGTTTGGCCTGCGCGATGAATCCCGTGGCGATCACCAGCCGGGCGTAATCTTCCGGCGGCGCCTGCCGAGCGATCAAGTCGCCTGCCAATTGCTCGTGCAGGAAACGATCGTACGGCAGATCGTCGTTGAAGGCGTCAATGACGTAATCGCGGTACAAGTACGCCTGGGGAATCGGATAGTCCGAGTTGTCGCCGGCCGTGTCGGCGTAACGCACCAGATCAAGCCAGTAACGCCCCCAGCGTTCGCCATAGTGCGGCGAGGCAAGCAACTGGTCGACGACCCGCGCAAACGCGTCGGGCCGATCGTCGGCCAAAAACTCGGCGATCTGCTCAGGCGTTGGGGGAAGACCTATCAAGTCATAGTACGCGCGCCGCAACAGCACGTGCTTTTCCGCGGGCGGATTGGGTTGCAATCCGCGCTCCTGGCGTGCAGCCGCGATGAACTGGTCAATGGGATTGTCGGCCTCTTCGGCGCCAACTTCGGGAGGCGTTACCTTGCGCAGCGGTGCGAACGCCCAATGCGTTTTGTCGCTGGTGATTGGCGCGGTGGTTGTGGCAGGCCAGGGAGCGCCAGCGGCGATCCACGCCTTAAAGTCAGCGACTACATTGGCCGGCAGCGGGTCTTCGGGCGGCATCTGGAGTGGCTGATTCTCCTCGTGCACAATTGCCCGGACAAGCAAACTTCCCTCAGGGTCGCCCGGCACGATCGCCGGCCCGCGTTCGCCGCCTTTGAGCATGGCCGTACGCGTATCAAGCCGCAGTCCGCTGCTGGCCGTCGCCGGACCGTGGCACTCAACGCACGAGTTGGCCAACACCGGACGAATGCGCGTTTCAAAAAACTCCTCATTCACCTCGCCCGGAGGCATCGCCAAGGCGGAAGCGGCCGCGCTGCCTATCCCCAGAACGGCAATCGCCCCACAAAGAAGCCAACTGATTCGTTCGCGAGGCATGGGGCACCTCTCAGAACAGGGGAATGATGGATTTATCAAGAGTGGCCCGTCGCAAAAGCGCGATCTTCCGGCGAACCACCACGGATAGAGCCATGCGGCCCAAGATCCCATAGCGTGAGCGGGCGACCTCGGTTGGACGCAACCGCATCCGTCGGACAATGGGGTTTAACGTAACATGAACCACCGAGCATATCAACGTCTACTGATTTGTACCGACGTTAGTCGGCCAACCGCCCGTATTTTCGCGGCCGCGTTTCGGCGGTAGTGGTGAAGTTGGACTCGCCCCGGAAGTTCAGCATATTTTGTGCTTCCGAGATACCGGCAATACGGAAGCCAGAACGTGTGCGCAGCTCACCAATCAGGCCGAAAGGCGAGACGGTCAACGGCAAGTCGGTCCGTACGGCCAACTGGGTTCTGGATTTCGACCGGAACTGCTTTCCCTACCCATTCGCATGCCGAGCAAGGTACTGTTCGTCGGTGACCGGCTCCAGCCATTCAACGATTCTTCCCTCAAGATGTTCGTGAATCGCAATGTGGGTCATGCCGGTGGTCGCCGTGGCGCCGTGCCAGTGCTTTTCTCCGGGCGGGATCCACACCACGTCGCCGGGTCGTATTTCCTCCACCGGTCCCCCTTCACACTGAACCCACCCCACACCAGCGGTCACAATGAGCGTCTGCCCCAGCGGGTGTGTATGCCACGCAGTGCGAGCGCCCGGCTCAAACGTGCCGTTGGCTCCCATCACACGCGCCGGCTCACTTGCCTGAAACAACGGATCAATGCGCACCGCCCCTGTAAACCAATCCTCCGGCCCCCGTTTCGACGGCTGCGAACCCACACGTTGAATCTCCATAGACACCTCCTATTCAATACCTTGCAATGGAAGACGACCAACGCCTTTCCTGATCACCCACGTTGCGACTGCCTTTAAACCAGGGCACGTTTCCTCGACTCGGCCATCGTCTTCGCTTCAGGAAGGCAGCCCCTTCATTTCCTGTTCCCGATCCTACCCCAATTGCCCCAGGGGCGCCGCAACTTCAGCGCCGGTCACCGTGCATTTATTCGCCATCGGTCCTGCCCATCACACGCCATCAACCAAATACCAAAAGCAGCCGCCGACTTGCGATGTGTACTGCCGACCACAACAATAAGCTTTCCCCCTATTGGCAGGGCTCACGATACGGCGCAGCGTCCATACGTGAGGAACCGAGCCAAAGGCCTCATTGTGACGGCACCCCAACTCGTGGAAGCTCAAAGGAACCGCCCAATGTCCAAGCGAGCGCTGGTGCTTATCGACATACAGAAGGATTATTTCCCCGGTGGAAAGTGGCCGCTGGAGAAAATCGAGTCGGCGGCCGACAACGCGGCGAAGCTTCTGACGGCGGCCCGCACCGCAGGCGACTTGGTAATCCACGTCCGCCACGAGTTCCCCACCGTCGACGCGCCCTTCTTTGTTCCCGGCTCACCCGGCGCGCAGATTCACCCCAAGGTACAGCCGCGCGATGGCGAGCCGGTTGTGCTTAAACACCATGTGAACGCATTCCGCGAGACCGATCTCAAATCAATTTTGGACCGCCACGGAATTGAGGAGATCGTCATCTGCGGAGCAATGAGTCATATGTGCATCGACGCCGCCGCCCGGGCCGCCAGCGACCTGGGTTACCGATGCATCGTCATCTACGACGCCTGCGCCACCCGCGACCAAGAGTTCCAAGGCGCCGCCATCCCCGCCGCCCAAGTCCACGCCGCCTTCATGTCCGCCCTCAACTTCGCCTACGCCCGCCTCCTCTCCACCGAAGAGTACCTGGGCGGCTATCCCCAAGCTCCCGCAACGAACGCCTAACGCCCCACCCTCGCCGCCCAATCCGCTTGCCTCAACCAACCGAGGTTCGCCGAAAGGAGCCAATCGTGCCGGTCGTTGGGGAACAATGAGTGTTGGGCCACTACGTCATTCTCGACAAGATGGGCCAGGGCGGTATGGGCATGGCGCTCAAGGCCAAACACCGACGCATGAAACGCGCCGTCGCGTTGAAGATGCTCTCACCCTCCGCGACCAAGCCCCCCGAAGCAGGCGCGCGGTTTCAACGAGAAGTCGAAGCCGCCGTCAGTCGTTGGCGCGCCGCGAAGCGCCAGTTCCGTGTTGTTGTCTGCGTATCCAACGGCGCCGCCGCAAGCTTCGCTGACGACGCCACCTCCGTTGAATGCTCCCGCCTCTTGCTCGCTGCCCGCACGCTGGAATTAACCCGCACTATCCTTGGTGATTACTACAGCAACACAAAGCAAAGTCGCTTTGGCATTCAAGCGAAGAGGACTGACACCCGGCGCCAAGCTAGTTCTTCCACGCGATGGTTTGTGGGTCGAGGCGGAGGGATTGGAGTGATCCGGGCTTGAGTTCGCAGAGTACGGCGAAGACGAGGTCTCGCTTTTCGTCGTAGACCAGGCCGAGATCAACAAAGCATCCGGGCTCTTTCCGGCCGCCGTTGAGCACTTCGGCGCCGGGTACGTCGGCAAGCCTCCACTCGTTGCGTTTGGGATCGTAGAACGGCACAAGCAGCCGTTCGCCCGACTTCACCAGTACGCCAAACATCGCTAGATCCGCCTTCGGCAGATAGACGGCCTCGCGGGCGAAGCTCGGAGCGTTTAGCAGCTCACGCCCCCGTGGATGCAACTCCGTTACCTTTCCTGATTCACGCTCGACCGCCCACAGCCTGCCAAGCGGTTCGCCTTCCTTCCGCCCGAACTCGCTGGTGATTAGGAACCGGTCGCGGGCCGCGTCGTACACAATGGCCGATCCTCGATCGACAATGGGGACCGGCAGCGGAGCGCGAATCGCCACCACCTCCCACGTTCGCTCCGGGGTCAACTTGAATAGTCCAGCCTCCGTGCCATAGGCCGTTAAGATCGCCCACACATACACGCCTTTGGGAGTCGGGCAGATGAACGTCTCGTATTTTGAGCCCAAGAACCCGGTAGATGGAAACCGCTCGGCTGCGGGCCAGGTGCGGGTTGCAGGATCGTACACGGCGGTGGTCTTACCGACCATCAACAATCGCTTGGAGTGGGGATCGTAACCATAGGTCTTGTAATTGTGGCCGCCCCACGGCGCGCCGCCGATGGTAACCCAACCGGGGCCACAAAGATGATAGTTGAAGTCCAACGCCAATTCGGGCCGCCCCGAAACCGACCACCGACCGGTTCTTAGGTCAAAGTGAGCAACATCGTTACCAAAGTACGCCGAGTGCCCGCCTCCCAGGTGAAGCAGTTGGTCTTGGTCGGAGTCAAGCGCCACGGTGCTCCACCCGCCGACCATGCGATTCGTCGGCCACTTCGGCGCAGGAATCGCCACGAACTGATTGGCGGGCAGGTCGGCCAGGAATTTGGCGAAGGCATCGGGATCGGCGGGCGGAACGTCTTGGTGATACCAGTCGGGATCGTACGGGCCTGTGCGGTAAACGACCGTGCCCGGCTTCACCCCCGTCTGCTCGGTCGCGGCAGGGTCGAGCATCGCCGGGTCGATGTGGCACATCCAGGTTTGGTCCGGCGTCTTGCCTCGCGCTTCACACACCACCAGCACTTCGTCGCTTGGCCCCACCGCCGCCATCATCGCCGTGTTGGGCGATTGCGTTGGTTCATCAGTAGTCGCCAAGCGAGACCAACGATTCCCGGCCGAGTCGTATAGCCACATCTCAAAGGGAAGTGGGGCGTACAACATGGCCTGGTACGACGTGGAGGACGTATACGTCTTGCCGCCCACCAGCAACACCCCCTTGCCCGAAGGGAGCGATAACAAAGCGTGGCCGAACCGCGGGGAAGGGCTTTGAGCCGGCTTCCGTTCGGACCAGGTGCGCGTGGTGCAATCGTACGCCCAGGTGTCGGCCAAGAGAGCGTTCAACCTGTCGCCGCCAAACAAGACAATCGACTTGGAGCCGGGGTCGAAGGCCAGCGGCGCGTGTGCGCGGGGCGGCGGCTCGGTTGGCAGCTCGAGCTTTCGCCAGGTGTTGGCGTCGGTGGAGTAAACCCATGTGCCCGGCGAGGCCGGCGGCTCCGACGCCCTGCACCCGCCGAACAGCACGATTTCGCGATTCACCGGATCGGCGCACAAGGCGCCCCAGCAAAGCGAATCGTGGTAACTCTCCGCCACCGTCACAGGCGAGTCGTTTGGCGCCAGGTCGGTCCAACTACGCGTCTTGGGGTCATACCGAACTGTGTGACCACACACGAGCGCATACACGCAGCCGTCCCACGGAGCGTAGGCGAACTGGTTATCAAACCGCGCTTGCTGCGGCTGAATGCGCGCTACACCTTCCTTGTCCTTGATGGTGAAGTAAGGCGTCGTGAATCCCGGATCCGTTACCGGACCGAAGTCCGCCCCGCGATCCTTAGCCGCCTCAGGCAAAAGATTTCGCCACTTAGCTTCCGCAACATCGAACGCCTGCACATCGTACGGACGATCGCCGCGATAATCATGCCGGACGTATCCCCCCAAGATCGTAACCCCCCGGTCCGGCAAGTAGACCACCGCCGCATGCGCTCGCGGCCCCACCTGATTCTCAGCCACCTTCCGCCAAACATTATCCGACGGCTCCACCGCCACCGTAGCAACGGCAGGACCAGCCAAGACGACAAACGCAAGCAGGACTCGCACGCTCAGTCCTCCCAAAAATCGCAAACGACGATCGCTACCACCCAAGCCACAGCCCCCCATGGTCACTCCCCCCCGTCGCATCACGCGAACACATTACCGTAAGCAATCCATCCCGCCGCGCCGTAACACCCCGGCCTGTTTCTCTAAAGACACGAATATGCCTCCTCCTAGTCCCCATGTCACGAGTTTTCCCCAAGAATTCCACCACGCCGCCCCCGGCTCCCGTTATGATCAAGCGTCCAGGTACGTGAACCGCCACAACAAAGTCGATGTATTGGCCTATTGAGTAACCAACACGAACGACACGCGGCACTTATCGAACACTTCCATCATCCCGGCGAAGTCAAGAATCGAATGGCTCAGGCGGTCGTCCCCTTTCACGGTCAACACGGCCGTCGCGGTGCTTTTGGCGGGCGACATCCGCACGTCGGCATCGTTGGCCAACTCGGCGGCCCGTTGGCGGGCACGTTCGGACAGGTCGCCTTCGGCCTGGGATTGCAGCCGCCAGATAATTCGTTTGACGAGCCAGGCCTTGTTGCC
>CAYWIS010000251.1:0-8219 GCA_964458385.1 uncultured Pirellulaceae bacterium
TCCTCGACGCCGGTCGGCAGGCGATGGATTTCGTCAATGAATAGGACCGAGTGTTCACTGGCGTTCGTCAGGTACGGCACCAGGTCGCGGGGGGCTTTGATGACCGGCCCGCTGGTAAAGGCGACCGGAACGCCCATCTCTCGGGGAATCACGGTGGCGAAGGTAGTCTTGCCGAGGCCGGGCGGACCATCAAAAAGAATATGCCCCAGGCATTCACCGCGTTTCTTGGCCGCGTCAATGACAATCCGCAAGCGCTCAATCACTTCCCGCTGGCCAACCATATCGGCCAGAGTTTGCGGACGAAGGTCCTTATCTTCGTCTTCAGGAAGGGGCGCATTCTGGAGGATTGTTTCGCGTGCCATATCGGCGGTAGGCGTGACAAGATCGAAAGATAGGTGTACGGGTGTAGACTATCCTTTCCTCACTATACCAGACTGGCCCCTGGCCGCAAATGGCGACCACGAATGGGATGGCCATTGTTATCTACGGTGATCCCGTGCGATGCCCAGCCACACGCGAGTATGTTGAATCTCCAACGACGCCAAGAACGTGGATACTTGGCGGAACGGATCTAGCGTTTGCCCGACATACGATCGTTATCGTTCGCCGGCGGGGATTTTCCCACGAGAACGCAGATATGCAATCACTTCGTCCGCAAGTTGCTCGGGCGGGCGTTCTGCCGATTTGAGGATAAGTTCGGGGTTCTCTGGGGGCTCGTATGGATCGTCGATTCCCGTGAAACCTTTCAGTTCGCCGGCGCGAGCCTTCTTATATAGACCTTTGGGATCGCGCGATTCACACACGGCCAACGGAGCGTCGACGAATACCTCGATAAAGTCTCCCGGCGAGCCACACGACTCCACATGGCGACGTGCTAGTTCTCGGTCACGCCGGTACGGGCTGACAAACGCGGTTAGCGCCACCAAACCGGCTGCACAAAACAATTCGGTCACAGCGGCGATGCGGCGAATATTCTCCTCTCGGTCTTCGGGGGAGAAGCCCAGGCCAAACCGCCGGGCGAACGCCTCTCCGTGAATCGGCGCTAACATCGCGGGGCTAGCGTTCAACCCGTGGCGTACGTTGTCTCCGTCAAGTACGAAACTTGGAACGTCTAAGGCATGGAGGCGCGCATCAACCGTATTGGCGATGGTGCTCTTGCCGCAACCACTCAACCCAGTGAACCAGACCACGCACCCCCGCGGCCGCGCCACCATCGAGGGGTGCCAAACAACATGAGTTTTCTCGACCATGCCCGAATCCTAACAGAAAGCGGCAAACCAAGTAATGCGGAGTCACGGACGGCCTTGATTGGCGCCGACATCGGCTTGCTCGTTCCTGCGGATTGCGAATGCGTACAGATTACGGATGTCTTGTGGCGATTTCTCGGCAAGATTGGTCATTCTTGTGTAGAGGGCGTCAGGATCATCCACACCCAGCGACGCCAATCGCCGGAACTTATGTTGCAGCAATTGCGGCAACCGGTCGCTGGGATTGCGGGCATGCCCTTGGGGATACATCACTAAACCGCTCGACAGGCGCCCGAGTCGCGCATGATTCAACTCCAGCGTGGTGGGAATGCCGTCAGGGTATCTGGCATCGTAGTCTGGCCCACCGTGGCGGAACTCGATCTTCTCCATCAACTGCCGCGTGAGGGGATGAACAAGGCTAGAGTCAGAGTAATCTTCGGGCGTTAAGATCAGTTCTTCCCAAGTGCGACCGCCCGTTTCGTGCGCCTTGCGCAGCAACGTGGCGATGATATACACCATCGAGTGATCGGCGCTTTGCCGAGTCTGAGGGTCGCGCTTCGCAGGGTCGCCGATAATGCCAAACGCGGGTTCATAGATGGTAATACGCACCGCCTCGAGGTCGTCCAGGTTCGCTACCGCTTGAGGATGTGCAGAAAGCAGATCGATCAATCCTTGAATGGCGCCGGCCGATTGATGCTCGTACAACCCCAGCTTGAAGTGCATGCCCATTACCGCGAAATCGTCGCCCGCGGTGGTAAGAGTCAGGTCAAATGGGCTAGTGTGTTCTTCGCCCGGGGGCTCAAACAAGCAAAAGATCGCTTGAGGATTACGGAAAATGTCTGCCGGTCCCACAAAACCGCGCATGGCCCGCTGCATGGATAATACGGCAGCCTCGGCGCTTAGCGCGGCCGATGCCCCCTTGGAATCCGAAAGTTGATGCCCTGCGCGGATCGCACGAAATGGGATGAAGTGAGCCACCGACATCCCAATGGCTGACTCAATTTGTTCGGCGGTGGCGCCCAAAATGGCGCCGTAGACGGTCGCCGAAGCAATCGCCCCGTGAACCACGTGATCGATCTTGTGATCCTTCAAGGCAAAGACTTCGGCCAAGCGGCCACGGATCTCGTCCAACAGCAGCATGGCGCGAAGTGTGGTCCGCCCGTCCAGGCCGGCGATACCCGCCGCCGCAACGACCACAGGGTAGAAATCGTTGTGACCGAACTCGCCTCGCTTGTAGCCGGTTCGCGGATTGTAGCCAAAGTTTGTGCCGTTGGCGTCAAGTTCGCGCACGGCGGCGCAGTTGGCTACGACCGCCTTTTCCGGTTTGACCGGTAACCAAGAGCCAAAACACAACGCCCCACTGCGGGAGTTTTGCTCGGGATAGGTGAGCGCTTCCTCACGCAGAACGCGCGGGGCATTCGTGTTGCAGGCAAGTGCAGCGACGGCGCACGCGACGCTATCCAAATGGAACTGTTCGGTGCGCGCCAGGGCGGCCGAGCTCGGCTCGCCAAAACGCCCAGCAAGGAAGTCAATGGCATACTGGCCCAGGCCGCGGGCCTGATTGTCATGCCGGGAGAGCGTGAGATAACAATCCTGCATCGCGCTGTAGGCTCCTTAACCACAATTGCCGCTAGGGAGGTCGCCCGACGTGCGGCCCCTGACGCACATCCAACAACCCGTTAGAATACACTCTCCTTCCTGGAATTGTGCAACCACCCACCGCCTAATGCGCTATGTCGATCGCCAATCCGACGCGGGAACGCAGTGCTGCTATTTTTGCTGAAGCTCTTCGACTCATGCCCGGGGGTGTGAATAGCCCCGCACGCGCCTTTGGCGCTGTCGGGGGAACGCCCATTGTCTTCGACCGGGGCGAGGGCGCATGGTTGATCGACGTGGATGGCAACCGCTATCTCGATTACATCGGTTCGTGGGGTCCGATGATCCTTGGGCATGGGCACCCCGCGGTGGTTGAGGCGCTTCAACGACAAGTGACGCGCGGCTTGACTTTCGGCGCTCCGACCGAGGCCGAGAATGAACTGGCCGACTTGATCATCCAAGCCGTTCCCTCGATCGAGAAGGTTCGCTTGGTCAGTTCGGGCACCGAGGCGACCATGAGCGCCATTCGTTTGGCGCGAGGGTACACCGGGCGCGACGTCATTGTAAAGTTCGCGGGGAACTACCACGGGCATGTTGATAGTTTGTTGGTTTCCGCGGGAAGTTCGGCGGCAACGCTGGGCGCGCCCAACTCGCCCGGCGTAACGGCGGGCACCACGCGCGACACGCTGGTTCTGCAATACAACGATGTGTCGGCCCTAGAGGAGGCGTTTGTTGAGCATGGCCCGCGCATTGCGGGGGTGATCTTTGAGCCCGTTGTGGGGAACATGGGCTGTGTGATTCCCTCTGAAGCCTTTCTATCAGCGCTTCGTCGTTTAACGCGCGAATATGGAGCCTTGCTGATCTGCGACGAAGTGATGACCGGCTTTCGCGTCGCTTATGGCGGCGCCCAAGCGCGTTTCGGCTTTACCCCCGACTTGACGACGTTGGGGAAGATTGTCGGCGGCGGTTTGCCCATAGGAGCTTACGGGGGACCGGCCGAGATTATGGATCATATGCTCCCGGTGGGGAAAGTATTCCAGGCCGGTACTTTAAGCGGCAATCCGTTGGCCACGGCGGCAGGAATTGCCACGCTTCGCGTCTTGCGCGATGATCCGCCCTATGAGCGTCTGGAAAAACTCAGCGCACGTCTGGCCGAAGGACTAAAAGAGGCGGCCTCGGCGGCAGGGGCGCCGCATAGCTTAGCCCGGGTAGGAAGTATGATGACGTTGTTTTTTAATCCCGACCCGGTTACCGATTGGAACGTCGCGAGCCGCTGTAATACGCAACGCTATGCGGAGTTCTTTTGGCGACTCATCGACCGCGGCGTCTATTTCCCGTGTAGTCAGTACGAAGCCCTGTTTGTCTCGGCGGCTCACACCGACGCGGATATTGAGGCAACGATTGATGCTGCTCGCGCCGCTCTGTCGGCCGAATGATTTTCCCGCAGGCAAGGGCGCCGGCCCCGGTTAGGGACGCGTGAGTTCGGTCGCTTCCTGGTGACTCGCATGGTCGGCCAGGAATTTCTGCAATCCTTGGGAGAAGGTCGGGACCAGGCGAATTGGCCTTTCTTGGTTAAGTGATTGCGCGTAGCCTGCCGTCAAATCAAAGGCAATCGTCAGGGAACGTTCGCCCTCGCGAAATCGAAGGGCGTATTCCCAGGTGGGCGAAGTGTGAGGCGACGCTTGCCAATCAAAACTTGCATCGGTAATGAGTGCTTGCCGGGCATGCGTCAGGCCGGGGACCTGTGACAATTCGCGCACGGTCAGCACGGTAGCGCCGAGCACGGTTTCCTGGTTGGCGGTTTTCTCCGAACGGCCTAGCTTTAGCAGCTCTACGTTTGGGGCATGGTGGATCAGGTAAGCGCCTTCGGAGCCCCAATAGGCGAGCGATTCCCGACCGCGTTGATATTGATACCACCACGCAAACCCGGCTGCCGCAACCGCAACGGTCAAGATGGCAAGAATAACGAGCTTTCCCGACGCCATTTCTTTAATTAGCGACACCTGCGCGATTCGCAACCAGCGCATTTGTTTTGTGCGCGGTCTGTTCATGGAGACGGTATCTTATCGCGCGCAGGCAGAGCCGGCGATGCGGTTTGCTGACGTTCGGACCGGCAAGAACGTTAACAGCCGCGAGACGCAAGTAACGCTCTCGCGGCTGTTACATCCGTTGCATGTGCATATCCGTTGCGCGATCGCAGGCGTCGGGGCAATTACAGCGCTTGCGTCAACAAGACCCAATTCAAAACGAAGATCAAGGAACTTGCCGGCTGGTTCTCTGTCGGGCCATGGCGACGTACAAACCGAGCACAAGCACCGCGCCCAGGATCGACATGATCCAGCCCGATCCAGCCCATGGATCGCGATCTCCCATGACCAAGTAGCCAATAAAACCGCCCACCAACGAGCCGACGATACCCAGCACCATGGTCATGATAATGCCCATTGGTTGCCGGCCGGGGATCAGAAACCGGGCGATGGCGCCCGCGATCAACCCGAACAAACACCATCCCAAAATTGCCCACAGTAGTTCCATGACGTTCTCCTTGTACGAGGAGGCAACTTCTTGCGCCCGGACAACATGTCCCGGATCGGGGGAACGATGCTTGCAATTATCGTGCCGAATGACGAAGACGTTTGTCGTCGAATCGCTAAGGACAAACCGAAATGTCGGGGCCTAGGTGGAACGTCGTTTGCGTTCCGGCTTGGCATCACTTCTCTTGAGAAGACCGCGGCGTGGCCCAATGGTGTCGCCTAACGACGCTGTTGAACCCCGGGAATTGGCCAAAGCGGCAAAACTTGATTACGTTTCGGACGATTAACCCGGAAGCTATCGCCGTAACGAGGGCCGCGGGTTTGTCTATGTGGATTGTTCCGGCCGCCAAGTGCGTCAGGGGCGGCAGCTTCGCCGGATCAAGTTGTTGGTGATTCCTCCGGCGTGGACGGATGTCTGGATTTGCCCTCAAGACAATAGGCATCTGCAAGTTACCGGCCGCGATGAGCAGCAGCGCAAGCAGTACATCGATCACCAGCGATGGCGCAAAGCTAGCAACCTGGTCAAGTTCCAGCGGATGGTTCGATTGGGAACGCTGCTGCCCGAGATTCGGAAGAAGGTCAGCCGCGACCTTCGTCGGCACGGTGACTCGCGCGAGAAGGTTTGCAGTCTGCTATTGACGCTGCTAGATCAAACGGCGATTCGCGCCGGTAACGACGAGTACGTGTAAGAGAACGGTTCCTTTGGGCTTACGACGTTACGGCGGCGCCGCGGTGTCTTCGTCGGCGCTTCGGTTTATTGTCACTTTCGCGGGAAGTCGGGCAGGATACGGTGTGTCAAGTTGCGCGACCTGCGATTGATCAACCTGGTGCGGCGCGGTCGCAACTTGCCTGGAGCAAATCTTTTCACCTACCGACGGGACGATGGCGGGCATGCCCCGGTTACCTCGGCGGACGTGAACGATTACCTAGGCGAACTGACCAACGAGGCGTTTACCGCCAAAGACTTTCGCACCTGGAAAGGATCGACAATGGCTACCGGGTTGCTTCTTGGGCAGCCTGTTTAGCCGTCTCGCCGTGAACGCCAAACGGCGACGCCCCAGGTGGTTAAACAAGTGGCCGCAACGCTGGGGAACACGACGGCCGTGGGCCGGGAATACTACATTCATCCCTACTGCTGGAATCGTACGAGGACGGAACCTTTCTGCCACGTTCTGAAAAATTCCGCACCCGCCGACGCAAATGGCTCTCGCGCGATGAGCAACTCTTCTTGCGCTTTTTTCTGGCCTGGAAGCGCAGTTGCTAGCCACGTCTGGGCAGGACAGACGCCTTAGTATCGTGGGCGTGTCGCTCTGGCGCTCTGCTATGCCAGAATGTCATGCACAACCTGGCCGTGAACGTCGGTTAGGCGGAAGTCGCGGCCTTGGAAGCGGTACGTTAGCCGTTCGTGATCGAAGCCAAGCAAATGCAAAATGGTGGCGTGTAAGTCGTGCACATGGACTTTGTTTTCGATGACGCCAAAGCCCAGTTCATCCGTCTCGCCATAGATGAACCCACGTTTGACGCCTCCCCCCGCAAGCCACATGGTGAAGGCGTCCACATGGTGGTCACGACCTACGGTCTCTCGATTCTCTCCCATGGGCGTGCGGCCGAACTCGCCGCCCCAAATGACCAGGGTGTTGTCAAGCAAACCGCGGCGTTTTAGGTCCAACACGAGGGCGGCGCAGGCGCGATCGGTTTCCCGGCAGCGCTGTTCGAGGGCGCTACCCAGGTTGTTTGCCGGATCGCCATGATGATCCCAGTCGGTGTGGTAAAGCTGAACGAATCGCACACCCCGCTCGACGAGCCTTCGGGCCAAGAGGCAATTGTTGGCAAACGAGGGCTTGCCAATTTCGGCGCCGTAGAGCGCAAGTGTTTCGGCGGATTCTTGCGATAAGTCCATTAGGTCGGGCGCGCTCGTTTGCATCCGGTACGCCATCTCGTAGGCGTTAATGCGGGTTCGGATTTCGGGATCTCCAACGTCGTCCAACCGTGCCTCGTTCAGCGCCGCGACGGCGTCGTAGAACTGACGCTCGGCGGCGCGCGTCATGCCCTTTGGGCTCCGCAAATTCAGAATTGGGTCGCCTTGACTGCGAAAGGGAACACCTTGGAACGACGTGGGGAGAAAACCGCTACTCCACAAGGAAGCGCCGGCCCGGGGGCCGCGCGGTCCCGACTGGAGCACCACGAAACCGGGCAAATCGCTGGATTCGCTGCCAAGTCCATAGGTGGCCCAGGCCCCCATTGCTGGTCGGCCGGGCGCGGGGAAACCCGAATTCATAAACAGCTTCGCGGGGCCGTGGTTGAATACATCGGTCGTCATACCGCGAAGCCAGCAGACTTCATCTACGATCTCGCGATGCCAGGGGACCAGTTCGCTGAGTGTCATGCCGCACTGGCCGACACGCTGGAAAGTTCGCTTCGAACCTAGCAGCGTTTCGTTTCCTTTGAGAAACGCAAACCGTTTGCCTTCAAGTAGCGATGGAGGCGGCGGCTGGCCATGCAGTTCGCGCAGCTTGGGTTTGTCTTCAAACAGCTCCAACTGGCTCGGCCCGCCAGCCATGAAAAGAAAGATCACATTCTTCGCTTTGGCGGGAAAATGCGGCGGGCGTGGGGCCAGTGGTTGCGCTGGGTCAATTGCGACGGTCGAGGCCTGACTTTCATTCCGCAATAAACATTCCAGCGCTATGACGCCAAGGCCCACTCCACAACCGCCAAAGAAGTGGCGTCGTGTGATGGCGCGGAGGAGGCGTTCACGGGGAGTAAGTTCCGGCTTAGCCATCGCTTGTGCCTGTTAACGAGTCCCGGGCGTTGGGCGATTCCACGCCTCAAACGGAAACCGGTC
>CAYWIS010000252.1:0-3270 GCA_964458385.1 uncultured Pirellulaceae bacterium
GTTGCAGCTTGATTTAGGGTATCGGCTGGTGTGAGTTTCGTGCGGGCGTCTAAGGCACGGTCCGCCTGGTTCAGTTGGTTCCAGAGGTCGCTGAGGTAGTACAGCGCTTGGGCATGCTGGTTGGGATCGCCAAAGAACAAGGTGTCGACGTGCAGGAACGCCAACACGGCGTCTTGCGGCTTGTTCGCTTTAACGTACGCCGTGCCCAAGGCATTATACACCCGGCCAAAAAGCTCCATGTCGTTCGAGGGATTGTCTTTGATGATCGCTTCGCAAATTTTAATCGCCTCGTCCGTTCTGCCGGTGTTGGCCAAGCATTCGGCCTTGCCGACTTGCGAGATTAGCTTTTGACGACTGGCGGCTGGGGTATCGATGTTGGCGCCAAGGACATTTTCGTAATCCGCCAAGGCGGCGGCGAAGTCGCCTTTAACTTTCAGAGCGTCGGCGCCCAGCACGAAAGCCCGCATCTTGTACTCTGGCCAAGGCGCCTTAGCTAACTCGTCGTAGAAGACTTTTGCTACGTCGGGCTTGTCCAAGCCCATGGCCAAATCGCCCAATAGTTCGGCTGCCTCAAACCGATGGTGGCTGCCGGGGTTGGCCCGGAAGAACGCATTGAGGTCGGCTGCTGCTTTGTTCTTATCGCCGCCGCGCGCCAAGGCCAGCTTCCCTTCGGTGTAAGCCAGGTAGAACTGAACGTCTTGTTTGATAATTTCTCGGCCGATGCCGTTGACGTCGATCTTTTTCAGATCTTCCAGGGCCTGTTCGAGTTGGCCCGACAGGATCGACTGACGAGCGCGGCCAAGTTCGTTCGGTTCGCCATCGAAAGTGACCCGTCGGACTTCATTCACCTGGAAGGTCTGATTGCCCGTAGGCGTTTGCATGACGATTTCGACCGGGCTGGTGTTGACTACCGTGCCCCGAGTCGGAGTGCCACGTTCGCCATAGACTTGATCGAACTGCGCCCAAGCGGCTTGCGGCGCCAAGGCGGCCAGCGCGAAAAGCAAGGGAAGAAGATGTTTATTCATGGCGTTGAAAAGTAAGGGTGATTTGCGATGGGAGGAAAGGAAAAACGTGAGCGATCAGGCCGGCTCCTCAACGCCGCTGAGCGGTTTGCGCCGGGGACTTCTTCTCGGATTCTTCCTTAGGGAAGCCATAGGGCGGCTTTTCGCCTAGGGCTTTCTGCACGTCGGTCAGCAATTCGGTGTATTTAGGCTCCCACTCGGGGAAGTCGGGCGCGCCGAGTGTAGGATAGAGCTTTTGGGTGACTAGCAGGTACTTCTTGGCCATTTCGATATCGTTCCGCTTATTCTCTTTCCGACCGTAGTCGAATAGAGCTTTGGCGGCGTTATACCGGGCTTGGAAGAAGTAGGTCTGGTATTGCGGATGGTTCTGTACGATTTTGGCCAGGCGGTTCCAGCCCCAGATGATGTCTTGCTTCTTGTCGTCGGGGAATCCGCCGGTGATCGACTTCTTCAGATAGGCGGATTCTTCAACCTTGCCACGCTCTTGGTAGGTCAGGGCCGCCTCGACTTGGATGGGAAGCATGGTGCGATTACGCTCTAGCACCTTGGCGAACAGCTTAAGCGCCTCGTCGTATTGGCCCAGGCGCCGCTTGAGCTTCGCCAGTTCGACCATGACGTGGTCGGCAATTTTGTCTTCCAAGAACTTGTCGTTGGCTTGGTCCTTCTTGAGCATCCCCTCGTAGGTTGCTTGGGCTTCTTTGTAGAAGTTCAGCGCCTTGGCGGGCGGGGGATTCTTGCCATTATCGAAGGCTTCGCCCAAGTTCTGGAACGTGACGGCGACCCAGTTCAAGATGTTTACATCGGTGCTTTCCAGACCGATCTGACGCAGGAAGGTTTCAAAGCCGCTCGACAAAGCGTTCTTGGCTTCCTCGGTTTCGGCCAAGTCGATTGATTGTTTAACGGAATGGGCGAGGCTGACATAAATCGCCACGAGCTTGCTGCGCCCTTCGGGGTCTTTCATAACCTCGTTTTTGAGGTCATCCATTACGCCGCGAGCTTTGTCCATCACCTCGCCGGGATTCGCAGCAGAGGGCAACGAGCCGATGTACGCCCGCAAGGCGGTCTTGTAGGTTTCCTGGGCGTAACCTTCGCGCTGGGTCGCAGAATGGTTGTTCTTGACCAACGTGAGCGCGCCAATTTGCGGGTGCTCCAACTCGGCGATGGCCTTGGGCGCTTGGTTTGTGTCGACGTAAATCTGCGCCAGCGACAACACCGCCGCGGCAAGCGTGCGGTCGATCTTGTTCGCTTGCCGCATGCGTTCAACACCGTCGGCCAAGGTCTTTTGCGCCCGTTGCTTTAGTTGCTCCAGGTCTTGTTCTCGCTGCGCCAAGTCGACTCCCACGGGCGGAGCTTCGCCGCCGTCTTCGACCGGGCGGCGCCACTTGTGCAACTCCGCCATTCCGGTCAAGTAGGCCGCCCACATGGCCTGGCCGGTTTTCAACTCTGCATCGCCGCGCTGGGGCGAGTCGGCGGGTATTTGGGCCAAGTATTGCTCAGCCTGATCCAGCTTGCCCCGGTTAATCATGAACGGGATGAGCGTATTGAGCGCGTCAGCGGCTTCGGGGGCTTCGGGCCAGGTTTTGGTGATGTAATCGCAGATGGATACCAATTGGTCAGCTTCGAAGTTCCGCTCGGTCTCGCTGGGCGTGTTAAACAACTTGATGTAGCACGCCATGGCGATCTTAGCGCACGGTTTGGCGCCGACATGCGACGGAAACTTACGTGCGACGAATTCGCCGACTACCGCGGCGTCGTAGTACTCCTCGCGCATGTAGTGCAGATAGCAGAGGAAGTACCGGATGACGTTCAGGTCGTCCAGCGTTACATCCGGATCGTTCGCCGCTAGCTCCAACGCCTTGCGATAATACTTAAACGCTTGATCGCGCTTGGCGACCGCCCGGGCTTGGGCTTCCTCCACCTGCTTTTTCAGGTCTTCCTGGACCTTGGCGTCCTTTTCCGACTGGATTCTTGGGGTAATCAACTTGACCATCGTTTGAGCGCTGGTCATCTCTTCGCGGGCGTCGTTGCCAGCGGTCCGCGCTTCAGCGAAGGTCCGGGGAACGATTTCTTTGTCGTCTTGGCCAGCGGCGGTGCGTGCGGTGGGAAGCGTCGCGAGTAACTCTTCGGCCTGTCGTCGGGCGTCGCGGTTGGCGTCCTGTCTGGCGACGGCTTGCGCCAGGCGAGTGGCTTCGCGGTAGCTGTCGTCGCGTTTCTTGTCCGTTTTATCTAGGTTGTCGGCGTGTTGCTT
>CAYWIS010000252.1:3280-8125 GCA_964458385.1 uncultured Pirellulaceae bacterium
CTTGGCGACCAGAAGCCGCAGGGTGAGCCATTCGGAATCGTTGGCTTCATTGGGCCGCATCTTGTCGAGCCAGGCGCTCCCTTGCGTGATGGCCTCGGCGTATTTCTTTTGCGACGGATCAAGCCAGCAGTCCATCGCCAGCAGAAGGGTCTTGGTCTTCACGGCCCGGAAGGCGTCGGGCTCATCGGGTTGCTCCAACAGATCGTTGTAGAAGGTCAGAGCTTCTTTGAAATCTTTGGCCTTCTGGTGGCAACGGCCCTGGTACATGCGAGCGTAAAGTCCCGCCACGTACGTGCGGTAGTCTTCGTAAATTTCTTCGTAAGCCCTAGCCGCCGCCAGGAGCATGTCCTTACGCTCTTTGGAGTCGTCCTTAGCGGTGTCCGCCTTCTCTTCGAGCACCGCGGCCGCCAGAAGCTTGACTTGCAGATAATCTTTGCGGAGCTGGTCGCGGCGATCGACCAGCGCGGCCTGCTTTCGATCCTTGGTGTCGATGACCTTGGGAATGCCCTTGAGTTCCTCGGCAATGGCGTTTCGCGAGTTCTCAAAGACCTTGTGCGCCTCGTCATACATCTTGGCGGCGTCGGCCAACATTTGCGAAGCGTTGGCGGCGCCGGGCGCCTTGGCTCTTTCGACCAACATGCGTCCTCGTTCGACCAGCACGTTGCCCAATTGGCTACGGGCTGCAGAGGCTAAGTCGTGGCCAGCGTTCTTCTTCAGAAACTCATTAAGAGTTTGCTGGGCTTGATCGAGGACTTTGCCGCGTTGCGTCAGGTCCCGCGTGACGCCAGCCTGCTGAATCAGCGTAACACCGCGTTCATATTCGATAATGGCTTTAAACTCGGGCGTCGCCAGTGCGCTGGTCTCCATGCGATTGAGGTATTCCAGCGCCACGTCATAGTAACGGCGCTCGCGCAGCTTTTCGAGAAACTCCGTCGATGGCTCCTCCGCATACAAGGGAACTGCCGATACCAACGAGAGAATTACGAAAAGACCTACCGGCAGACGCCTTGAGACAAGGCCACTTCGTTTCATTGCGAGATCCTTTTAGGCTTCCGCAGGATGCGGACGGCAATCCCGAGAAAACGGGACGAAAGGAGTGTTAACTGCTAAGGTATAACGGCAAACACCGCCCTGCAACCTTGGGCCTCCAAAAACCGAGGTAAAGGGTGGCCCAAAGCGGACATATAGTGACGTCTATTTCGATTAGGCAGGAGCGCCGCGAACGCCCCACGACGCTCGCTTGGGATGGGATCATTCGCCACGAGGGCTACAAGTTCTGACGCGTTTGCAATTCGTCCAACCGGCGAATCAGGTTGACCAACCGGCGAAAACTCGGCTCTTGCGCCAGGCTAGAATTGACTTCGTTGGCAACGCTCAAAATATTCCCGAAATCTCGCTGCGCCGCCGGAGTAAAGACCGAGCGGCGAAGCACTTCCGCCGTTTGCGCCGCTACGGTCGCCGCTTGGAGCGACAGCGGCGCCTCGGCCAGCGACGGCGAAAACTGCAGGCGGCTAATCCGCTGGACTTGTCGCCGCGCCGCACCGGTGCGCGGGTCAATCCACGTCAATTCCGCCGTCGCCACGTCGTCCACCGGGTTGGGCGTCAACCACACTTCATAAAGCGCGGTCGCTGCCTGCAAAGTGCGCAGTTCTCCTACGGTGGTTTCGGTCGAAGAAACGTCGGCCAGTGTTGGTTCGTGCCCTAACAAGCGGTAAGCCGCCACCGCTTCGGGATTGAATTTGACGTGGAGGACGGCATCGGAAGCCACCAGCGCCGAATGGCCGAGCAAGCTCTCCACCAATCCCCAGCGGATCTGATCCGTATCGTCGCCGTGGCGAACCTTTCCCCCACCTGCGGCGGCAATGCGTTCCAGGTACTCCGGAAACTCCTCCTGTTGGCTCAGGTCGATTACGTCTAATTTTACACCTTGCTTGGCCGCTTCACGAAGAAACGCCTCGATGCGTTCGGCTTCTGAAGGCGGCAATCCCATGCGCCCGTCGGTGAGCAATACAATTCGCCGTGCGGCGTCGCGTTCCACTTGCCCCGAAAAGGAGAGGCCGACGGCCTCGCGTAGTCCGGCGTCGAGGTTCGTTCCTCCGTGCGGGTGCAATTTGCGCAAAATTTCAAGCAGTTTGGGACGGTCCTCGCGCGAGGCCTCATCGACCAAGTACACCACCTCTTCGTTAAACGCCACCAGGTCCAATCGGTCGCGCGGGCCGAAATGATCCAAAAGCCGAATGAGCGCTTGCTGCGTCATTTCCATACGGCCGTTCCAGCGCATACTGGCCGAAACGTCGACCGCTACGGTAAGCCGCGTCGCCGAGTTAGCACGGGCGCCGTCAGGGCCAGCTTGCGCGGCAACCTGCAGCAACTGCGGACGAAGTCCTTGGTAAATATTGCCAAACCGCGAGGGGCCCGCTGCTGTGCGAATCGCTACGTTGTTAGGCTCTGGCAACGGGAACTGATAATCCACAGCCGCCAGAAAGTCCTCCAATCGGACATCCCGCGGATCGGGCAAGCGATTCGCTGCGGCTAATCGCTCGGTAAGGTCGTAACTGGCTGTCGAGGTCGATAAAGGCACCGACGATACGGTAAGAGCCGGATTCACGGCCGGCGACACCAAGGGGAATACCCCATAGGTGTGTAAAAACACGCGATCAAATCCGCGTACTAGCGGCGGCTCGATTCCGTGGGCCGCTATAGCAGGGGCGGTTTCCAGATTCGGCAAAGTGTCGTCGGCCCATTGAGCTCCTAAGGGCTTCCAACGGGCCAAGATCACATTTTGCAAGGGAAGAAATCCGGATTCGAACGCCAACGCTAACTCGCCTGCCGGGCCGCGGGTGGTTGGGGTGTCGATTGGGGCTAAAGCGATTTCATTTTCATGTGGCGCTTCCTCGGCCAGCGCCATATCTTCTTGGATAACGAATGAGACGGCCAAATCTTCCGCAGAATTTGCCTCTAATTTCAAAGGCCCCAAATCAACCGCCGTGACCCTAGTTGGCGAAGGGGTTGGGATTTTCCCCGCGACGGTAACTGCCACCACGCCGGTCAGGTAAGAAGCTCCCACAACTACGAATAGGAGCACGGCTGCGGCTGCCCGCAGCCAAGGCGGGAGACGGCGGCGCATCGAGGGAATGACCCTCGCTCGGGCAATCACCGCTGCCGGCACCGGCACATCGCGGAGCGCTTCTTCAACGATTTCTTCTTCAATCGCGCACCGTATCCCCGCAACTAACCCTTCGGGAACGGGTACTTCTATTAACGCCCGATCCAGCGCGGAGTCGCTCCAGTGGCTGGTGGCCTCCCCTTCTCTGGCAATGGCGCGAAGTCGCTCCAGCAACTCGGGCGGAACAGGGGTTCCGCGTAGTTGGGCGTCGAGCCAGGAATCGGGGGAGGGATCGGACATATTACCAACGCCGGCGGCGCCGACAACGAATTACGTTAGATGTAAGCCACGCGATTGCTTGTTATCGACAAGGGGTGTCACTTAGCCGTTAACTTCACAAACAAAAACCCGTGGTGCAATCCAACGCCGTTGGGGGCGAATTATAACAGCACAATTGTTCAAAAGACACTTGACGTAGCGAGCAATTCACGAAGTCGCCGCCGTGCCCGACTTACGCGCGACAACACCGTTCCCAAGGGAATCCCCAATTCGTCAGCCACCTCCTGGTGGGTTAGTTCGCTCACCACAACAAGGAGGAGCGTTTCGCGCAGCTTGTCGTCCAGTTGGTTGAGCGCTCGCTGCACTTCGTCGCTGTACTGGTGCGCGATGGGGTCTTCCCCCTCCACCCCGACTTCAGGAGGCGACTCGCTGGAAATCACCCGAAGACTTTGGCGCTTCCGCCATCGATCCACCACCCGCCGTCGCAAAATGGACACCAGCCAGGCGCGGTCGCCGCGGCCTTCTTCGTACCGGTGGCGGCTTTTCCAGGCGGACCGGAAGGTCTCTTGCACCATGTCCTCTGCCTCATGACGATCGCCAATTAGGCGGAACGCCGTGCGATACAGGGCAGGCGCATGCTCCTCCACCAGGGCGTCAAATTGCTCCTGCGTGAGCGCCAAATTGAGGTCCTCAGCAATTTCCGGACGAATCCGGGGACGAACTTGCCCGGCCTGCCAAGCGATGAGAGATTCGCGCCGGTGCGCGACAATTATTCCCCACGCCGGGGCCACACTCTTATCTTAATGATCCTATTCCTTTAATTTCAAGGACTTGCGTGAAACCACGAATAACCGCCCCCTTTCGGGGCGAATGTGCATTAGAATCAAAGTAGCTTATTCGGGATTTTTATAATCCTTTTCGGTTTTCCATGCTTTTCAATCAACGCGACTCTTCCGAAGACAAGCCCTTGCGCCGTCCTCCGCCAGATTACTTTTCCCGGCGCGTGCGGATTCGTCTGTTCATGTTGGTCGCCATGTTCATGCTGGTCTTGACCTTGATGACCGAGGCCGGCAAACCAAAGAACTGGTATTGGCTTTGGGGCGGACGACCTCAGTTTGCAGGTGGACCGCCTTTGACCGATGCCGAATTGGAAGGCGGCTCGCGCGAGGTTGACACCCGGCTTCGTGCCGCGCCGCAGGCAGCCAGCGAGCCCGACGTGGTGACTGCGCCGGGCGAACCCCGCTGGGAGTTTGATGCTGGCGCCAAAGTTGCCAGCGCCGATACGCCCGATACACGGCTCGAGCGCACGCGGGAAGATGGCTGGTCGCGTGTGCTTGGCGGGTTGGCGTCAGACGACGAAGATCGTCTGCGCAAAATGCTCAAAGCGTCGCGCGATCGTGGGCTGCCCGACGAAGACACACTCCAGCATTGGCCAATCGTTCTCGAACAACTCGAAAAGA
>CAYWIS010000253.1:0-8091 GCA_964458385.1 uncultured Pirellulaceae bacterium
CCCACGTGCAAGGGTTGGCGACGGTCAGCTCGCTGCAACACGCCGAGTTGCCGGTGCTCGTCGAGCGACTTGGCGATTCCCTCGCAGAGCGCCCCGCACTCGGATTGGTGTTGACCTCGCGACCTGCCGCCGCCGTATGTCTGGCCAACCGGCAACGCGGCGTGCGCGCCGTGTGGGGCTGGACTTTGAAGGCGCTGAAAGAGGCGCTGGAAACGGCGGCCCCCAACGTTTTGATTTACAACCCCAAGGACCACCCCGCGCGCGAGCAGCGGTTGCTGGTCCGCGAGTTTGTCGGCGCCGGCCTCCGCGAGTGCCCGGCCCTGTTACAAGACGGCTCCGCATGACCGCTTCCCTCGTGAAGCGGCCAGCGGCCTAAGCAACTGCGTATCCCTGAACCAAGAGAGGCGGCCCCATGCGAATTGCACGCGTATTCGGCTCCGTCACGCTTAATCGCGTGCATCCGAGCTTTGTCGGCGCGCGGCTGAAGCTGGCGGTCCCGCTCACTTTGGCCAACCTGCGGGGCGAGGAGCCCGAAACCGACGAGGAGCTGGTGGTCTGGGACGCGCTGGGCGCGGGCGATGGCAGCCTCATCGCATTGAGCGAAGGAGCGGAAGCAGCCCAACCCTTCCGCCCCGAGATCAAACCAGTCGACGCCTACGCCGCTGCGATTATTGACCGCTTGGACCTCTGAAACGCAAGAGACGCACCAGGCCCCGGCAACTTGGGCAATTCGCACCCCGTAAGACGAACATTACCTACTTCCACCTGACCTTGGCATCCTCATGGCTCACGTGAACGTCCATAAGATCAAACAGGACATCTGCGAAATCGGCCGCCGCATCTACGAAAAGGGGTTCGCCGCGGCGAACGACGGCAACATTACCGTTCGCATCGGCGAGAACGAGGTGCTGTGCACTCCCACGCTGCATTGCAAAGGGTTCCTCAAGCCCGAGGACATTTGCACGATCGACATGCAGGGGAATCAGATTGCGGGAATCAAGAAGCGTTCCAGCGAGGCTCTGTTGCACCTCGAGGTTTATCGCCAGCGGCCCGACATCAAATCGGTTGTGCACTGCCATCCGCCGCACGCCACGGCCTTTGCCGTAGCTCGTGAAGCCATCCCGCAATGTGTGCTGCCCGAGGTCGAAGTATTTCTGGGCGATGTGCCCATTACGCGGTACGAGACGCCCGGCGGACAAGCGTTCGCCGACACGATCCGTCCCTTTGTGACACGGACGAACATCATCATCCTGGCCAACCACGGCACCGTAAGCTACGGGCAAGACGTCGAGCGGGCTTACTGGTGGACCGAGATCCTCGATGCGTATTGCCGAATCCTGATGCTCGCCCGCAGCTTGGGCGGCATCCACTACTTCAGCGAGGCCAAAGAGCGCGAGCTGTTGGAGCTAAAGCAGAAGTGGGGCTATTCTGATCCGCGGAACACCGAGGAATACAAGAACTGCGACATCTGCGCTAACGATATCTTCCGCGACACCTGGCACGAAACGGGCGTGCAGCGGCGGGCGTTTGAGCCGCCGCCTCCGATGCGGCCGAAGCCTACCTCGGCGCACGAAGCAGCCGCCAGCGCTCCATCGGCCCATGTTGTCTCGGGTGTAGCGCCCGCAGGCGGAGCATCCAATAACGGCGCGCCGACCACGGTGTCGACCACGCTGGGCAACGTCGATCAGGAAGCGCTCATCCAAGCAATTACCGACCGGGTCATGGCGGCGCTCGCCAAAGCGTAACGGGAACTGCCCGGCGCCGAAGAAAATCGCAATCGCTGCTTGCAGTTTCTTCTTGCCGACGATTCGCGAACCGTGGTCCACAATCCAAAATCTCTCGTTAGGTGTGATTCATGAAGGTAAGTATTATTGGCGGGGCGGGATTGGTGGGGTCATGTGCGGCATTCGCGCTCCAATGTGGGGGCGTGGTGCGCGAGATCGCCTTGTTGGACGTGAATCAAGACGCCGCGGGCGGCCAAGCGTTGGACTTGCTCCACGGCGGCCCCAGCACGGCCGACCAGGTGATCGTCTCGGGCGGTTATGAACAGATCCCCGATAGCGACGTGATCTGCATTACCGCAGGGCTGCGACGTAAGCCCGACGAGAGCCGCCTCGACCTCATCAACCGTAATACCGACCTGTTCCTTTCGATCCTGGCCGACGTGATCAAGGCCGGCGTCAAGAAGGACGCCATCTGCCTTGTGGTATCCAACCCGGTCGACATTCTGACCTACATTGCCGCCGACCGGCTCAAGTTGCCCAAGAGCCAGGTGATTGGCTTGGGAACGCAGCTCGACACCATTCGTTTCCGCAGCCTGATCGCCCAGCAATTGAAGGTCGCCCCAACGCAGGTTTCGGCCTTAATCCTGGGCGAGCATGGCGACAGCATGGTTCCCATCTGGTCGAGCGCCACCGTGGGAGGACTCCCCTTAGAGAAGTTCCCTGGCTGGTCGCCCAATCTGGCGAATGAGTTGTTCACCCGCACCAAAGGCTCGGGCGCTGAAGTCATCAAGAAGAAAGGCGGGGCGGGCTTTGCCGTGGGCATCGCCATCCGCGATGTGATTCACGCCATCGCCTTGGACCAGAACCGGCTCCTGCCCGTCTCTAGCGTGCAAGACGGTTGCTATGGCATTCGCGACGTCGCCCTGTCGGTCCCCACGGTCGTTGGTCGCCGCGGGGTGGTCGCTCGACACGAAATCGATCTGTGGCCGAAGGAAATCCAGCAGCTCCGCACCAGCGGCAATGTGCTGCGGCAAACGCTAACGACCGTCCTGCAGCGCGTCGGCCGCGGATAGGCGTCAGGCGAGGCCATTGCCGCGCTCTGCCGCGGGCTTACTCGCCAAACGATTCGGCCAGATTGCGAATATAGTCTAGCGCTTCGTCGAGTTCGGGCGCTTCTACGCCCGGTTGCCGGCCGGCGCGGTCGCACCGGGCGAGGATCAGCAAATTCTCGTAGTCTTCATTCTCTTGCAGTCGGCGCTTGGCCCGGGCGCCAAGAGTGCGGTCGAGAAGTTGCTGTCCTTCCATGTGGTGCTCAATCAGCCAGGCGGTGCGCTCGGTGATGAAGCCATCGAGCGCCTCGAGCCCGGCCCCCACATGATCTTGCGGATCGATCGCCTTGCCCACATCGTGCAGGAGCGCGGCAAGCAAGAACTCTTCGTCGTAGGGCGCTTCGTCGCAGGCGTGGTCGAAGACTTGCAGGCTGTGATAGAGCGCGTCGCCCTCGGGGTGCCAGCGTGGATCCTGCTTTACATATTCCAACGGCAAAAGGAGCGATTCGTAGACCTGGAATCGATCCGGCTTGTCGGCCACTTCGGTTAGGGCTTCTTCCAGGTCGAGGTTGGGGTACTCGCGGCGAAGAATCTGCTCTAGCTCGGCAATACTAGCCCGTTCAATGGGTTTGCCCGTGATCGAGCTTTTGAAAACGTAATGGGCCTTATCGCTGGGATAGACGGTGATCTCAAACGGGAACCGGTCCCGGACGTGAATATGCGTGAAGACGCGCTCCTCGCCGTGCTTGAGCACGCGTTTCCGCTCGACGTCGTAGATCATTCCCAGCTCGTCGAGTTCATCGCAGACGAGGTGCACGCTGTCGGTAAAGACGTGCAGGTCAATGTCAGACCCTTGCCGGACGTGCCCCGTCATCACGCTGCCGATCAGCCGCGGCTTGAACTTTCGCAAGACGCGCATCAGCCGGAGCGCTTCCAAACGCATTTCCAGCAGGTTATCGTCGCGACGATCCCCTTCGTACATGCGGGCCAGGGCTTGGATTTCGTCGCGAATCTCAGCGTTGCTTGGCAGGTCGGTCGGTTTGACCCATCCTTGGCCGATACGACGAGCCGCTTTATGTTTCGCCCGATAGTATTCCGACTCTTGGCGAAAGTACATCAACCGGGCGGCTTCAAAGGCAATTTGCCGCCGCAATTTCGGATTGCTCATCCCAAGGCGCCGTAAGCCCAGTCGACCGGCGCGGGCATCGAGGAAGGAAACCGTTTTCCCAATTATAGACACGGCGTCAGCGGAAGGTAGAGCAACCCATCGGCGGCGAAAGGCTCAGGCCAGCCTACCTGCTACGCTGGATCTTGACGCTGCTTCTTGGCTTCGGCCATAAGGCGACGCACTTCGCGGCGGGAGGTCAGGTAATATCCCACGCCGATGGCCGCAATCAACAGCGTCACCACCCGATACGCTAGCGCGATCACAAAGCCTTGGCTCTCGGCGACCCGCTCGGGCGACACACGCCGGTAGAGAAAATCCAACGCGACCTCAAAGGCTCCCAAACCGCCGGGCAACGGCAACGAGCCAAACGCACTCGCCATGGGCGAAATGACCAGGTGCTCCAGAAAGCCGGGCGTTTGCCCCGGCAGGCCATGCGCAATCAGATAAATGGCCACGGCCAAGAGACCATGCACGCCCAAACTCATCACAAGCGCCACCACCAGCAGATCGATCCGCCGCCGGTACATGCGAAGCGCCTCAATCAGATGCGCAAACGTGGTTCCCACGCCAGGCAGCCCGGTAAACAAGTCCCAAAGTGGGCTGGTCGTAAAGCCAGGGAGCAAGAGCACGCCCAGGCCCGCCGCGCCGACCGCCGTTCCCACCAGCGCCACACGACACAGGTTCTGGATGACGAGCAATCCTTCGGGGTCGCGAGTTTCGACCGTGTTCCAATCGACCAGGAAGAAACTGATCGAAACCAGCACCATCAGGCCTAAAAGCCCCAACACGCGGTCAACCACCACGGTCGCCACCGCCACGGCGCCGCGGCCAGGATTGCTGCGGGCCACAAACACGGCCCGTATCGCATCGCCGCCGACAACGCCGAGCGTGAAGAAGTTCAGTAGAAACCCCAGAAACCCCAACCGAAACGCCTCGGCGAAGGTAAAGGGCAATTCGACGGCCCGTACCAAGAGCCGCCAACGCACAATCGTCAGCATCACTGCGGCCAGCTCCACCGCCAGCGCCGCCGCCAGCAGTCCCCACTCCTTCGGCTGGTCGCGAAGCTGTTGAAAGCTGTCGTCCCGCGCGGCCTTGGCGAAGAGATACCCCAAAAGGGCCGCCGACACCGCCACCTTGACTGCGCCAAGCAGGTACTGTTGGGCCTTCCGGGCGCGGTGCGGGTGGTGCTCCATGCTCTGTTCCTGCGCAATGTCTCCGGTCGTCGCGTACACAGCCCAAGTCTACCTTGCGGAACCGAGCAGCGCAGCCTTTCTGGCCGAAAAGTACGCCACAAAGCCGCCCTTTGCCCCGAGATCCCAACCCGCCTTGACGCACCGTGCCTCTGCTGATACCTTTTAAAAACCAACAACGAGTTGCACCCACCACCGGGTCAATTCATCAATCGACGGGGGATTAGCTCAGTTGGGAGAGCGCTTGAATGGCATTCAAGAGGTCAGGGGTTCAAGTCCCCTATCCTCCACTTCAGCCGCCGCAAGGCGGCTTTTTTTCTGCGCCGTCGCACGGATTCAGATACGGCCATAGCTTTCGGCTCCCCCGCTCCGTTACGATCCGAGTGGTTGATCCCCGGCCACTCTGGAACGTCCTCTTCGCTTTGCGGCGCGCCCCTCGCACGCAATCGCCCGATCTTTCGGCGCTAGCACCGTCGGCTCCGTTGCGGCAGTAAGGGTGGGGCGGGCATGTTTGCCACCAGCCATATAATGAAACGGCGGCGCGGTTTTGGCCCATATTGCTGAGAGGATGAGTGCTGAACCATGCGGTTGACTTTGGGGATCGTGGCGGCGGGGTGTTTGTTTGGCGCGCTGGGGATGCTGGTGGTCAGCGCTGACCCAACGCGAGCGGAGGAGTCGACGCGGCGAACTGTCCCTAAGGAGCTGCCGCCGGGAGAACTGGGGCGCGTGGTGCAGCTGGGCGAAGCGATTGTTGAGAACACGAACCAGCACCCGCTGTCAAAGCCCTATGTGGGCAACGCTTTGACATGCAGTTCGTGTCACTTGAAAGCGGGGACCGATCCGCAGGCGGCTACGTTTCTTGGCGTGGCGACGGCCTATCCCGCCTGGTCGCCTCGTGAGAAACGCGTCATTACGCTGGAAGACCGCGTGCTCAATTGCTTCATGCGCAGTATGAACGGCGTGCGACCGCCGAAGGGAAGCGAAGTCTCGGTGGCGGTGACCGCGTATATCACTTGGCTGTCTTCGGGCGAGCCGTTGGCTATGAACCCCGAGCGGCCCCTCGGCCCACTGCATGTGCGCCCGCTTACGATCGACGTGAAGCAGGCGAATCCCCAGCGTGGCAAGACACTTTACGCCGACCACTGCGCCGCCTGCCATGGCGATTCGGGGGAAGGAAGCGACGACGGCCCGCCCGTGTGGGGCGAAAGGTCTTATAACGACGGAGCGGGCCTGTCGCGAAATGACAAACTGGCGGCCTGGTTGAAGGTGGCAATGCCGCTGGATGATCCGTATTTAAGCGAACAGGACGCGGCCGACCTGGCGGCGTTTATCAACGCGCAGCCCCGGCCCAAGTTTATCCTGAAAGACCATCTGCCCCGCCCTGACCGATTGGGCGAATACAACGGCGAGCTTACGGAATCGGATCAACCTTAAACGGCGAAGCGTATTGCCATTGTTCAGCCTTTTCGTGGCCCGAAAGGTGATGAAACTTGGCGACCGGCTGGCGATCATTCGCTGGTGGATTCCAGGCTTCAGCCTGGGCAATCAACGAATGTCTACGGACACGCGCTACCATCGAAAGGTGAACATCGCGGCGCTTTGGCGACACACGCAGCGCGAGACGTAACCAACGGCTTTAGGCTTCTGAGGGAACGAAGCCTTTTTCGTGATCGAGCCAAACGCCGCCTGTCTGGGTGTTGTAAATCCAGCCGCCGTTGTTTGTCGGGGCGGTGGGATCGGTGGTCACCTCGGTTACCGTGGTTGCGATTTCGCGATCAACCAGCGGATTGGCCGGGATTTCGTGAAGGTAGGGACCGTATGCCCCCAAGGCGTCTTCGGCGCCGCGGCGATTGGTCCTCTTGGTGAGCAACTCCAGTGTGGCGGGCGGCTGGCCGTCGTGCTGCGTCTTATAAAGCTCCACTTGCGAGCGCAACGTGTGGAGATGCGACAGGGCGGTATCGGCTTTGTCGTTGTCGGCCGGGTCGCGGACTTGCGGAATAATGATCGTGGCTAAAACGGCCATAAGAATGACCACGATCAGAAGGTCCACCAAGGAAACACCGCGAGATTGCCTGCCGTACATCGACGACCACCTTCCCAGGTCGAAAGAAGCCTGTTTTATCACGCCCAAGGGCTCTGCTTACTTCCTCGCCATCGCCGCCCAGGCCCGTCGCGGTGCGACGGTTATCAACTACGTAGGTTGCAGCGCCCTGCCGGTCAAGCATCGCCAAGTACTTCGACCGCCGCTGCGGTAATCCGTGCGCGATCCCGCGCTCTTGGGTTTGGGGGTGGCAGCGTCGATCGAATCGAAACGAGCGGCGCTAGAGTCATAACCGGCGCAGGCGGCGTCCGAAGCGCGGTAGGCGCATCCTTCGCAGAATCGCCGGAATCTTTGACTAGATCAATACTTAGATACGCTCCACTCTCTTTCGACGTCCTACGTTATCTAGTCGCGCTAATTCAAGCCGTCGTCCCAGATTGACGATGAATGACCACAAACGGGCTTTTTGTCGGCGCTTTGCAGGGATTGCGAAGCGCCGACCAAAAGATCCCACGGCGCGACAAAGTTCAGCAAGGCAAGCAGCAGAGGCTCGGCGGCTTGCCCCCTGCGGACGAGAGTATCGTCAGACCAGGCGCCCCAATCGTTCCCGTCAGTCAGCGAAGGAGAATGGACAACATGAGAGCACTTTTGAGTGTGCCGATCGTAGCAGTCGTGTTGACTGCTTTGTCGGCGAGCACGGCGTCGGCCGCCTACTGTGGCGCCGCCTGCTATTCCAAGTGCGGCAGCGAACCGGTGTGTTGCGCGGAACCGGCCTGCTGCACGGTGATGAAGACGTGCCGCGAGGTCGTCTGGGAAAAGCAACAGTTGACCTGCTACAAAACGATCTACGAACGCGGTTATCAGACTAAGACGATCAACTGCGTGAAGTACGTCCCCGAGACCCGCGTCAAAGAGTGCC
>CAYWIS010000254.1:0-2220 GCA_964458385.1 uncultured Pirellulaceae bacterium
TGGTTTTGTGGCCGGCGTCATGTATTTGGTGCAGTCGTATCGCTTGAAAAACAAACTGCGGCCACGACAAGGGCTAAACTTGCCCAGCCTCGAATGGCTGCAACGGATGAATGAAGACTCCTTCGTGCTATCGTCATGTTTGTTGGCGGCAGGCTTAGTTTCGGGGGTCGTTCTTAACATCATTCACCATGCCAATGCAGGCGCTGGTTTCCCTTGGTCCGACCCGGTGGTATGGACCTCGGGAATTTTGTTCCTATGGCTTGCCGCGGCCTCGATCTTCAATCTCGTATATAAACCGGCTCGCCAAGGGCGGAAAGTTGCGTATCTGACCGTTGCAAGTTTCATCTTTTTGGGGATGGCGTTAGGTGTAGTGCTGTTCTCTTCGACGGAGCACGCCAGTTCACGTTCGGCAATGACCAATCCAACGTGGAAGCGGTTGGATACAAGCGTAGGACGCACT
Source organism: uncultured Pirellulaceae bacterium (assembly GCA_964458385.1). GTDB lineage: Bacteria > Planctomycetota > Planctomycetia > Pirellulales > Pirellulaceae > JAHWKS01. The sequence goes on from CAYWIS010000254.1 coordinate 461, forward strand.
TATGGAACGCGTATCCTCGACATGCAGGTTGGCGGCGGGCAAACGCCAGGAGGAGCGGCATGAAGCTCCAAATGGTCGGATGCAGCCACCATCGCAGTTCCGTCGAAGTGCGAGAGCGGTTGGCGTTTTCACTTGAGCAGACGCGGGACGCGCTACGGGACTTCCGACGGCAGTTTCCTCAATCGGAAGCTGTGTTGCTCTCCACGTGCAACCGGGTCGAGATTTATACCGCTTCAGAAGTTGACGATGGGTGCCCCACTCATCAGCAGATCGTTGAATTCCTCGCCCGGTATCATGGTCTCGACCCAGCCGAAATCTTCGATGAGCTGTTTGAACGCACGGGCGAAGACGCAGTGCGGCATTTATTTACCGTCGCCGCCAGCCTCGACAGCATGGTCGTGGGTGAGGCGCAAATTATCACGCAAGTAAAACAGGCATACGATGTGGCCGCGTCAGGCAATGCGGCTGGCGCACTGACCCACATTGCATTTCAGGCAGCGATTCGCGTGGCGCGTCGCGTCGCGCGCGAGACGGCGATTAATCAGAAACGCGTCAGCATTGCCAGCGTGGCTGTGGCCGATTTTGCGCTGGGAGTGTTTGACCGGTTTGACGACAAGAAAATTCTGGTTATTGGCGCCGGTGAAATGGGCGAGGAGACGCTCAACTACCTGCGCGATGAAGGCGCCAAAGATATTACGGTGGTGAATCGTAATTTATTGCGGGCCGAGCGCTTAGCGCGGCAATTCCACGGCCGGGCGGCGCCCTGGGAATCGTTGCTTGACTTGTTGGTCGACGCGGACCTCGTGGTGAGCACGACCGGCGCTACCCACCCGATTGTCACGCTGGAAGACTATCGATCGATCGAAAAACAACGGGAGCAGCGCAATCTGCTCGTGTTAGACCTTGCGGTGCCGCGCGACTTTGACCCCGCAATCGGCGATTGCTTGGGTGTCTATCTCGTCGCGATTGACGATCTGAAGAAAGTTTGCGAAGCGAATCGCAAATCGCGGGAAAAGGAGTGGCCCAAAGCGCAGCGCATTATCGAAGAAGAAACCGCCAGATTTATGGCGGAGTGGCGTCACCGCGCCACGGGTCCGACGATCCGCCGGCTCCGCGAGCGAAGTGAGGAAATTAAGCAAGAGGAGCTTACCCGCTTGTTAAATAAATTGGGCGACCTGGACGAACGGGCGCATCGGGAGATTGTGTTGTCGTTCGATCGTTTGGTAAATAAGTTGCTCCACCCGCCGCTCAAGTCGCTTCGTGACGAAGCGGAACACGGCGCTCCCCACGGATTACTCGAAGCGCTCAAACGCTTATTCCATTTGAAGGATTAAATATGACTCACCCCTGGCATGATGTCACGCCTGGCGAAAACTTGCCTCGCGAGTTCGTTGCGATTATTGAAATCCCCACGGGCGCCAAGGTTAAATACGAGCTGGACAAAGAGACGGGGTTGTTGCGCATGGACCGAATTTTGTATTCGTCGGTGCATTACCCCGCGAATTATGGTTTTATTCCCCAGACGCTCGCCGAGGACGATGATCCGTTAGATGTCCTGGTGCTTTGCCAGGAGAAGGTTTACCCCCTCACGTTAGTCAACGCCCGCGCCATCGGTTTGATGACGATGATTGACAGCGGCAAACGCGATCACAAGATACTGGCGGTTGCCGTCGACGACCCAGAGTACAACGGTTATCGTGAGGCGGCCGAGTTGCCTCCTCATCGACTCGCTATGCTGCGCCGCTTCTTCCAGGACTACA
>CAYWIS010000254.1:2230-8035 GCA_964458385.1 uncultured Pirellulaceae bacterium
TACAAAATGCTCGAAGGTAAAGCGGTCGAGGTTGACGAGTTTGAGCCGTCGGACACCGCGATTCCCATCATCGAAAGCGCCCTAGAGGCCTATAGCGCGCAGCGTCGACGTGGGTTCCGCATCAAGGGGCGATAGGGTCGAACGCGGCTTGAGCGTGGTTAGAACTCCAATTTCACACGACGACCTTGGAGACTGCTGCTTTGCGCAGCCAACACCACACTCAAGGCGCGGTAGGCGTCGTCTAAGTCGGACCACTTGCGAACCAGGCTGGTTACCGCACGATGGAACATGGTCAGCAGTTGCTCGCCAACCGGCCGCTCGCTATCTAGCGATTCAACGTGTTGGCCTGCCTCATCAAACCAGACAATTTTTGAAGGTAGGTCGACGAACGCAATTCCTCGTTCACAACAAACCTGGAGCGAACTGGGCGGCCGGAAATAAACTGCGTCTCGCCACGATGCGGGCATGTACCGTCCGCAACTGATTTGGGCAATCGGCCCTTCTCCTGGTACGCCGTTCTTCGAGAAATCCAGGCTCATCATCTGATAATCATCGTCGGCAGGATTCCCCGTCTCTCCGTGCCGCACGCCAATGACGGACGTGGGCTCCTCGCCGACGACGTACCTGCACCAGTCGACCAACTCCATTAGGTCCCGCATGGCAAGCGGCCAATGCCGCCCGTAGGCGGCTTGGTTGGGCTTCTCGGGAACAAGTAGTCGTTCGTGGCAAAAGAGCAATTTGGGGCGGCCTAGCCGCGTGGCGATCAACTCTTTCAATCGCAGCGTAGCTGGGGCGTGTCGCCGGGGAAATTCAGCCATGAAAGCGATTCCCGACTGTTCGACCCGTTTGCGCATTTCCCTCGCTTGCTGGGGATCAACATCGAGAGCTGCGGCACAATAAACGGCTTTGCCGGTTTCGCAGGCTGCAAAGATGGGGAGAGGACCAAACCACTGCGGCGCGAGCATCAAAACGGCGTCAATGTCTTGTCGCTTGGTAAGCGTGCGGAATCCATCGACAGCCACCGCATTGAATTCCTGGGCTGCTTGTTCTGCGCGCTTGGCGACTTCAGAGCAGATGGCCCTTACTTCGAATCGGTCGCGCAAAGCCAAAAGAGCTGGCCGATGACGTGTTTCCCAGGCTCCCCCAAGTCCAACAATTCCCACACGAAGTCTCATGCACAATCCAATTCCGGAATCTAAATATGGCCGCGACGCCCTGCTCGACGAATGCGGATGAACGATTATAACCCTCGGCGGGAAAAAGTCTTAGAGATTAAATCACGGTCGGGCGGCGAAACGCAAGCCTCTTCAACTTCTTCAAGTTCCTCAATTTTCAATAAAGTTGGTTGCGCCCATCTTGTCGCACGGAGAATGACGGGTATTATCAGAATCTCGCTTGGAGCCACAGGCGACAAACTCCACCCAATTGCCCCACCTTTTCCAACTACCCTAGTTGCTCGGATTGATCCGAGTGTCTTTTCCCTCCAAGGAAATCTGAGGATGACAGGACTGGCTGTAAGTATCGTTCTACAAACGGCCATGCTGGCCACTGGCGCGCAACCCTACTCCGAGGCGTATGACGCGTTGATCAAGGAGGGTAAGCCTATGCTCGTGGTGGTTGGCGCCGACTGGTGTCCAGCTTGCCAAACCATGAAACAGGGCACCCTTGCAAAGATGGAGCGTCAGGGAAAGCTGGAAGGCGTATCGTACGTTGCGCTTAACAGCGATCACCATCCTGAACTGGCAAGTCGAATTGGCCGTGGCGCCATGATCCCTCAGATTATTCTCTACGAAAAAACGTCTGAAGGATTTCGTCGGCGCCAACTCACGGGAGCTCAGAGCGAACGCACGATTCAATCGCTGATCGAGGGTGCTCGCGAGCGTAGCCAGTCTTTACGAGATAAAGTGTTTAAGCAAGCAAGTAATTAACATCCCGGTCGTACTTTCGATTCTCGCCCTGGACCCAAACTCCAGGGCGTTTTCGTTTGAGGCCTTTTCGCTACTTGTGGTCCGGAGGCTCAAGTTCATAACGACGAATCTTACGGTCGAGCGTGGAGCGTTCGATCCCCAAGATGGAAGCGGTTCGACTCTTGTTCCAGTCGCAGTAATTGAGCGTCGCCAGAATGTGATTGCGCTCCATTTCATCTAGCGTTAACGGCTCATAACGATCTAACTTCATCGGAGCTAGCTCTCCCGAGTCGCCGGCTGTGGCCAATGAAGAAAGCGCAAGGTCCTCGACACCGATAAATTCTCCGCGGCCTAATACGACGGCCCGCTCTACGACGTTCTTTAGCTCGCGGACATTGCCGGGCCAGCGATATTGTTGCAGTAACTTGAGAGCTTCGGGCGTAAAGCCACGAAAACGCCGCCCTGTTTCTGCATTAAAGCGAGCCAAGAAGTGATGCGCCAAATCCACCACATCGCCCGGACGACGGCGTAGAGGCGGTACCGTAATTTCCACCACGCGCAAACGAAAATATAAGTCTCGGCGGAAATTGTTATTTACCACTTCGCGTTCGAGATCGCGATTCGTGGCTGCAATGACGCGCACATCGACTTGAATGGCCTCGCTACCTCCGACCCGCTCAAATGGATGGCCTTCCAGCACGCGGAGAAACTTGGCTTGAATTGAAGGGCTCATCTCGCCAATTTCGTCGAGCATGAGCGTCCCCTGATGCGCGGCTTCGAACTTGCCGATCTTTCTCTCGGTCGCGCCGGTGAACGCACCGCGTTCATGCCCAAAAAGTTCACTTTCTAGAAGGGATTCCGATAAGGCAGCACAATTCAAGCACTTAAAAGGACCGTTTTTCCGGGGGCTGGCGAAGTGAATAGCACGGGCGACCAATTCTTTACCAACGCCGCTTTCGCCACGGATCAATACGGTTGCGCGGCTGGGAGCCGCCCGGGCAATCTCCTGCTTGACCTTAATGATGGGCGCACTGGAGCCGATAATGTCGCTTTCGTCGCCCAACCGCTCGCGAAGTTGAACAATTTCGCTTTGCGACTGCGAAAGGTCGTCCGCCAACTTTTGTTGGCGGTCGAGATTGCGCAGCGCCAACGCCACATTATCGGCAACCGCTAGGGTGAACTCCAAGTCGTCAACATCGGGCGTAACCTCGGTATCGGTTGCGTACAGGTGAATTAACCCCACTACTTCGTTGTCTTGGCGGATTGGCGCGCAAAGTACACTTGTAGCTTGAATCTCGCCCTGGCTATCGCGCCCGCCTAGTGCGCTGTCGTCACCTACATTTCGCGCCAAGACGGCCTCACCCTCGCGGAGGACGGTTGTCGCGAGAAATGAGGAAATGCGGTGGTAGTTGGGCTTTTTGTCCGTCCTCGCGGCGACGACTTCCAAATCGTCTTCTGTGATGGGGCCCTGAACGCCTTTCCGTCGTAAGAGCACGGCTCCTGCGTCCACTTTGGTCCCGTCAAAAAGACCATCAAGCGCGAGAGTCGCCACTGAAAGTACGTCGGGCTGTTGGGCTAGTTCAAATGCCAAACCGCACAGTTTCGCTGCCGCGCGGCCTACCTTCGGAATGGCCAGTTCGTCATCGGCGGTGCGTGATGCGAGAAATTTGGTGTGGTTACGACGATGCGTAATCGTGGTAGGTTCGACAAGATCGAGAACATTCGAGTCGCTTGTTGATAGACTCGCGTCGGATGGATACGAGGCGATGACAGTCTCTTCGCCCTGCGTCGGGGTGCGGAGCGAGTTCTCAGACGCGAAGGCTTTGCTGAGGTCGTGTACAAACGCCATCTGGGTGTGGGCGACGCGAATAATGTCGCCCGGCGACAGACAATAGTCGCCTTTGATACGCGTCTTACCCACGATCGTACCATTTCGGCTGTCCAGATCGCGCAGGGTCCACTGGTCGCGGGTCATAAATAATTCGGCGTGATACCGACTACAACGCTCGTCCTTAATGACAATTTCGTTGGTCGGCGCACGTCCGACTGTGACGGTGCGGCCGGGAATCAAACGGAACACATCGCTCCATTTATTTCCTTCGCGAATGACCAGGTACGCTAACATGGGAAAGCTCAGTCGTGGTCCGGATGACGTTGTCGCTCCAACGCCGAAGTTGGTCCCAGGCAAGTAATTGCCGCCACGGAATCAACGCTTGAACGTCGTTTTCGGGTTTTCTTGCAAAAATGCGTCGTATGGATTACTTTTAACTTAATTCGCCACCATTCTTGCGTTTTCCCCTATTTTCCGGCGCTCGACGGATTACACCCACTCCAGGATTTTGTTTATGTGGACTCGTTATCGGTGGTTTTGGCTGTTGAGCGCGGCGGCGCTTGCGGCAGTTGCTTTGATTCCCCTTGCTGAAGCGCTTGCCGGTTGCTGTTTTGGGTTTCGCAATCGCGCGGTCGGTGGCGTGAATATCACGGCCGAAGGATTGGTGGAAGAAACGACTCCTGCATTTCGCGAGGAACTGCGGCGAGAGATGCTTCGCACCGCCAAGGCCGCTCCCATGGGAATGGAGGTCGCAACGGAAATTCGCAAGGTTTCGCTGCGCGGTTTGGATCGCGCCATTGCGGATGCCTATAAGAATAATATGGCGGTGTTGCCAGATGAAGTGAAGTATCTGGGCGGCCTCCAACGTATTCAATACGTGTTTGTGTACCCCGAACATGGCGATATCGTGCTTGCGGGGCCCGGTGAAGGTTGGCGCATCAATGAAAGTGGGGCGGTCGTTGGCGAGAAGAACGGCCGGCCGGTCATCCATTTGGATGACTTGATTGTCGCTTTGCGCACGGCCGAAGCGGCTCGTACGGAAGGGATTAGCTGCTCGATCGATCCCACTCCCGAAGGCCGCCGTAAGCTTGAAGAGTTCTTGCGTCACCAGCAAACGTTTTCGCCCGCAGTTATTCGGGGCGTCGAACAGGCCTTGGGATTGCAACAGATTTCGCTGACCGGTATTCCGGCCGACAGCCATTTTGCGCGAATGATGGTGGCTGCCGATTACCGCATGAAACGTTTGGCGATGAAGCTTGAACCAGCCCCCGTGGCGGGTCTTCCGAGTTATCTTGACTTGGTGCGTTCGGCCGACGGGAATGTTACGCCGCGGTGGTGGCTCGCCTGTAACTATGAGCCGATCCTTCGCAGCGAAGATGGTCTTGCATTCGAGCTTCAAGGACAAGGCGTCAAAGTGCTTACCGAAGATGAGTTCGTAGGCGAAGGGGGCGAGGTCAAGCAGACCGGTCGTACGAGTGGGCCTGCCGCTCGGTGGGCGCAGCTGATGACGGAGAAGTACGACGAACTTTCCGCAGCGGAACCTGTATTTGGAGAGCTTCGCAACCTGATGGATCTTGCCGTTGTTGCCGCTCTGATCCAGAAGCACGACTTGCTGTCGGTCGCCAAGTGCGAACTTCCGATGCTGCTTCAAAAGGAAGGCGGCGCCGCCATCGAGACATGGAACGTACCTAAGGCGATCGCCACGCAGTCCAGCTTTGTAAAACGCGGAACCAGGTACATCATTACTGCGTCGGGCGGCGTGCAAATCGAATCCTGGCAGGTCGCATCGAACACGAAAGTCGATGAGAAGGTCGGCGAAGTTCGGCGCCGTTCGGCTTCATCGACGAGCAATTGGTGGTGGAACTAGCCTCGCACCAATAGCTAGCCGCTTGACGGTCAAACGAGGCGTTGTCGTACAAGCCTGCGAGGGAGGACGGACATGGTCGGTTCTCCCCCGCTTGCGTTCGTGGACCTTAAGATTAGCTCACGACGATTCACCACTCCGAGTTTCTTGACGCATTCCATGTGCAGGTGGGTATGTCGTCTTGCCATCCTCACCGGCCCTCT
>CAYWIS010000255.1:0-8022 GCA_964458385.1 uncultured Pirellulaceae bacterium
GCGGCGTCTCCGAGAGCATTCACACCTTCGGCATCTTCGCCAGCTTCCACAGTCAAGGCGCGCTGGCGACGCACGAAGATCCGACCCGGGCTTCACGTCCGTTTGATCAGAACCGCAATGGTATCGTAGTGGCTGAAGGCGGCTGCGTGTTTGTGCTGGAGCGGCTATCGGACGCCAAAGCGCGACGTGCGAAAATTTACGGCGAGTTAGTCGGCTACGCCATGAATACCGACGCCACCGACTTTGTGCTCCCCAATCCCGAACGGCAGGCCGAGTGCATTGAGTTGGCGTTACGCCGCGCCGGACTGGCGCCGGAGCAAATCGATATTGTTAGCACACACGCCACCGGCACGCACAGCGGCGACGAACAAGAGTGCACCGCCCTGCGGCGAGTTTTTGGCAAGTGCGAGAACACGTACTTCAACAACACCAAAAGTTTTATCGGCCACGCCATGGGCGCGGCAGGCGCGCTGGAGCTGGCGGGGAACCTGCCGGCCTTCGAAGACGGCATATGCCATGCAACCATCAATGTCGACGCGCTCGACCCCAAATGCGAGCTGCCCGGCTTGGTGCTCAATGAGCCGCGAGAAATCGGCCGCCCCCGTTACATCTTGAACAACTCTTTCGGTATGTTAGGAATCAACTCGGTGGTCATCATCGAGCGGTTTAGCGAATAGTTTCTGACCACATTACCTCACGCCCCCAAACCGATGACGCGCGAAGAAATCCGAGACGAGATCATCAATATCCTCCACGACATTGCTCCCGACGAAGACCTGAGCGGCCTGGATGACAAGACCGCGTTCCAAGATCAACTCGAAATGGACAGCATGGACTTCCTCGATATCGTGATGGAGCTACGCAAGCGGTATCGCATCCAGATTCCCGAAGAGGATTATCCCCATCTGGCCAGCATGGACTCCACGGTTAACTACTTGGAGCCCATAATGAAGGACATCCAGAAAGTCTCCTAACGCGGGGTAGCGCGCCTTGGCCGCAGGGCGGCGTGTCTGCCCGAAAACGGCCCGTTCACAGCCGAGTCGGAATGACGCCTCGGCCACGACGAGGAACTCGCCACAACCGTTGGCGTTGTAGGTGTGGCGTGTGAATTTCCGTCCGTTCTTTCGTTGGGGGATGGCCTTGAAACGCGTTGTGGTCGGTGGTCATGAAGCCTCCCGCGGAACGTGTGGAATCTCAAGACGCTCCTGGCCGGGGGCGCATGCGGTTCTCGCTGCGCACGATGATTCTGTTCGTAGGCGTCGGTTGCCTGCTCGCCTCCAACCTTTCCGCGCTGCGGGACGTGGCGCGCTTACGGGAGGAGAACGAGCGACTGCGAGCCGAACTCGGCTATTTGAACATTGAAGATCGCGACCGCTTACACCTGGTCGCGGCGCCGCAAATTGAAGACTGGAAATGGCGTTGGCGGGTTTACGTGCCCGAGCAGCGCGAATTTACCCTCTTCTTTGCCGCAGCGGAAACCGACGACGGCCAAGAAGCGTTCCGGTTTCCCTTCTTTCTCTCGCCCGGTGAGTACACGTTAACCGTGGCGGTCACGTCCGGGCGAGGTGAAGGAGCCAGCATGAAAGTGATGGACGCCCAGCGCACCACCACCTTCAACCTTCCCAAGGGCGCCGCACGGCGTTTGGGACTCGGCCGTGATGGGCAAGAACCGTGGCAAGGCGGTGTCGACCAAACAATTAGCGTTGCACCGGGTGGTCAGGTGGTGCTGCTTGAACCGCGCCAACCCGATTCCCTTCTGTATGGCGGACTGGGCAAGGACGCACAATCGCCGTGGCGAGTCTGGATCGAAGAAACGGGTCCCCGCCCTCGTTCGGATGCCCCTTCCGCACAACGTTCCTCCCACCCCACACCTTTGTGATGGCAAGCCGTCTCAACCCATGACGCCCTGGCGGCCTGCCCCGTGAATGAATCCAGCTAATCCCCTCGGACACCGTTTTCTCTACGGCGATAAACCGAAGGGGCGAGAGCAAACTGCAGCGAAAGGTTCCACATGCCTCGTGATTTTCTTCAAGGCGCCCGCGACGAGTACGACGTCATCGTGATCGGCAGCGGACTGGCGGGCCTGACGACCGCGAACATCCTTGGCCGCGCGGGTTACTCGGTGCTCTTGCTGGAGCAGCATTACAAATTGGGAGGCATGGCCACATGGTTCAAGCGGCCCGGAGGCCACATCTTTGACATCTCGCTGCACGGCTTCCCGGTGGGAATGATCAAGAGCTGCCGGCGGTATTGGACCTCCGAAATCGCCGACTCCATTGTTCAATTGAAGAACATCCGGTTTGACAATCCGATGTTCTCGCTGACCACAACCTACAATCGTGAGGATTTCACGCGACTCCTCACCGAAAAGTTTGGCGTACCGCAGGAGAACGTCGTCGCGTTTTTCGACACCGCGCGGAGCATGAACTTCTACGACGATCAGCAGATGACCACGCGGGAGTTGTTCGATAAGTTCTTCCCCGGGCGCGAGGATGTCATCCGTCTGCTGATGGAGCCCATTACCTACGCCAACGGCTCAACGCTTGAAGATCCAGCGATCACGTACGGCATCGTGTTTTCGAACTTCATGAGCAAAGGCGTATTCACGTTCGAAGGAGGCACCGATCGTCTGATCGAACTGATGCGCAAGGAACTGATCCGCAACGGCGTCGATGTGCGCATCCGCTGCGATGCGAGCCGCATTGTCATTCGCCGTGGCCGCGCGGAAGCCGTCGAAGTGAACGGTCGCACCATCCGCGCGCGGGCCGTGGTGTCGAACGCCAACCTCAAGCTCACCATCTTCCGGCTCGCGGGCGAAGAGCATTTCGACCGCCGTTTCGTCGATGCGGCGCGCGAGGTGCGATTGAACAATTCCAGCACGCAGGTCTATATGGCCCTGAAGCCCGACGAAATGATTGATGAGTCAACGGGCGACCTGCTGTTCAGCTCCACCGCGCCGGTGTTTCGCACCGACCTGCTTCTTAGCCGCGACATTACCAGCCGCACCTACTCGTTCTATGACCCGCGCACCCGTCCGCAAGCACGGCCGCGATGCCTGGTGGTTTCCAGCACCAACGCTCGCTACGAAGATTGGGCCACGCTGTCGGACGAGGAGTACGAAGCCAGCAAACGCGACCTGGTGGAATCCACCATCGACGCGGCCGAGAAGTACATTCCCAACCTTCGCAGTCGTTTGGCGCACGCGGAAGCCGCGACGCCGCGCACTTTCAAACATTACACGCAACACATCCAAGGGGCCAGCTTTGGCACTAAGTTCGAGGGATTGGCGGTCAGTCGCGCGCTGCCCGAACAGGTGTCGGGGCTATATCATGCCGGTAGCGTAGGAATTATCATGTCAGGGTGGCTGGGGGCAATTAACTACGGCGTGATCGTAGCCAACGATGTTGACGCCTACCTGATGAAGTCCCCTCCGCCTAGCGTAGCCTCGCAAGTTGCTTCGCTGGAATCGTAGCTTGGGCCGTTCCCGCCCTTTCGCTACAAACCGAATCCGCGTATCGTGCAATTAGTTACGATCGCTCCTACCTGCCTAGATTCTGCATCTTTAATCCTCGCCCTCACGACAAAACCCACGCTTCGCCGGCGCACGGCCGATATTTCGTTCGCAGAGCCATCGCTTGGTATCGCCCTTGCGACGCCCCCACCCGCAAGGGGACGGCGTTTGAACTGTCGGAGCCAGGATGTTACCGTGAAAGTTCCCCTCGGCGCCGGGAAGTGAGCCCAGGGTTGATGTTATGGGCAGGCAAATAGCAACCCTCGCGTGGCTCGGCAGGCTGGTTTGAACGGTTGGCGCGCCGCAAAAAGCGGCCCTGTTCGCGGTGACTGTGGCGCTGCTAACTTGCGTTAAGACGTTCGACCGCACAATTTTGATGCTTTTGGACTGGGAGTCGCGCTCGCCGTGAATCTCGACGACTATTTCGCGCCGTTTAGCCCGCCAGACACCCATCTGATCGATCGCCTGGATTACTGGGCGGCTGAACAACCCGACGCCATTGCCTATTACTTCTTGGCTGACGGGGAGAACGAAGAACTAAAGATCACCTACGCCGAGCTGCAGCAGCGGGTGCGCACCATCGCAGCCGAGTTGATTCGGCAAGGTCTCGTCGGCGAACGGGTGCTGTTGCTGTATCCCCCCGGACTCGAATTTGTTGAAGGGTTCTACGCTTGCCTGGCGGCGGGCGCGGTGGCGACTCCGGCCTATCCACCGCGTCGTAACCGCAACATGGAGCGGATCGAAACGATCTCCGAGGCCGCCCAGGCCAAGGCGGCGCTCACCGTTCAAGACGTGATCGACCGCACCAGCGACATTCTTTCGGCCACGCCGCACTTGGCGCAACTCTCGTGGATTGCGACAGACCGCATTGCCACCGCACCGCCGGAAAATTGGTCCCAGCCCAACATCCAAAGCTCGGACCTGGCGTTGCTTCAGTTCACTTCGGGCTCCACGGGCACGCCCAAGGGAGTGATGCTGACACATGCCAATCTGATGCACAATGTGGCGCTCATCACCCTAGCCTTCGACCTGACCCGCGACGGCATTGGGATGACCTGGCTGCCCACGTATCACGATATGGGCCTAGTGGGCGGCGTGCTCAACCCGCTGTTCTTTGGCCGGCCCAACGTGCTAATGTCGCCGCTCGCATTTTTGCAGAAGCCGATTCGGTGGCTCAGCGCGGTGTCGCGGTACGGGGTAACCGTTAGCGGCGGCCCGAACTTCGCCTACGATTTGTGCGTCGACAAGGTCACCCCCGATCAATGTGAAGGGCTGAACCTAAGCCGCTGGCAGGTGGCGTTCAATGGCGCCGAGCCGGTGCGTCCTGAAACAATCCGCGCCTTTACCGAGAAGTTCGCCCCGTACGGGTTTCGCCCCGAGGCGTTCTATCCGTGCTACGGGATGGCCGAAACCACGCTCATCGTTACCGGCGGCTACAAGTGGGAGCTTCCCAAGATTTTGTCGTTCGACGGGCGGGCCATTGACGAACATCATGTCTCGCTGGCGCCTCCCGATGATCCTCACGCGCGGTTACTGACCGGATGCGGTCACGTGCTTCCCGATGAGGAGGTGCTGATTGTCGATCCCCAAACGCGCCGGCGTCTGCCCCCGGATCATATCGGCGAGATTTGGGTGAAAAGCCCCAGCGTGGGCGCTGGATTCTTCAATAACCCGGAAGCGACGGAAGAGACCTTCCGAGCCCGGCTGTCGGACCCCGGCGCGGAAGACGCGGGCCCTTACCTGCGGACCGGCGACTTGGGCTTCATGCACGAGGAAGAGCTGTTCGTTACCGGACGGCTCAAAGATTTGATCATCATTCGCGGCGTGAACCGCTATCCGCAGGATATCGAACGCACCGTTGAACAAACCGACGAACGCCTGCCTCCCGGTTCTACCGCGGCCTTTGCCGTAGAGCTGCACGGTCGCGAACGGTTGGTTATCGTCAGCGAAACCGCCCGCACGCGCGATCGCGACTGGGGAAGCGTGCTGGAAGCCGTTCGCCGCAATGTAACCGCGGAGCACGACATCGCCCCCGACGCCATTGTGCTGGTGCGCAATGGCTCCATGCCCAAAACCTCCAGCGGCAAAATCCAGCGGCACGCCTGCCGAGCTGACTTCCTCAGCAACTCTTTGAAGGAGGTCGCCGCGTGGCGGGCGTGGGAGCACGACGAAGAACCGCTTGCCGCACCGGCCGCGGCGGTGGAAACTCATCGCCCTTCGCGCGAGTTCACCGAAGAAGAACTAGCCAGCATCGATCCCGACGTGGCCGCAGCCGTCATGGAGCACGTGCGGGCCGTGGGTAAAGAGCGGGCGAAGAACCTGACGCTCGATACCAACGTGGTCGAACTTGGGCTCGATTCGCTGGAACGTATGGAGATTGTCGCCAATCTCGAGGAGACGTTTGGCGGCCGCTTCCCTGAAACGATCCTTCCACACATCGAAACCTGCCGTGAAGTGGCGGCCGCGGTGCAAAAGTACCTGGGCGCCCGCCGCGCTGACCGTCCCGACGCCGCCCCCGAAAAAGAAATTCCCCCGAGCGATTACCAGTTCGCACACATGCCCGAGTACCTGCAGCTCCGGGCAACAATGCAAACGCTCCAGTCGGCGGGATTTGAGAATCCCTACTTCACGGTTCACGAAGAAGTTACAGCCGACACCACGGTCGTTGGCGGCCGCAGACTGTTAAGCTTCGCCACCTATAACTACTTGGGCATGTCGGGCGACCCGGCGGTCACCGCCGCCGCCAAAGAAGCGATTGATCGCTATGGTACGAGTGTTTCGGCAAGCCGGTTAGTCTCGGGCGAGAAACCGCTGCACCGAGAGTTGGAAACCGGTCTGGCTCGATGGGTGGGAGCCGAAGACGCCATCGTGTTCGTTGGCGGGCACGCCACGAATGAATCGGTCATCGGACACCTGTTCGGTCATGGTGACCTGATTTTGCACGATAGCCTGGCTCACAACAGCATTATCCAGGGCGCGCAGCTCTCGGGCGCCCGGCGTCGTCCCTTCCCCCATAACGACTGGGAAGCCCTCGACGCGGTGCTGCGCGAGGTGCGCCACGATTATCGGCGTGTGCTGGTGGTGATCGAAGGCGTCTATAGCATGGACGGCGACTTCCCAGACCTGCCGAAGTTCATCGAAGTGAAGAAACGCCACAAGGCGTTCCTAATGGTGGATGAGGCGCACTCGATCGGCGTTATGGGCGACCATGGCCGGGGCATTGGCGAACATTTTCACGTCAACCCGCATGACGTGGACCTATGGATGGGCACACTCAGCAAATCGTTCGGCAGTTGCGGCGGCTACATTGCCGGCTGCAAAGAAGTGATTGAGTACCTTAAGTACACCGCCCCCGGCTTTGTGTACAGCGTCGGCATGCCTCCGGCAGCAGCGGCGGCGGCGTTGGCTTCGCTGCGTGTTTTGGAAAAAGAGCCGGAGCGCGTCATCCGGCTGCGAGAACGTTCGCGACTCTTTCTGAAACTGGCGAAAGAGCGCGGGCTGAACACGGGCATGAGCCACGATACGCCCGTGATTCCCATCATCGTTGGAAGTTCGCAAGGAGCCGTGCTCCTCTCGCGGCGGTTGTTCGAGCGCGGTATCAACGTACAGCCCATTATGTACCCCGCGGTCGAAGAGAGCGCCGCCCGGCTGCGGTTCTTTATTACGGCCAGCCACACCGAAGAACAGATCCGCAGCACGGTGGACGCAGTGGCGGAGGAATTCGAGCAGATTCTTGCCCACATTGCGCCCGCAGCTGCGCAACCTCTGCTCGACAAGCCGGCCCGCGTCAAAACGCGCTAGTACTGTTCCACCGCATTGTCACCCCATGGGCGCGCGAGCACATGCACCTGCCCTTTCGCGGCAGGGTGGCCACAGCTGGCGGGCGGGCGTGTCCAACGGCTGATTGTGAACTAGCTCATAAGGCTGGCCTTCATCATAACGCGCGCACGTTGTTCGCCGTGTTGCTGGCCGCATACCGCAACGGCGCAGCTTCCTATGGACATTTCACTTGTCGCAGCGGGATGTGCTGGCGCTCAATCTCTCTAGGCTCGTCCCCAGCTAGGTCGCTTGTGTCCACCCGCGGCGCCGACTTGGTGTTCTTTTCAGTGCACGCCGGTACAAGGCCTCCCGGCCACCGTTAACTCCTCTGTTGAGCGGTCGTGAGAACGAGCCTTATCACCTTCAGCGGCGTTCCTCTGCTCGTGCGTGAAATTTTTCTGGTCAGGTCAAGTTTTTCGCATTTGCACAAACACACAGTTGACAAATTTACACTATCTCTTAGAATGGCGAGGGTAGTGAATAAACGTCCACTTGTCAGAGGAGCCGACCATGTCTCCTTCCCCCTTCTCTCACTCACGCGCAAGCCATTCTCCACAACACATTTCGGAGATTCTGCCCGATGTGTTGGCGCAGTATGGGCTGGGACCGCAGACGGCCGAACGTGGGGAGCGCGAGGGACGTGGCGCCGGTGCAGTCTTCGAGTTGCCCGTTGTCGACGTGACGGCGGATTT
>CAYWIS010000256.1:0-8017 GCA_964458385.1 uncultured Pirellulaceae bacterium
GCTTTCACCCGAAAGAAATCATCACTCACCCAGGAGCGACAGCTTTCTATAACGGACGAACGAGGAAAATAGTTCGGAGAAATTTCCAAAAATCCGAAGGCGGGTTTTAGGGACACTTTCTCCACGGCTGAATATAGCCGAAGCTGGCCGATGGGTGCAACGGGGTGTCGATGCTTGGAGAGTGAAACGCTCCAAGCCGCCCGGAAACTCGCAAGACGGCGGCCAATTTGAGCGGCGCCAAGTCCTATTGCTAGATTGGCTTGCAATTCTACACTTCTGGTAGGCGGACCCATTTTGTCCTTAACATTCGGACCGACATTGCCCACGGAACGGCAAACATGAGCGACGCAAAGAACAATTCGGCATCTGATGCACCCGAATCGGGTTCGCTGAACTTTATCGAAGCGATCATCGAAGATGATCTGAAATCGGGGCGGCGCGACCGCGTTCATACGCGGTTTCCCCCCGAGCCGAACGGATATTTGCATATTGGCCACGCCAAGTCGATTTGCCTGAACTTCGGCCTGGCGGAGCAATACGGCGGGCTATGCAACTTGCGGTTTGATGACACGAACCCGACGAAGGAAGACGTCGAGTATGTGGATTCAATTCGCGAGGACGTTCGGTGGCTTGGTTTCTCCTGGGGCGACCGGGAGTACTACGCGTCCGACTATTTTGAACAGTTGTACCAGTGGGCGATTCAGTTAATTGAGGCGGGCAAGGCGTACGTGTGCGACTTGTCGCCCGAACAGGTGCGCGAGTATCGCGGCACGTTGACCGAGCCTGGCCGGAACAGCCCATACCGCGACCGGAGCGTGGAGGAGAATCTGGATCTCTTTCGGCGGATGCGGGCCGGTGAGTTTCCCGACGGGTCGCGGACGCTGCGGGCGAAGATCGATATGGCATCGCCCAATATGAACATGCGCGACCCGGTCATGTACCGCATCTTGCACGCCCACCACCACCGGACGGGCGATAAGTGGTGCATTTATCCCTCTTACGACTGGGCGCACGGTCAGTGTGATTCGATTGAGGGAATCACCCACTCCATTTGCACTTTGGAGTTTGAGCATCACCGGCCGCTCTACAACTGGTTTTTGGAGCAGCTGGGCATTTTTCGCCCGCAACAGATTGAGTTTGCGCGGTTGAACTTGACCTATACAGTGATGAGCAAGCGAAAGTTGCTCACCCTCGTAAAAGAGGGGCACGTGAAGGGATGGGATGACCCGCGGATGCCAACCATTTGCGGATTGCGGCGGCGGGGGTTTACGCCCGCGTCGATTCGCGAGTTTTGCCGTCGAATTGGTGTGGCCAAGTTCAACAGTACGATCGACGTTCATGTCTTGGAGAACGCGCTGCGGGAGGACTTGAACCCCATTGCCCCGCGCGTGATGGCGGTGCTGCGTCCCTTGAAGGTCGTGATTACGAACTACCCAGAAGGGCAGACGGAACACCTCGAGGCGATCAACAATCCCGAAGATCCCACCGCAGGAACGCGGCAGATTCCCTTTTCGCGTGAGTTGTACATCGAGCGGGACGAATTCATGGAGGATCCGCCAAAACAGTTCTACCGCTTGGCGCCGGGGCGAGAGGTGCGTCTGCGGTGGGCGTACTTCATTCGATGCGAAAAAGTTGTCAAAGACCCACAAACGGGAGAAATCGCCGAACTGCATTGCACTTACGATCCCGCCACGCGCGGCGGCAGCGCGCCCGATGGACGTAAGGTCAAAGCCACCATTCACTGGGTTTCGGCGCTGCATGCCCTTACGGCGGAAGTGCGGCTTTACGATCACCTTTTCCGTACGATCAATCCCGAGGATGTCGAGGAAGGAAAGACGTGGTTGGACAACCTGAATCCCAACTCGCTCCAAGTGATCCCCGATGCACGCTTGGAACCCTCCCTCGCCAATACGAAGGTTGGCGACCGTTACCAGTTTGAACGGCTAGGATACTTTTTTGCCGATTATGACTCACAGCCGGGCCGGTTGGTCTTCAATCGCACCGTAACGCTACGCGACGAGTGGGCGAAACTACAGAAGAAGCAAGGTGGGTGAGCCACGCGAGGACGTCGGAACGTTTCGCCAATACCGTTTGGGAAGAAAGCGACTGGTTTGACGTGCGTCCTAAAAGAGCGAAACCGCAAGCTCTAACGCCTGCGGTTTCGTCGGTCGATGCCCTTGAGGCTCTCGCCTCTAGGGGGAGGTTCGCTGGCTGAATGCTGGGCCCGTTGTGCGTTACCGCGCCACTTCGGTGAAGCGCGATTCGCGAACCACGGTGACTTTAATCTCCCCAGGATAGGTCAGGCGCTCTTCGAACGCCTTGGCAATATCGCGGCAGATTTTCGCCGCCTTGGCGTCGTTGGTTTCCTGGGCGTTCGCGATGACGCGCAGTTCTCGCCCCGCTTGGATGGCGAAAGCCTGCTCTACGCCGGGGAAGCTACTGGCAATGGACTCCAACTCTTCCATGCGTTTGATGTACCGCTCCAGGGTTTCCCGCCGGGCGCCGGGGCGCGAGGCGCTGCACGCATCGGCCGTGGCCACCAACATGGTATAGGGGTGCTCGGTCACGATTTCGTCGTGGTGTCCGTAGGCGGCGTGAACCACTTCGGGGCCTTCGCCATGGCGTTTGAGCAGGTCCGCTCCAATCTTGGGGTGCCCGCCTTCCATTTCGTGATCGGCGGCTTTGCCAATGTCGTGAAGCAAACCGCACCGGCGGGCCAGCGCCCCATCCAGTCCGATCATTTCGGCGAGCATTCCCGCGACAAAGGCCACTTCCACCGAGTGACGCAGCACGTTCTGGCTGTAGCTGGTGCGGAAGTGCAGCCGTCCCAAAAGCTGGATGATCTTGGGGTGAAGTCCGTGCACATCGACTTCCTGGGCTGCTTCTTCGCCCTGCCGGCGAATGAACTCTTCGATTTCCTTTTGGGTTTCGGCGACCACCTCTTCGATACGTGACGGATGGATGCGGCCATCGGCAATGAGCAGATTGAGCGATTGCCGCGCCACCTCGCGACGCACCGGATCGAACCCACTGACGATCACCACGCCCGGCGTATCGTCAATAATGACATCCACGCCGGTGGCTTTTTCGAAGGCGCGGATGTTCCGCCCTTCGCGGCCGATAATACGGCCTTTCATTTCGTCGTTGGGAATTCCTACCGTGCTGGTGGTGGCTTCGGCCGTGTGAGCCGCCGCATACCGCTGGAGTGCGGTTAGCAGCATCTCGCGGGCTCGGGCCTGGCACGTTTCGGCCAGTTTCTTTTCATGTCGCAGGATCATGGCGCCGGCTTCCTGCTGCAGCTCCTCCTGCAACATGTTGAGCAATCGCTTGGTGGCCTCTTCTTTATCCAGGCCGCTAATGCGGTGCAGCGTTTGTCGCTGCATTTCGAGCACTTTGGCCATTTCTTCACTGCGGCGGTTGGCTTCCTCTAGGCGTTCGGCCAACTTTCGCTGGGTTTGCTCGACCATACGTTCTTGCTTGCGGAGGTCCTCCGCTTGTTGCTCAAGCGCGTCGTGCCGTTTGTCCAACGTTCGCTCGCGGTCGCGCAACTCTTCGCGAAAGCGATTTAACTCTTTTTCAGCTTGGGCTTTGGATTCTAAAGCCTTGGCTTTGATTTCCAGTTCAGCTTCTTTGAGGCGGGTGGCGGCGTCTTGCTCCGCCCGCTGGAGGATTTCGCGCGCTTTCGATTCGGCGTCGCGCTGGGCCAAGCGATCGAGAAATTTGACGGCCACAGCGCCTAGCACCGCCGACACCACAACGGTGATGGCGATAAGAATGGACTCGTACACTGTTGGTTCCTTGGCGATCGTTCACGCCGCGAACAACCAGACGAGTCAACCTGAGAAACGAAACGCCCGCGGCGCCAACGGGTCTTGCCTGTTGGACGCCGCCGAAGTAGCGAAAAGGGTGAATTGCGTTTTCGTTAGCCAGAAGGAAGAGAAAAGCTTGTGTTGGTTGGTCGACCCAGCGAGTTCCATCTTGCAGCCGCGCCGCGACCGACGCAGTATCGAAGGCTCGAGCGTCGCCAAATGCTGTCTTCCATGAACGACCGTGCTCCTCGCAATTGCGTATGGGCAGGGTCCCGTAAACCGCCACTGGCCCAGGGCGGGGCGCGCCAACGCTGGCGTGCGATACCGCGCACGAATTCTCGGGAACCGCCCGAAAGCTCGCCCTGCAAGGGGTGAGCTTCTCCAAGCGGCCCGCGAGGAATGCGCACAAGGAAAAGCGAAAGCGCAAGTCGTAGAATAATTAAGAGCCAGTCCACGATACGCTCCGCTATTCCTCCGCCGCGCCAGATTGGGGCGCCGTCAGACGTCATACGTTAATGAACGAAAACGAATTCAAGCCATTTCGCGTCCGCTTCTACAGATTGAAGGTTGCCGCAGACGCAAACCGTGATTGAATTGTCGATGTTTGGTTTAGCGCCCTTGCGCCTTACCAAACCCGTGTGTCAATTTAGCACAGTCATCGGCAACTGCAACTAGCAATTCGTTGCCCTTGGGGGTAGCAGGCTCACCCTGCGGGCGCAAGAAATCAAACGGCCGAATGGCCAATTCGAAGAACTTTAGCAACGTGCGCTCACAATCTGTGCATGGAAGGTCGCCAAACGGAACCATGACCAACTCTTCCTTTTTGCAGCAGCTATCGGCCGCCTGGCCGCCCCAGCGCTGGCACGATGTGACCGTGCTGGTTGCGGTCTCTGGGGGCGCTGACAGTGTGGCGCTACTCTTGGGGCTTGTCGCACTCAAAACACAAGGGGCGGGGCGATTGGTGGTCGCTCATTTCAACCACGGCGTGCGAGGGCCCGAAGCCGACGAAGACGCCACATGGGTCGAACGCCTGGCGGAACGGTATGGGCTGCCGTGTCGAATTGGGCGGGCAACCGATGAGGTCTGGACTCGGTTCGATACGGGCGACGGATTTGAAGCGGCGGCGCGCAGCGCACGATACGCGTTCCTCACTGAAACGGCTCACGACGTTGGGGCGCGGTATGTGGCCCTCGCCCACACGGCCGACGATCAGGCCGAAACGGTATTGCACCGCATTCTTCGCGGAACGGGGATTGGAGGGCTGGCGGGGATGCCGCGAACGCGACTTCTAGCGCCGGGCGTAACGCTCATCCGGCCCTTACTCGCCCTGCGACGTCACGAGTTGCGAGCCTACCTGACCGAGAGGGGACAGGATTGGCGAGAGGACGCCACCAATGTGCAATGGGAGTGGACCCGAAATCGCATCCGCGGGCAACTGCTTCCGCATTTAGAGAGCGAATATAACCCGGAGGTGATCAACGCGCTATTGCGTCTGAGCCACCTGGCGCGCGAGGCGCAATCAACCATCGATCAAGCCGCGGGCGAGCTTTTGGAGCGTTGCCTAGTGGCCGCTACGGCCCGAGAGGCCGTGATCGATACAAAGGCGTTGCGTGGATACTCGCTCTACTTGGTGGGCGAGTGCCTGATCGCCCTCTGGCGGCGGCAGAACTGGCCCCGCCAAGCCTTGGGGTTGGACGAGTGGCGCCAATTGGCGTCGCTTGCGGCCGAAGATTCGGCGCCGGCCCCAAAAACACTAACGCTTCCTGGCGGGATTATTGCCCAGCGCCAGGAAGCGCGTTTATTGTTGACACAGAAAGAAGGCGGTAAATGTTAGGCCCTTACGCCTGAACCGGTCCTTCGACGCCGCCGGTATATTCTTCGCCTTCGGCGCCAGATTCAACGTGGTGAATCGTCTTTTGCTTGTATCCGCCTTGTGAGGCAAAGTAGCCGACCAGCAGCAGATAACCGACCGCCATGGTCAGCGGAATTACGGCCGTCCACTTCAGCGCCATCCGTCCGCCGTAGAGTTCCGCGTCTAGCACGGCGATATCCGAATCGGGAATTGCCGCATCGCCTAATTCCGCTTGGCGGTCTTTCAGTTCGCCGACCTTCGTTCCATCCAGACCGTAAACGGCGGGGAAGAAAAGGAACCGCGAGGGATCTTCCGACTTGTATTCGGCATAGAGCGCCGGCGCCTCCTGCTCCAGATATTGGGCCGCGAAGTAGTCCTGCTTGTACCCGATACCCGGGCCGCCCAGCAGGCCGGCCGAAAGCATACCAATGCCGCCGATGGTGCCCATCGTCAACGCGCCGCCGCGCGGAAACTGTTCGCCCACCACACCCAGCATCGTCGGCCAGAAGAACGTCTTGCCAACGCCGTACACGGTGGCGGCGAGAATGATCGCCCAACCCGCGGTGGTGGCGCCCAACGCGTAAAGACCAACGCATCCGAGGACGGCGCTGCCAAGCAACAAGCCCAGCGGGTTGATCTTTTCGACGATCGGGCCGGCGAAGAAACGCAGCACGAACATAATGGCCGACGTATAGATGAACAACAGGAACGCCATGCCGGGGATCGAGTTGTTCATGATGTTGACGATCCAGCTATCGGTGCCCAATTCGACGTAACCGACTAGGGCGTGCAGCAGGAACAAGAACAGCAACAAGGGGCTGGCGAATTGGACCAACATTTCGCCAAACGTCACGCCTGCGGCGCGAGCTTCCGACTGCGGGAACTTCTCTTTGAGGACGATCAAACCATACAGCACCGTCGGAACCAGGAACAACGCCATGGGAATTTCCCATCGCAAATGCGTAACGGCTGCTTCTCGTCCGCAAAACATATAGGCGAGTATGCCGCCGAGAATCAGGCCGCCCGGCCAACCAGCATGAAGAATGTTCAAGTAGTGTGTTTTTTGCTTGGGATACAACGTCGCCACCAACGGATTGATGACCGCCTCGCACACGCCGTTGGCGAGGGCGAACATGAACATACCGACATAAAGGCACCAGTAAGTGGCGTCTTTTCCAGCCGCTTCAAACACGGGCGTAGCGGCAAGTGTGACCACGGCCGATAGCGCATGTAACAGAAACGCGAACACCAACAAAGGTTTGTAACCAATCTGGTCGACAAACAGACTAAAGATAATGATGGTCACGCCAAAGCCGACCAAGCCACCGCCCGTGATCGTGCCTAGCTCACCTTTGGTGAAACCGAACTGTGCGCTCCAGTCGCCCAGAATGCCGCCGCGAATGGCGAATCCCACGCCGGCCGCAATTAACGTAAGGAAGCTGGCCAGGAAGATCAGGAACCGGCCTTCGGTCGTCTCGCCCTTCTCGGTGGCGTCTTTGCTTAGTACAGGGGCGTCGCTTGCCATAAACGCATAACTCCTGAAAAATTTGTTCGAGAGTGGGGTTGAGGATAAGAGTATACTTGCCTGGTCCGAAGTGTAAACCATTTCGGCGTCCAGTTTTCCGCACAAATTCCTCCATCGGACGCGCCACAGGCAGAGTTTCGCCATCTTGACACGGATTGCTGCATGACTGACCGCGCCCCTCATGTGCTTGTACTTGGCGCCGGAATCAATGGCGCAGCGGTTGCGCGGGAACTGGCGCTCAACGGCGTATCGGTGACGGTTGTCGACCAGGCCGACATTGCCTCGGGCGCTACGGCGTACTCGTCAAGACTGATTCACGGCGGGCTGCGATATCTGGAATACGGTGAGTTCGGTTTGGTGCGAGAGTCGCTTACGGAGCGCACCCGGCTCTTACAACTGGCGCCGCATTTCGTTCGGCCCCTGAAGCTGTTTGTGCCTGTCGGGTCTCGTTTCGGGGGCATGGCCGGCGCTGCGGGGCGATTCTTCGGTTGGCGGTCCAAACAGAAGGCGCCACAGCCGCGCGGTCTATGGCTGGTGAATGCGGGTCTGCGATTCTACGACCAGTTAGCACGCGGCTCGCCTCTTCCGCGTCGAGGCGTGCGTCGAGTGGGTGACGCCAATACGCCGCCGGTCGATCCGTCCCGGTTCCGATGGCTCTGCTCGTACTGGGATGCTCAGATTGTTTACCCAGAACGATTCACGCTTGCATTGCTCAAAGACGCACAAGATGCGGCCCAGGCGGCCGGCGCGTCGTTCCAAGTATTTACTTACCACGAAGCGACGCTCCAGGGACGTACGGTAATTGTGCGTCCGCGGCGCGTCTTAGATTCC
>CAYWIS010000257.1:0-8015 GCA_964458385.1 uncultured Pirellulaceae bacterium
TCGGTGGCGGCCCAACCGTCCGCTACTGTTGCGTAGTCGTCGGCTACTCCGTCACCATCGGTGTCGCGTAGCCGCGTCAGTTCTGGTTTATGCGCAACATAGACCTCGGCGTCCGATGCGGCGAGCAGGCCCAACGGCTCATGCAGCCCGTGCGCAAAGCGACGCCATCGGCGAGCTTCTGGCGCATAGCTCCATACGTCGCCATGGCGATTGGCGACATAGAGCCGACCGCTTGGGGAGAACGTCACGGCCGACGCTTCGGGCGACATCTTCCGAGGTAACTCAATTTCTTCAACGCGGTAGGCCGGCTCCTCAGCCGCGACAGGCAAAACCGCCGCGAAGAACAACGCATATATCCCCGCGGACCATTTCATGGCATTTCTTCTACAAGTTGCACTCGCACCGTAACGGCGGCTGACTGGTTGGTTTCGAGACGCCATGCTTCGCCGTCGCGCTGGGCAGGCTGTACCGTGACTTGTGCGTTAGGTAGAGAATCCATCAACAGCCAAAGCGCGGCGGTGGGGCCTTCGAATTGGAGACGGCGTTCAAAACCCTTACCGTTAGGCAAGGCGGTCAGATGTTCGGTTACAGTTATTTCAGCGACCTGATATCGCAGCGTTACGCCGTCATTCTCAAAGCGATAACCACGAAAGCGAACTGGCGGAATCCGATTGCGATTGGCGACGCGCAGTGGCCCCTCGGCTATCTCGCGATAGAACAATCGCCCTTCGACAATCGCTGGCTGATTAATTTTTTGCGCCACCGTTGGGCGAAGATCCAATTCGCCACGCCAAGCGTAGTTAACGCCTCCCCGTTGCGGATCGAAGCAGAGCCAGATCTGACGCCCGAGGCCGATAGCCAACGATGCCGGCCCCGACTCGGGCATCATCGTGCGATAAACTTGCGGCTGTGGCGCCGATGTGTCGGGCGCGGCAGGAGGCGGCCAGGCCGCAACGCCAGGAGGCCGGAGCGCTGCAGCGCGCTCGGGGCCTTGCTCGGCAATCTCAATAAGATATGCCAGGAGATCAAGGAACTGCTGTCGGTTGGCAAGGAGGTTTACTTGTCCTTCGGGCATTACCGAAAGTGGGCTGGTTTGCTGCGCTTCAATGCGCGAGCGAGGCAACACGCGGCGTCGGCCTTGCTGCCCAACATCGCGCAATGTAATCGAATCGGCGTCTTCCTCGATCAAAAACCCGGTAATGGCTTGGCCGTCGTCCAGCTGCAGCACGATGGCCTCATACCCGCGGCGGATCGTCTTCGAGGGTGTGAGCACCGATTCGACGAGATACTCGGCCGTAGTTTCGGGCGGTAAGCGCGACAGATCCGGCCCCAACGCTTGCTCTTGGTCTTCCACAACATGACAGCGCAGACAAGCCAAATGCGGCTGATGGAACAATGTAGCGCCGCGGCGAGCATCCCCCTGCGCCCGAGCGGCAGCGGCCAGTTCGGCTGCTGGTTCAGCCCGTAGCTGTTGCTCTAGGGATAAGGCAGGTTCGGCTGCCACAAGGTGGGGCGCGAACAGGCAAACACTGAACCACCCAGCCGCCAAGGTCCACGTAGTCAAAGGCGTTCTAGTGTGCGCCCGCAGAGTGAACCTACGCACAAGAGGTTGGAAAGGGGCAGCCAAGAAGAACCCAAAGAACATGGAAGGAAAGACGGGAGGTCAGGGCAATTGCGACCCAGCGTAAGTGGGCTATTACCCCCTGTCAACTATCGCCTCTTGTTGGTAAGGAATTGCTTTTCGGTTATCAGCGTCCGCGTTTGCGTTGGTTGACGGTTTTCTCCCTCACCGAGCACCGGTGTGATTGGGACGCTTTCTGAATCGAAGTATCCCCCATGAGGACGGCCGTCGCTGAGTCATTTGACGCAACCGTTCTAATCGGTGTAAGGCGAAACTTTTTCATTGACGGATAGCTTCCGTGGGGTAGAATCTAGCCCCAAATTCCGCCCACTTCTGGCGCATGGAATTTCCCTGTTGGTCTGGGATGGATCCGTGGGCGGATGAATTTCAGGATCTGTCCCCGCTTGGCTGCTTTTCTCTGGGGAGAGTTCCCTCTGTTTGCTGCGAGTTTAGCGTTCGCTGTTGTTCTGTCTTCGAGCACATCACCCCTGAACGATTGAGGCCGCCATGCTCCACCGCTCGCTTTGGAAGAAACTTGCGAAATCGGCAACTCGTCGGCAACCGAAATCCCGTCGTGGCACACGCCCCGAGCACTGGCGACCTCACCGCAATCGCCCAACGATGGAGATGCTAGAGACGCGGCGGTTACTCGCAGCCGTGTTGATTAACGAACTGCAGGTCAATGCGCCGGGCGTTGATGGGTCGCCCACGCAGTTCCATTACGAATACGCCGAACTCAAGGGAATTCCGAATTCGTCGCTCGATGGATACTACTTTGTTGCGATTGACGGTGACGGGAGTGATCGAGGTATTGCCGATTTAGTGGTGGATCTTGATGGAAGAACGCTTGGATCCAACGGACTCGCAGTCATCAAGTCGACGACGGGGCATCCGGCGCCTGCGGCGACCACGGTCATTTTTGCTCCCGAGTTTGATAATCCTGCCAATGCCGACCACGGTGCGATGGAGAATGGGACGATTTCGCTCCTTCTGATCCACAGTCCCAATACGCCCATTGTTAACGGCGTCGACTATGACATGGACGACGACGGCGTTCTGGAAGGGCTGCCGTCAGATGCAGTTATCGTCGACGCAGTTGGCTGGTTCGATCAGGTCGGGTCGAACGATATCGTTTACGGTGGCGTAATCCTGACGCAAGAATCGGGAAACCTCCCAGCAGAGAAAACCCCTGACTTAGCGACGCGCTTGCTTCACGATAACCGGCCACTGCAAGCGGCCGCATGGTTCAACGGTGAAGTTCGGACGAGCATTCCTGAGTCGCTTGTATATCACCCTTCGATCTTTGGTGGGAGCTTTCCCGGCGCTAATACGGAACTGACTCCCGGAGCTGAGAATTTTCCTAAGAACAATCAGGCTCCCGTAGCGGTTCCTGACAGTTACGACGCAGCGTACAACCAAACTTTGGTGGTCGACGCTGCTTCCGGTGTGCTTGCCAACGATTACGATCCCAACGATTCCGAAGCGCCAAACAGGAAGGTGCTGCTAAGTGCGATCTTGGTGAGCAACGCCACAAACGGCACGGTGGTTCTCAATACGGACGGATCGTTCTCGTACACCAGCAATGGTACGCCGGGTATTGATTCGTTTACCTATCAGGCTACGGATCTCCATCGCCTAAGCACGACCGTTACCGTGACGTTGAACGTGGCCGACCCGAAACTGGCGGTCCAGGGAACGGCTGGCTCCGACATCATTCGGGTTGTACGCAACGACGACAACGTTGAGGTCTATCTGAACGGAAACTTGGCGCACAACGTTGCCTACGATTCGATTACTGCGCTGAATATCCATGGTCAAAATGGCGCCGACACGTTGATTGTTGATCTCAGCGCTGGCAACCCAATTCCTACCGGCGGCCTAACCTACGACGGTGGTTCTCCCGCAACGGCGCTAGGCGATGAGTTAATCATCATCGGCGGCAATCAAGGAACCGTCATCTACAGCTATACCGATAGCTCAAGCGGCGCTGTGGAGATGTCTAACTTCGGAATGATCGCTTACACGGGCTTGGAGCCCATCACCAACACAGGCGTGGCTGACGATGTGGCGTTCAACTTGCCGGCGGGCGATGATTGGGCAGTGATTGAAGACTTAGGCAACGGGATGACTCGGCTGCGGAGTTTGAGCGGCTCCTTCGAACAGACGGACTTCGTCAATCCATCTGCAGGCCGATCGTTAACCATCAACGGCGGCGCCGGTAACGACCACATCTCGATTGTTTCGCTGACTTCTGAGTTTGCCGGCTCCCTAGTTATCGACGGCCAGGAAGATGATGACACCCTGGCCATCAACAACGCCTTACACGTTGGTGGTTCGTTAGACTTGGCCGCCGAAGCAATCCAATTGAATGGCGCGGCCATCCACGTCGACGACGATGCGACACTTCAAGGCTCACTAGTTCTGGGCGGTTATCAACAAGTGGTCCAGTCCGCTGCACCTGTAGGGTACTGGCGGCTGGGCGAATCAACTGCGACCGAAACGGCCGTCAACCTGGGAAGCGCGGGAGCAGCAGCCAATGGAGCCTACACCCCTGGCGCGGGCGTGGGTGCGCCTGGCCTCATTGCTGGCGATCTGGATACGGCGCTTGCACTGACTGCAGGTACCGGCGAGCGCATGGCGACTGGCAGCTTTGAGAAACTCTCAGACGGTACTGGGTATTCGGTGGAAACGTGGCTGCGGTTCGACAGTATACCTACCGCGTTTATGAATCTTGTGGGAGATGGCGAGTCAGAGACGGATTTCTACATGATGCTCTACGCTACCCCGGGTGGTAAGATTCGCGCTCTCGTCCGGACCAATACGGGGATTTCGTCCATCGATACCGAAGCGGCGCTTAGTATGGGAACGACGCACCATGTGGTATCGACCTGGGACGCCGCCACGGGGTTACTGCGGATTTATGTTGACGGGGCGCTCGTTCCTACCGTGGTTTCGACGCTGCCTAATGCGCCAACCGGTTTGCCAATCCATACGAATAACAAAATCTTCGTTGGCGCCGATGACCGTCAATCGAACTTCGCCAATGTCCGCTTCGACGAGCCTGCGATCTATAACCGTCCATTAAGCCCTCGAGAAGTTGCAATACACTTTACTCGTGGTAGCGTTGCGGCGGCGTCAATCATTACCGCCAAGGCATTGACGATCAACGCGGGCCCAGGAGGAGTCGGATCCCGCGAAAACCCTTTGAGGTTCAACGCTGATAGCCTCGTGGTCAACTCGATGGGACCGCAGTTTCTTAGCGAGGCGGATACCGTTGTTTGGAATACATCAAACGCCGGTGCTTCGACGATCACGTTGGTGGACGGAGTTTTTCAGGTTGGCGCCAATCAAGTCATCAGCGGCGCCGCCGTCGTTGTCAATAATGATGCGACACTTGCGGGCTGGGGAACAATCAACGCCGACGTTGGTGGTGCAGGGACGTTTGCGGTGGGCGATGGCCCGGGCGTGATGACAATCAATGGTGATTTTCGCCCATCCGGCACTCTCAAGTTCGATGTTTATGAGCCATACGCCACGGCCGGAACCGACTACGACCAGTATGTGGTTAGCGGCGATGTGGATCTAAGCGGCGCTTCGTTGGTGATTACGGGAGGCGCCGCTTTGGCGCAGAGTTCGCTCACGCTCATCAACAAAACCTCGGCGGGCGCCACCATGCCCGGCAACTCGCCTTCGGACGGCGCCACGATCACACTTGGATTGGCCTCATTCAAATTGCTTTATAACGGCGGCGACGGGAATGATGTCGAGCTGGAGTCCACATCCAACGTCGCTAAGGTTAACACCGTGTACGTCGATGACGATTTCGCAACGACGATCCCTGGCGAAGACCCCGATGGTCCTACGGGACCGGCTACGGCTTACCTGGTTGATGCTTTCCCCACAATCCAGCAAGCCATCGATGTTGCGGCCGAGGGCGGTACGGTGCTTATTGCACCCGGCGTATACAACGAGAATGTGCTTGTTAACGTCGAGAACCTAACCCTGCGCGGCGCGACGGGCAATCCGGCCGACGTGGTGCTGGACGGCAACACGCCTGTGGCGATGGGAGGAATTGGGATTACCGTCGCCGCAAATAACGTGACGATTCAAGATTTGCGAATCACGGATTACAACACCGGTCTTGTGACCGATGGAACGCCGAAAAGCTCGCTTACGCTTTCGAGCCTCCTGATTGACAACAACAGCGCCGGCGGAAATTTAGCCAACGTGACCACCCTGAGCCTGGACGTCAACGACGGTAATAACACGTTGCGCGTCAATGTGGATGGCGGAGGCGATGTCACGCCGGGTGTGTTTAGTATTGACGGCGAAATACAGCCGATCAACTACAGCAATGTGGGGACGCTGGAGTTGGATACGTTGGCGGGCGCCGATGTTGTGAATATTGCCCAACACTCCACAACCGCGGTGAATGTCGACGGCGGCGAGCCGACGACCTTGGCCGACGGCGACGCGCTCAACTTGCTAGGGGCGGCGGTCTCAGTCGTGTTCACGGGGCCCGATAGCGGAGAAATTCACCCTGACGTCGGGGCTCCGATCAGCTATAGCCATTTTGAGTCGCTGACCGCATCGTCGGTGATCGTGAAAGCGGTCGCGAAAACCGGTGACACGCCCACGCCTAACGACAACGACTATACCCGTATCAATCAAGCGGTGCATTTGATTGCCGAGGGCGGCACGATCATTTTGGAGGGGTTTTTTGACTGGACCGAACCTAATGCAAGCGCTAGTTGGGCCCTGGGTAGCGATGGTGTTGCTTCCACCGGCGATGAATATGCCCTCGTTGTGCCGGCGAACCTCAATGCCGTCACTTTGACCGCGGTTGCCGCGGGCGGATCGGCCGTGGCGGGAGGGGCCACAATCCAAGGCCCCGGCGATTTGCCAACGGTGAACTTGGAAGGTGTCTTTGTGTTTGACGGGGGCGACAATCAGAACTGGACGATCTCGAATCTTCAGATTCTCGATTTCGATCTAGCGATTGGCATGTTCGTTGGCGCCGGCCGGACCGATGCGTTTCGCGGCACGCAGATTTTGAACAACCATATTCGTCTGGCCGCGGACCTGAACACAACCGTGGCGCCGGCTGATGTAAATCAGAACATCGGCATTCACATTTCCCACGGCGCTAATCAGACGATTGCCGGCAATACGATCGAGTTCCCTGGAAACAGCGTGAGCGATTCTGGGAACGGCAGACGCGCGTCTTCGGTGGGAATCCAATCAAACTCCAGTGGCGGCGCTGTTTATGACAATTTGCTGATTTCTAACAACATGCTGAACGTGTTGAACGCCCAAGCTGCCGATCCCGAGATCATCCTCGGCATTTGGGAGAACGGACTGGCCCACGCAAGTAACATCACCGTGACGGGCAACTCGTTCAATAATCTCAGCGCGGACAATAACCCGGCGCTGAACGTGCAGAGCGCGTTCCGCATCACATCGCACTCAGGAGTGGGGAGCACGGTTGTTTACAGTAATAACACGGTGAACGGCGCCAACATCGGATTCCAGTGGCTGGCGGACAGCAACTTTGCTGCCAACCAGCCTGTGCAACTGTTTGGCAACACGCTCTCGGACGTAATCACCGGAGCCTTGGTTCAATCGCATGGCAGGGCGCATTTCACCCAGAACACGTTTACCAATAGCAGCCTGTTGACCGGTCTAGGCGTGGCGATTGACGTGACGAACGAGTCAGAAGTCACGGTAGATGACGGCAGCGGCGCCAATACCCTAGAGGGTTATAGCGTTGGCGTGCACTTCCGCAGCGGCGGTGAAGGAGCGGTGACAGGAAATGTATTTGGCGCGAACAATACACGCGACATCCAGGTGGATGCAACCGCCAGCGCCGATGCGATTAGCGTATCGCCGTCGTTGATTTCTTACGCCAACGGAAACGAAACCGTAGCCTTCGATGACACGGTCAATACTTTGGAAGTAAACGGCCTTGACGGCGCCGACATATTCGATGTGTCCCCGTCGTTACATACCGCGTTTACCATCAATGGCGGCGCTCCGGCCGCTCCAATCGCTCCCGGCGATACGTTGACCTTCAATGCGCCTTTAGGGCAGACAGCGACGCCAACGGTCATCGACGCCGACAGTGGGATGATCGTCACGACCGGCGCCTATAAGACGGTGACCTACCACGAGATAGAAACCCTTGAAATCGACACGGCGACGGTCATCAACGGCACGGCGGGGGACGACATTTTGGACATCACCGCCACCGGCCCGAGTGAAGGTTTTTATGTACTCACATCCGGCGGCGTGCCGGGAACGCAAGTGCCGTTCAGCAACTTGACTGGGCTTACCTTCAACGGCCTGGGTGGCAATGATGTGCTGCGGATCGTTCATGACTTTGCCGGCGTCTTCG
>CAYWIS010000258.1:0-7963 GCA_964458385.1 uncultured Pirellulaceae bacterium
ATCAAGCCAGCGCGGCGTGTGGGAGCCATCCTCAAATGGGAAGGTATTGTGATTGATCCAATTGGCGCCGTGCTCGCGGTGCTCGTGTTCCAGGCTATCTCGGAAACGGGCGCGACAGCGCCAATTGGAACGCTGACGATCTCGTTGATCAAGACGCTCGCGGTGGGCGTGGGGTTGGGGTTAAGCGGCGGCTACTTTCTAGCGGAAATCATTCGCCGTTATTGGGTTCCCGATCACCTGCAGGGCGTCGTGTTCCTCACCGTGGCCATGGGCCTTTTTGCAGCCTCCAACCTATTCCAAGCCGAGTCGGGCCTGGTCACGGTCACCGTGCTGGGGGTGTACCTAGCGAATCAGAAGAAGGCGCCCGTGCGGCATGTGATCGAGTTCAAAGAGCATTTGGTCGTGCTTCTCATCGCCTGCTTGTTCATCGTCTTGGGATCACGCCTCGAGCCGCGCGACTTGTACGGATTGGGCTGGCAAGGTTTGGCGTTTTTGGCGTTGATGATTCTCGTCGTGCGGCCACTGTCGGTATTCGGCGCGACCGTAGGAACCGACCTGGGATGGCGAGAGCGTGTGTTCGCCGCATTTGTGGCGCCGCGCGGGATTGTGGCGGCCGCCGTTACCTCGGTGTTTTCTCTCGAAATGGTCCACTTGGTTAACACGCTTCCCGAGAGTCCCGCGTCGGAGCGATTGCGCGAACAAGCGCTTAGTTTGCCGCCGCTCGCATTTCTACTGATTGTCGGAACGGTGGCTATCTACGGAGTCGCTGCCGGTCCGCTGGCATGGTGGCTGGGACTGGCAGTGGCCAAGCCGCAAGGTCTGTTGTTCGTTGGCGGGCGCAAATGGGTGCGAGAACTAGCCGCCGTCCTCCAGGCCGACGGGGTTTACGTGGTCATTGTCGACACGAACTTCCGCAATGTGGTCGAAGCCCGCATGATGGGTCTGCCGGCTTACTGCACGAGCATCCTTTCAGAGTACGTATACGACGAACTGGACCTTGGAGGCATTGGCCGCATGTTAGCCCTGACCTCCAACGATGAAGTGAATTCGCTCGCTTGTATTGAGTGCGCCCATTTGTTCGGGCGAGCGAACGTGTACCAGCTGCCTCCGCCGCGTACCGCCGAAAAAGCTCATCGAGAGTCGCTTTCGGAGCACCTGCGCGGTCGAGTCTTGTTCGCCCCCGACGCATCGCACGACGAGTTAGTACGGCGTTTTTCCGCGGGGCAACAGGTGAAGAAAACCAAGATTACTTCGGAATTCACCTACGAGCGATTTCGCGAACGCTACGGAGACAAGGCGCTCATCCTTTTCGTAAAAACCGAATCGGGCGAACTCAAGATCGCCACCGCCGACAAGCCCATCCAACCAACGCGAGGCGATACCGTCTTTGCCCTCGTCAAGCCTGTGGAAGAAACGACCTAACCCGTCCTTTCGGCTTGATCAACAATCGGAAAGTGTCCATTCACGACTCGGTGCGTGATGGTTGGCGTGTGAGGCAACAATCTTAGAACCATCGTCGCTTATCGACGACGTTCTGTAGCGGCTTCCCAGCCACAAAACGGCGCAGGTTCTCTAAGAGCACGTTCAAATGCCGCTCGGCAATGCACTCCGCATAGCCAGCCACATGTGGCGTGAGAATCACATTCGGCATCCGCCACAAAGGATGATCCGGCGGAAGCGGCTCTTGTTCAAAAACATCTAGCGCCGCCCCCGCGATCTCGCCAGCCTCAAGCGCCGCGGTTAGATCTCCCAGGTCGACAATCGCTCCCCGGCCGATGTTGATGAAGTACGCAGTCGGCCGCATAGCCTGAAACTGCGGCCTGCGGAACATCTTTTCCGTTTCCGGCGTATGCGGCGCCGCCACAACGATCCAATCACTTTCGCCAAGCACGGTCTGCAGTCGCACCGGCGGCTCCACTCGTTCGACTTCCGAAGGCGGCTCGGTGTGCACCGGATCGACGGCCAGCACGCGCATTCCAAATGCCTTTGCGCGGCGAGCTACTTCGGTTCCAATGCCTCCTAACCCGACAACGCCCAACGTCGAACCGGCCAGACGGCCATGCGCACGGTCGATGGCTGACACCACGCCTGGCCCCGTTAAATTGCTCACCCTCGCCGCTTCGCCCCCTACCGGCGCCCAAAGCGCGTCGCGCTGCTGACGAATATAGTGGTGCAAGTTTCGGGTGAAGCAAAGCATGTAACCCAGCACTTGCTCGGCGATCACATCCGAGAAGATGCCCCGCATGTTGGTTAGCACCAGCGGGTGCTCCAATAGCGCAGGAAAGACGTAGTGCTCCAAGCTCGCGGTGGGCGATTGCACCCAACGCAAACGCTGGGCGGCCGCCAACATCGGCGGCGTCAACTTGCCGAAGAACGCATCGGCATCGACGATCTGCCGCACCGCCTCCGACTCATCTTCAGCCTGCGCAACTGTCATGGGAGCCGCCGCTTCCTGTATTTTCGGTAGCCGCTCATCGTGAATCGCCGGATATAGCAAAATCTTCATCAGTCAGACGTTACTCCCCGCCCCCTGCGTCCCCGCATGCGCACGATGCTCGCCGCCGACACGCTGATTCGGTGAAGAAATATTGCCGCGCACTCGGTGGACGACATCCATGCGCTAGGGCAATCGCTTGGCGTCGCCCCCCACGGGCCTGCGGCTATTATCGCCAAGGCAATGGGGACCGCAACTTAGCGCGCCGTCGAAGACCTCTCAATTGGGGCAGAGAACTCCCTTGCTTGTTGCGCGTAGCCAATACCACAGGCAGGACAGTCGGGCGGGACGATGGCTCCACATGGCGTGCAGAACCATCGGAAGATTCACGCTTGGAGGAGCGGTCCAAGCGGAAAGAGCTATTTCACGTAGTAGGCGTCCAGTTGGTAGTAAACGCCGCCCAATCCGCTGACGGGCTTGAGGCGTTCGTCCACGTGCAGCACGCCCGCCAACTTGCGCATCTGGAAGGAGTAGCGGATGCGGTCATCGGTGCGGATGTTGACTTCGATCATGTCGGTCAACTTGGGCTGGCCGCCAAAGCAGCAGGTTCCGCGGTCGGGCACCAAAACAAACCGCTGGATATTGCTTTGCTGACCGTCGGGATAGACGTAGCCCTTGATAAATACTTTCTCGCCGTCCAATTCCAAGGCCTTGCGTGGAATCGGTGAGTTGGAATTGTCGTCGGGCTGCAAGTCGGCAAAGCTGATGCGCTGATACCCTTCGGGAACTTCAAGCGCGTACACGGTGGCGTGAAAACCGATGCCGCCGAAAAACACGAAAGCACATATTACAGCCCCGATACGAGCAATCCCCAACCCAGACCACTCCTCGGGATAACGGCGAATGGTGCGGATCGCCGACACCCCCAGCACAAGTCCTAGCCCCGCCAGAATGAGCAATGTGGGAAAAATGAATCCCGCAAGAGAGATGACGGCTAACACCAGCGACATCACGGCCGAACGGTTGAGCGCTCGGTAGAGAATCGCCTCGTCGAAGTCACTCCGCTCCGGTTGTTCGCGAAGGGAGGGTTCCACGTCAGTCATGCTCATGGCGTCTCTCGTCGAAGACAGAAAAGCAGAATCGTTCGACCCAGGTAGACTAGGCACAACGGACAAGGCAATGGATCGATCTTACCGGCGCGCGGCGCGGGCCACCCAAGTAAGCCCCACCCCCGCTAATAATGTTACGCCCAGCGGAAAGAGATAGTTCAAACTGCTTCGTCGGCCCTCGCTCGCCGCGGTGGCCGGCAGCGCCGGCTCCTCTTGATACGACACCGGATAAATCAGGCCTTCGGCGGGTTCGACGGCCGAAGTCTTCTTCTCGGTGTCGGAGGAATTGCTGTCGCCGCCCGACGAAGGCAGGAACGGGAAGAACGTATTTGCACGACGCACCGCCGCGGGGTCGATCTTCTCCAACTCGGCCATATAGGTCTTGGCCTCTGGAAGCGGGCACGCTCGGAGATAATTAATTACGGGCACGCGAACCCAGCTTGACTTCTCGTCGGCGGACTTGAACAGCTCCACCAGGCGAGGCATTGACTCCCAATCCTCCCAGCGGGCCAAGTCGGGAATTACCAAGTCGGCCAACTGGGGACGGTCCAACATATGCCGCAGCGATTTGACAAGTCGCTTCTGCGGGATAACGTCGGTTTCGGTGCCGTGGAAACGGATAGCCATAATAGCGGCGTAGGTATCGGCGTATTCCGCATCCTTGTTGGCCAGGAAGACCTCTTCGATCAACGGCAGCCCCTCGGCGCCTGCAAGCGTTAGATAGCAGGCGATCATCGCATCGAGCCCCGCCTTTACCTGACGATCATCAGAGCGGATCATCTTCTCCAGCAGCGGCAGGTCATCTTTCGAGCCGCATACGCCCAGCATGGTGAAATACAACCGCTTGCGGCTGGCGGGAATATCGAGGTCTTGGATCCACGCCACAAGCTGGTCGTGCTTCATTCGATCCTTCAAGCCCTGCACCGCGCTGTAAGGCGACTTGGCGAACTCATCGTATGCATCGCGGGCCAGCATTTCGTCGGGATCTTCCAGGTATTCTTGGAAGAACGCCAACCGATCGGGCCCCTCGGCCGGGAGCGTCAACAACTTGGGCAGATACTCCTGAGCCCGCTCGCTCAACTGGAGCGGCGTGGACCACATCAGCTTGGGCGGATCAACCGCCATGACCAGGAACGCGTCGCCTTTCTTGCCGTCGCCAAAATAAACGGTTTCGATGACCTTTTGCCCAGCCAGCACGTCTTCGCCTTTGAGAACTTTGACGATCTCAAACTTGGCGGTCGCCACGTGGGCCGATGGGTCGTCGATGGAATCGCCGTCTTTAATCGGGGGAGGCGGCTCCTTGAGGCGCGCAATGACCGCAACGTCCATCGACGCCATCTCTTCGCTAAAGGTTTGTGAAACGGCGGTGCAGAACGGGCAGGCGTTGGCCGTTGACGTTACCGCCGTCACGAAGAGTACGACCGTCAGAACCGGGAGAAGTGTGCGTGGCATGGAACGCATCCTCAAGTTTGCAGGGCCAAGGAAGGAAACCAGCCCAGGTAGGATAGGTCGGAATTGCAGGCGGTTCCCTGCGACATCCATTCACTTTGCGAACAGAAAGGTCGCTCTACACAAGAGCGAGCCCTTTCTGCGTCGCTTGAAAACTGCCTTCTGCTATTATTGCCGAAAAACCCCGATGGGTGCATAGTCTGGCGCGCAGAAACGTCGGAAAATCGCGATCCAAGACAGAATATGGGGTTCTTCCGCCATACTTAAGGCTGCAACGACCGGGCGACGTCGGTGCGGTACGCTTCGACAGCCGGCCAAAAACCAACCACAATAGCCAAGAGTATGAGCGCGGGAATCACCCAAACTTCGGTCGAGATGGGAATGGTCAGCGCCGGACCGCCCTCCCACAATTCTACCCCTTCCATCGGCGGCGCCACATCGAAAAAGCCGATTTGTACGCCGGTGCGCTCCTCGATCAAGTCGCTGTTGATGGCAACCAGGCCATGTCCGGCAACAAAGCCCAAGGCGGCCCCCCCCAATGAAAGCAGAATTGCTTCCATCAGCACGATGGCCATCACAGCGCCGCGGCTAGCGCCTAAAGCGCGCATGACGGCGATTTCGTGCCGGCGATCGCTCATCGAGTTGTAAATGCTCACGAGGATCGACAATCCCGACACGATACAAATCATCACCGTCAGAATCAGCAGCACCGCCTGGATCGGCCCCACGATGTTTTCGAACAGATTGTAAATCTCTCGCACGGGCAACACCGCCTGGGCCGTACGGCCGCGGTCGATTTGCTGCACTAACCCCGCCGTGACAAGGGGGTTGACCGTCCGCACCAAAATGCCCGAAACCGCGCGTTCGGAAACCGGCAGCGGCTTCACGCGATGTACTCCGTCGGCGGCCACTTCGGTGGAGGATGTCGTTTCGGCGGCCTCGGCAACTTCTTCAGCGGCCGGAGCCGCATCGTCGCCTTGACCAATCTCAAACTCATCCAGCGGGGTGGCGTGGTCGTCCATCAAGTAAAAACCTTCAATGTTGATGAACGCCGCACGGTCGTTGGGAGTGCCGGTAGGCCGCAGAATGCCGACCACCGTAAATTGTTGGGCGTGGGTATGGCCATCGGGCACACCGTGGCTCGGCGAGATCTTATCGCCTACCGACAGCCCCAGTTCGCGGGCCACAACCGCCCCAAGCACCGCCTCATAGAAACCGTTTTCCTCGCTGTAGGTTTTAAAGTTCCGCCCCTCGCGGAACTCGTATTTCAAGTCTCCTTCGGGCCCATACGCCAACTCGTCGAACATGGCGGGCGTGGTTCCCACCACACGGAAGCGTCCTAAGTAATCGCCCAAGCATACGGGGACCGCCACCGCCGTGTACGCCGCGAACTTACCGTCGCGTTTTTCTACGCCGGCGAACTGACTACGGGCCTCGGCGTCCTGGAATTCCAGTAAATAGCTGTAGGGGATGATCCCCACCGGCTCGCTAAGGTAATAGACCGTGTTCAGCGTTAGCTGCAACTTGCCGCCCTTGTTGGGGCCGACAATCATGTTGTAGCCCAGACTGGAATTATTCTGGAACTGCGTCGAGACAATCCCGTACAGCAGCAGCACCGACACGACGAGCATCACTCCCAAGCCCATCGAGAGGGTCGTCAGTACCGACGCTAACCCCCGTTGCCGGATGCTCCGCCAAGCGATCTTCCACAAACTCATATCTTGCTCACCTGCTTGGCGACCTGATTGATTTCCTCCAGGCGGTCAACACGATCGAACTGTTCGGCGACCTCCATCGCGTGCGTAACGACGATCAGCGCCACGCCTTCTTCTTTGCACGTGCCGCGAATCAAATCGATAATGTTCTGCTGGTTGCCAGGATCCACATTTGCGGTCGGCTCGTCAGCCAGAAGCACCTTGGGTCGATTCGCCAGCGCTCGGGCTACCGCCACACGTTGTTGCTCCCCCACCGACAATTGCGACGGTCGATGATCCGCCCGATGCGACAGTCCCACGCGCTCCAACAGATCCCGCGCACGGTTCGGATCGTATCGTCGCCGCGCAAAGGTCATCCCTAACAGCACGTTCTCATATGCCGAGAACCCAGGGAGCAAATTGAAGGTCTGAAAAACGTATCCAATGGACGACGCCCGAAGGCTGTCCGCCCCCGCCTCGGACAACTTCGCCATATCGCGGCCATCAATAAGCACACGGCCCGAATCGGGCCGGCTAATTCCCGCAATGACATGCAGCAGCGTCGTTTTCCCGCAACCGCTGCGACCCACTAGGGCCATCTGCTCCCCTTCGCCAAGCGAGAAATGCGGGATATCCAGAATCGGTAGCCGGCGGCCGTCCGGCTCGATGTACGACTTTGTGACGTTTTCCAACAGAAGCATGGACAAACCACCGCGTGGGTCTGCG
Organism: uncultured Pirellulaceae bacterium; assembly: GCA_964458385.1. GTDB lineage: Bacteria > Planctomycetota > Planctomycetia > Pirellulales > Pirellulaceae > JAHWKS01. Next base: position 7,413 of record CAYWIS010000258.1, read on the forward strand.
CTTTCAAAGCGCCAGAGAACACACAATTAAACGACGCGGAACCCACGCCATTTTTGCTTGTTTACGCACCTCACACCAGACGAGTTCGATAGGACCGGCGGCGCGCAACAAAAAACCCCCTGACTCCGGTGGGGAGCAGGGGGTTTTGGGAATAAAAGACCTGGCGATACCTACTTTCGCGCTGGTGGGCACTATCATCGGCTCGGAAAGCTTAACTACCGTGTTCGGGATGGGAACGGGTGTGGCCTTTCCGATATGGTCACCAGGAAGGAGCGCGATGGAACCGGGAAGATCCCATCGCGCTCGTGGTTGCGCGTGATTGGCTCCAGGTCTGACGCGTGTGCGTCAGGAAGGGGCTCTTAGCGTCTCACCAGCACGCAAGGCGGGTGAGAGCGTTGGATAATAGCGGCCAAGCTTTCGTCCGTTAGTACCGGTGGGCTGAACGCATTGCTGCGCTTACACCTCCGGCCTATCAACCTGGTCGTCTTCCAGGGGACTCTCGCACATAAACCGCTACGAAACCTGATCTTGGAGAGGGCTTCACGCTTAGA
>CAYWIS010000259.1:0-7951 GCA_964458385.1 uncultured Pirellulaceae bacterium
CAAAGATCATGTCTGGTGCTGGGACTTCATCCACGACCGCACGGAGCGCGGGCAGCCGTTGAAGTGGTTTGCCATCACCGATGAGTACACGCGGGAGTGCCTGGCCTTGGAGGTCGACCGCAGCATCACCGCGGACCGCAAGCACGTGGTCATTTCGGGCGGCAGCCAAGGGGGCGGGCTCTCGCTGGTGCTGGGCGGGTTCAACGAGCACATTACCGCGGTGTCCTCCGGGATTCCCGGCATGTGCGACCACAATGCGTATCAACTCGGCCGCGGCACCAGTTGGCCGGCGTTGATCCCGGGCGAGGTTCGCGGCAAGGGGAACGCTGCCGAACAGGAGTACGTGGAATTTGCCGCGTACTTCGACGCGGTCAACTTCGCCCGTCGGATCAAGTGCCCGGTCGTCATCACGGTGGGCCTGATCGACGCCACCTGTAAAGCTGAAAACGTGTTTGCCGCGTATAACGTGATTCCTGGTCCCAAGCGGATGTTTCCGGGCCCGCAAAGCGGGCATGCGGCCTCGGCCGAGTTCGCGAAGTTCGGTCCCCAGTGGATAACCAGCCAACTCGGCTTGGACTAACCACTCCCGCCCGTCGCACAGGCGACGCCTGAGTGCACGCCGCTGCTGGTGGATTCGATTCGAGCTCCTTTTGTTTGAACAACGAATGCGACATGCGATTCCGACCTGATCTCATCCCGTTCCCTCCTCAACAGCGATACGAGCCCACGCGGTTCGTAAGCTCTCGGCAGGGGTGCGCAAGGGGAGTGCGTTGGTGTCGCATGCTGGCTGCCATCGTGCTGGTCGGTTGTCTTGCGCCGTTCAGTTTCGCGGCAGAGCCGACCGCCAAGGTGACGCTGCCGTCGTGCCTGGACCGGGTCGAGTGCGTGTTCATCACGGCGGGGGGCGGCTGGCCCGACGAGGTGCGGCGGGTGCCGTCGCTAGGGCCGGCCCGGGTGATCGAAGTCTCCGCCCGGACGGATGACGCTCGTACGTTGTCGGGATCGAGCACCGCGACACCGTGGACCACGGACCAATGGGTGTTCGGCTGGCGGGTCGGCAGTCCCGTGGCCTTCGAAATGCCGTTGGACTGCGGCCTCAAGGATCTCAACCCCACGCCAAAATGGCCCACCGGCTGGCCACGACTTCCGCTCGGCAAGGCGCGGGAAGGGTCCGCGAGCCGCTTCGATGCGGGAGGGAACATCTTGGTCGCACCGGGCCCGAAGCCGCGGATCGTTACCAGTGCTCAGTTGCAGCCGGCGATTCGCAAAGGGCTCCAACAGGCGCTCGGCGAGGCGGATTGCAAGTTCATCGAATTGGATACCAGCTGGCTGAAGGTCGGCCACGTGGACGAAATCGTGGGTTTCGTCCCGGGCGGGAACGCGGGATTTCGGTTGGTTTTGCCCGATTACGTGGCCGGCTTGCGCCTGCTGCAATCGGTCCCTGCCGACCGAGTCCTGTTTGGCGGCAGCAGCGGAAAGACCGTCGTGGGGACGGTGACCGGGTCCGGTGCGCGGTTCCTCGAAACCGATGCCCGCGGTCTCGATGCCGGGAAATGGAAGTACGTCCGTATTATTTCGGGCCCACAGGCGGGCGTGATGGGGCGGGTACGTGCGGTGGCGGACCGGCGGCTGGTCATTGACCTGTCGTGGGACCTGCGTGGCGAAAGTCCGACGCGCGCGCTCGATGCCATGCGCGAATGGCAATGCGAAACCATGCCCCTATGGATCGAGCCGCCGGAGCCGGGGAGCCGCTTCGTGGCTGTCGAGGATTCCCGCCTATGGCTCGACGGGCGCGGCGTGGAAGTGCCGGCGATCCTCACCGTCGGCGAACTGATCCGCGACAAGACGTTCGAAGCCGTCACGCGGGCGTGCGCGGAGCGAATCGACGGCCCCGGCGGGGTGCGCGAAACCATGCTGCATGCTCTGGGCCTGTCGCCGGCCGCGATCGTGCGTTTGCCGGCCCTCGTGCGCGGAAATGAAGAAGCACGAAACGCAACCGCGTTGCTCCCTAACCCGGCCAACGCGGTCTGCGTTGAGAACGACGTACTGCTGCTCCGGCCCCATGGGCCGAGGCTCGATCCCGACGACGCATCGAGCGACGTGTTTGCCCGCGCGTGGAGCTCGGAACTGCGTCGGATCGGCTTGAGCCCGGTGTTTCTCGAAGGATGGGATGCCTTGCACCGCCTCGAAGGCGGAGCACATTGCGGGATCAACGTGCTGCGTCGACCACGAGCAGCCCCCTAAACACGCACCAGTCTTGAACCCAAGACGAGATATATCACTTTGCTGACGACAAACCGGCATTCGCGCAAAGGAGAAGCACCCTTGAAACTTTGCTTGAACTATCTAACGGGCGGCGTGCTGTTGGCAGCCGTAATGTTGGCGCATCCTGCCAGCGCCGGCGAGGCCGCGGCGACGGCATCGAAACCGCGGAAATTCGACACGCCAGTTTGGGATCCGTCGGCCGAGTGGGTGATCGACGGTGCGTATAGCGGCTCGGGTGCTGCCGGAGACATGGACGGTCCGCGACTCGATTTCCTGGGGCGCCGGTATCCGCGGGTCGCCGGATTCTCCAACATGGTGCTCAACGAATCGAACGACCATGTCTCGCAGGTGTACATCGCGGACCTTGACCGCATCCACAAGGCTGCCGGTTCGGCGACGGGCTACCTCGACGGCCCGTTCTCCCGCGCCCGCTTCATTGCTGGCGGTTACTCGGCGCGTGGAAAGACCGCCACCTCGCCCGATGGCCGCTATGTCTACATGACCGAACCGTGGCTCGGGCTGTGCCTGCGGCAGATCGATTACGGCCGCCAGCAGGTCCGCACGCTGATCAAAAATGTCTCCATCCTCGGGCTGGCTTGCGGCGATAAGGTCCCGCTTTATCTGCTCAACAATGATTACCAGATCGTGATGATGGACGCCGACGCGAAGGTGATTCGCGAAATCAAAGCACAGATGCCGGAGGGCTCGACCATCGGCAACTGGGGCTGCACGCTGCTGCTCGACGAGGAGAAAGATCGGCTCTACGCCTCGCGTCAGGCCTCAGGGCAGATCGACTGGTTCATCTGGTACTGGGACTTGAACGACGGGACGTTCCACGGCGTCCTCCCGATGACGGTCGGCGAATATGACCCGAAAACGATGAAGGGCTGGGGACCGCCCCGCGTAGGCCGCGGTCACCTGTTCGGCACGTTCGAAGGGACCGGCTGGTATCCCGAACTTTGGATTCGCTTTAAGCCCGGCGACACGGAGCGGAACCACATTTGGGCCGGCTGCACCGACATGAGCAACGTTTGGGTTCTGGACCTGAAAGCCAAACAAACGCGCATGCTGATTCGCGACGGCGACAAGGCGGTCTGGGCCAAGCCGGGGGCCGACTCGTACGCAAGACTGTCGGTCCACGGCGGGTTCGGTTGGGCGACCGACGGCACCGACGACTTCTATGTTCCAACCAACGGCGGCGGCCCGTTCATTCGCTACAAGCGAGTGAAGTAAATGCCACGCAATTCCATGCTGCTTCCCACGAGACGCTTCCCCGCTGTTGCAACCGACACGTTGAAAGGTAGACCGCCAATGCGCTTTACGACGGCACTATGTTTGATCTTGGCCTTATCAACCCAGGCCAGCGGCCAGGAGCAGGCACTGTCCTCGCCCGTCGCTCTGCCCCTTCACAAGGGACAAGACTCCTACACTCCCGCGGCGGCTTGGGGGGCGGATTCGTATCTGGTGCTCTGGCAGTCGGGAAGGCTGGGCGAAGGGGACCTCACCAAGAAGGTTGAGTTCGTTGCCGACATCGTCGGTTGCCGCGTGAGCCGGGACGGCAAGATTCTCGACGCGCAGCCGTTCGTCGTCTGTCAGGCGCAAGACACGCAGGAAGCCCCAAGCGTGGCGTTCAATGGCCAGGTCTTCCTGGCCGTCTGGCAGGACCTGCGAAACGTCAAGGACTGGGACGTCTATGCCGCACGCATTTCGTCGGACGGCAAAGTCCTGGACCCCGACGGCATCCTCGTCGCCGGCGGAAAGCGGAGCCAGGCCCAGCCGCGCGTGGCCTGGGACGGCAAGAACTTCGTCGTCGTCTGGCAGGACTTGCGCAGCGAGAAGTTCTACGAGGTCTGCGCCAACCGCGTCACCGCCGAGGGGAAGTTGATCGACTCGGAACCGATCATCGTCGCCACCCGCCCCGACGGCCACCGATACGCACCGTCCGTTGCGTCGCTGGGGGGCGGCGTGAGCCTGGTCACCTGGGCGTCGAACCGGCATGGCTTTGGAAACGACGTGTGGTCGGGCGCCCATTTGCTGACCGACGGAACCGCCGAGCAGTGCTACGCATTCGAAGCGGACCGCTGGTACAAAGAGGGGCGCGAGATCGGGCCGATCCGGGCCTGCGTCCCCACCTGCCTGGTCGCGGGGAAGGACAACTATCTGTGGGCCTGGACCTCAATGGCGCCGGTCGGCCGCGGCAATGCGTCGTCGAAGGACAACGTGGCGATCTTTGACCGCAACGGCAAACGTCAGGCCTATGCCAAGACGCTGTCGGGCGAAACACAGCACATCATTGCTCCCCAGGCCGCGTGGACCGGCAACGGATACCTGGCCGCCTGGACGGAACTCATTAACCTTCGACGTAGAGAAACGTACCCGCACGACGGGGCGTTCGTCGCATTAATCGACGCCGATGGAACGTCGTCAGGTGCCACTCACCTTGCGGGAACACAAGAATTGCCCGCTCGGGGAGTATCCGTCGCTTCCGATGGACAGGGGCACGCTTTGGTTGCCTATGAGCAGCACCCTTCCGATCCGAGCGTGCCGATCACGCTTCACTTTCGCACCTGGACGGCGAAGTAACCAAACGCCTTGAACGCTCCCCGAAAGGTACCCTCTTCGTAACAATACTCTCTTTGCGTTGAGGCCGCAACCTTTTGTGTCGCATAGGTTTGACGAGTTCGAGTCCCTTTCGATCGACGTCAATGCGACTGGAAGGGCTTCGCCTCGCTGCACGGAGTGAGAGACCTACCCCTCGCCATCTTGCCAGGGTCCGCCCACGGGCCAGCGCCAGTTGGATTGATGGCCATCGATCATCTGTGCGGCCAGTGGACGGAGAAAGTCACGCACCTGATGAACGACCACTGGAAACTCCGAAAATGATTCACTTATCTGGCTTCGTTGCAGGAATGCCCTCCACTGAGCCGCCTTGGTCGGGTCGTGTGCAAATTGATCTGAGAAACAAATCGGATCGGACTGTATGGCAGTCCCGCGGCGATCGAATGTTGCACGAATGGCCTTGGCGAGCGTGTTCCCCTCGAACTCAAAAGACTCTGCGAGGAGTGCGATATCGAAAAAGTCCTTCATACGGCTGTTGAGTTCGCCGAGTTGGACCATTGCTTCGAACTTTTCGGCGATGGCGGTCTCACGATTGTAGGCGAGCAGTTCTGCGGTTGGCTGATCGAGCATTGTCGGATAGCTAATTCTCGCGGGGGCTGGCGTGACAACGTCACTGAATCCGATGTCAACCTGCATCGCAATCCGAGCGTTGCCAAGCTTCCCTTGAAATCGGGCTCGCACGCCCTCGTACACCGCATCTTCGGCGATCTGCTCTGTAGCCACGCTCGCGGAGTCAAAGATCAATCCGTCGTCATCTACGGACACTTCACAAATCTCGGCGACGACCTTGCGGACAAACTCCAAGTCGTTGTTCATACGCGCCAGCAAGTCAATATCGCGGGTGGGACGTGTGGCGGGTGTCTTCTACACGACGAAAAGAAGCGCACCTTTCAGGAAGCACTGGTCACAGTAATTGGACTGCGAAAGTCGAAACAGCCATCGCTCGAGAGCGTAGTGCTGGAGCACATCGATGAAGCGCCGGTTTGTCGCCTTCGATATGTTCATCAGGCGCTGACGTACTGAGGCGGCCATATTCTTGATTGGCCCTTTGGTCATGCACTGGCCTCCAGGTACGGTCGCACAACTTTTTCCACACGACAGATGCGGGCAAACTCAAGCACTTGTTGAAGTTGCGGACGCCGAATTGCGCGGTACGTCTTCAGCGCTTCCAGGGCAACGTCGAGCCCGATCTTGTTGCGGAACTTGAAGCAATCGGCGATTGTCTTCTCAGCGCTGTAGATGCGGACCGACACATCGTCAAGGGAATGGGTCTCAATTCCAGCCTCGAACGAGTCCTTGGAAAACCGATAGATACGAACCGGGGGATACTCGAGTACGGGCACCCGTGCGGTACGGGGCAGCGCCACATGGACCTCGTGCGGGATTTGGGTCGTCAGCTCATGGAACGCGAGCGCCGAAATCAGACAAACGACTCCTTGAGGCACTCGCTTCGCAACGGTAGCCAAGTCGGGATCGCTAAGCGGTGGAAGGCTTGCAAGTCGATAGACGCCCCGGGCAAGCTGCTCCAGTTCCCCAGCGTCCCGCATCTCGTAGAGCACGCGAGGATGAATGCCGGCCGCAAGGGCCTCGCTGGTTCGCAGCGTGCCACCCCGCTTTTTGAACACCGCACGGGCATTTGCGGTCGAGTCGGGCATCAGAGGTCTCCGAGGGAGGATAAAAAGGCTAGCACATGTTAACAACTGCGTGCGTTTTTTATCCAGCCCCAGGCAACGCCGAGTTCTCGCTCGGAAGTGCGCAAGATCTTTATGACAAATGAGTTCCGTTTCTTTTCAGACTGGCCGCCAGCGAAAAGCGAGCACTCTATCTTGGCTTACCAGGATTGAACCGACTCGATTCTGCGCTCGGCTGACGAAACGTCTCCGACCACTCATTCCAGTCCGTAGCACACTCTCGTCGTAGCTGCTCAAGTTCTGCGTCAGTAAGTGAATACGTCGGCAACTCTTCCCCGCCGGACAGAGGGTCAATTTCTCGAAGGTAGGCATCGGCCCATGTCAGCCAGTCCAAAGTGTCCGCATCGACATTCGGAGATCGCAATTGGGCTTCCCGACGCACAGCGTCCACGAACGCGGTAAGCCGCTGGTGTGATTCCCACTGCTGAGTCACTTGGTGCAGGCGCTCAACGCGAACACGATCGGATCGTCGCTTGACTTCCTGCTCGACCGCTATTTTCTTTCGAGCAGCCTTCTCGATCGCCTTCTGGCGAGCACTCTCTGCCTGTTGCCTTCTCCTGTCGACGGTTCGCAGCATCGCAATGATGGCTGCGTTGAGTCGTTCTTCGAGCGGTGTCTTGATGGTGTCGCGCAGCGTCGCGTCGGCCGAGTATGCACCGTAATTGATGCACAACTGCAAAACCCCGGTAGGAGCGTAGTCGTAACGCTCGAAGGACCAGTGGCGACGTTGCGACTCATCCCGCTTTCGTTCGAATCGCTTCGACGATTCGCGGATACTGAGTTGAAACTTTTCGCCCAAGACGTCGAAGTAAGGCTGACAGCGTTTGTCGGTGGTTGTCTTCAGTTCGAAGCCACGTTCCTGCATCGCAGTGGTAAGGGCTTGGAGAATTCGCAACGCCCGTGAAACGCTATTCGGAGACACCTGCACATCGAAGTGTGAGCCAGAAAACTGCCAGTTTGGGCTTACTCTGCCGTATTGATTTGGTCGTGCACTTCTCAACGCTTCCTTTGTGGCCTTTACGATCGAATGCCGCAGCTGTGAGTTTTTCTTAACGACAATCGCTCGTTCAGGTAGCGATTCCCTACGGATCCTTTCAGCAATATCAGCGTCCGCGATAGTCGGTTTCTCACTCTGTTCAACGGGTGAGATCGCGATCTTTGTGGGTCGATCGTCGTCGACGGCAGGAAGTGGCGCCTTGCGAACGCGCTTTCCATGCCGTTTCTTCGCCCAGTGGCCCTGCGCCGGCCTTGGAACCTCGTGCCTGTCACATATCTTTGCCAGCCCAACGTCGGATATTCCCCATTCGCCGGCAAGCGTTTAAGAACGTGTCTTCAAATTGCATGAAATGAGAAAAACCGTTACGACTACGCTTCTT
>CAYWIS010000260.1:0-7884 GCA_964458385.1 uncultured Pirellulaceae bacterium
TAACAACTGCCCCCTTCGTCTAGTGGCCCAGGACGTCGGGTTCTCAGTCCGAAAACAGGGGTTCGACTCCCCTAGGGGGTACTAGGTCAACCATCGCGGCAATTGGCATGATTTCACTGCCACTTGCCGCGTTTCGCATTCCAGCCCGGTCTTCCCGGGCTTTCTTTGTGTTTTCGCCCATCGCTCGCGATTCGCCGCGACTCTCCGCACGTACCTGCTGCGCCGCATTCTGTGCCAAAAGTACGCCGCTTTTTGCGCCGCCTACCTGACAGGTGGAATTTTGAATGGCGTCGGCGTAGGGGGCTATCGCCTGACGGTAGCGATTGTCGGCAATCGGAGCGCGATTTCCGATCTACTCGCGTCGGTTGCCAAGATTCGAATTATCGAATCCCTAGTGCATGATGCAACAAAGAGAGCCTGGCCGTGTTTGCGGCTTTCCCTGGCATGCGCCAACCAAAACCGTCCTGGTAACACCTTCTGCCCCATATCAGGAATATTGGGATCGCTCCCCGACTGCCATCGCTAAGATGCCCGCTACGCGGTTTTACGACTGGGAGAATTTTCTGAAGTGGCTCAGATAAATCGCACGCCGGCCTTGTCGTTCAAGCGGCAGACAATATGCCGGCAGGGAAGGTTATATCCGCTGCGTTCCCGGATCTCGGCAACGGTCAAGGGGTCAGGCAATAACTGTAAATTGTTGACTGCTCGGTGATACTCGCTTTTTGACCGAAAACCGTCTTCGCCTTGAACGCGGGGCCCGTCACTTGCCCGCTCGCAATAAGGCCTTTCCTGGCCGGGAAGTAAAAACGGTCTCGCCTTCTTTGGGTTTATCAAGGGTTCCCTGTGCCCCGTACCTCGACTGTATCCCCATGCGGCAATCACGTTTTGGTCAATCATTTCCCGATACGCGCCCTCTGCTTCACGCTCTGTCTCGTCCGTGTTGAATAGCCAATAGTTCTGATTCATCGAGGGCTGTGCTCCGACCACAGTCAGGGCGGAAACACCGCGAGTCTTCAGCCGCGTTTCCTCGCTTCCCGGCGATTACAACGCTTCGGCGTTGATATATTCGGCAGGAGGGCGGGTGACGGCGGGGCATTCTTGGCAATTTTGAGTATGGTTTCTATCTCCGTATCCAAATCTGATTCAACTATTAGTGTGCGCAGCCCGTACTTCACGAACATGCGCTTCGCAAGTTTGGGAGCTTTGTCACGTAGAAGCGGGCCTTTTTGATCCCTTAGATAAAAGTGTTCGAAAGCCAAAATCGGGTAGCCGTCTGCGGCTACACCGACCGACTTTGGACCAATGCCGATCCAGGTAATGCGTCGGTCAATTCTCTGCTGAATCGGTTTTGTCCGATTCCGCCTACGCCAATGACAGCATCGAAGTTGCGGCCCCTAACTTGCCTCATAAAGCATTGATGACCGAACCGCCCCTACGCGTTTTTAACCTGCACGCTGCCGCCGGCTTGCTCACACGCTGAGAAAAGCAGGTCTCGATAATTCAAGTTTACCGTCAAGGGTGGGGGTTGCAACTGTTCCAGCAATGTGAAGCGTTTTTGTTCGGCGCAGTGTTGCGGATGGTCTAGAAGTTGAGTGGGCGCCCGTGAGCTGTGGTGGGGCGTGAGTGTGTCGCCGAGGGGGCGCCGTTGGTAAGACGCCAATTTCTAGGCGAACCGTGGTTGTTGTTGCCGTAGGCTGTTGGAGGGATTTTGGTTCGCTTGGACGACGCGTGTGAGATGAGGGGCGTCGACTTGTTGGAAGGGGCAGCAGCGGTGGGAAGGAGGAAGCTATTTGGTGTGACGGCGGGTTAGCTGGTTGGCGACGCGGAGGGCGAGGGCGGCGGCCTCGCGGAGCACAAGGGTGGAGCTAGAGCGGGGTGTGGCGGGAGGCTCGTCGCCGTAAGCGATAACAAACGTCGTCATTCCCACCGCCAATTCATCGCCTGGCATGAGGTGCGATTCGGTAATGGGCGATCCATTCAGCAGGGTTCCGTTGGAGGAGTCGAGATCGCGCACCCAGAGAACCCCGTCGATTTCGTAGATTTCGCAGTTACGGCGGCTCACCCAGCGATCGGAAAGGCGAAGGCCGGTGTCAGGCCCACGACCAATCACAAGGGGTAAATCACTCCGATGAAGCACCTTGGTGGGGGCATTGCCATTGGTGCAAATTAGCCGAGCGATGGGGATGGCTCGAACCATTCGCAAGCTCCGTCACGGGGCGAGTGGAAGAACGCATCCCTGCGAAAGCGGTGGGAAATTGGTGGTTGGCTCTCTCCGCTGCTCAAACCGTACTGGTTAAGCTTGCCTAGCGTAGCGTCCCGGTCTCAAAAGATCAAGAACCAGTCCGCCGCAATAGTTGGTATCTTCCCCTGAAATAGGTGACAAATGTGTGGTTTTTGTTGCTCTTTCCGTCTTGAGGACTTGGGCCGTGTGGGTGGATAAGGCGATATTACTTTCGGCCATCGGCTTGGCGGGAAGCCGGCGTCGTTATGTATAGAACGGATGTGCAAAAACTATCAGAAATGTGCGGCGCGCTGATTTTTGCTTTCCGCTCCTCTGGCGGGTGTTTTTTACCCTTTTGTTGTCCCGTGTGTCTGCTAAACTGTCCGTTTCCGGACATTGTAGGCGCCATAAAATCCTCTTGTGAGGGATATAGGAATGGCGAAGGTGCTGCGTATCGTACTCGCCGAAGATCATCCAGCCGTCCGGCGGAGTCTCATGTATCTGCTCGAGAAAGCCGACGGATTCCAGGTGGTCGGAGTGGCCGAAGATGGGCTCATGGCGGTTGAACTCGCTCGCCAACATCGGCCCGATGTGGTCGTGATGGATTATGTAATGCCTCGCATGGATGGCGCCGAGGCGACGCGAGAAATCGTTCGCATGTGTCCGAGCGTACGAGTGCTCGGTTTCTCGTGGCTCGATACGCAAGAGGCACGCCAAACGATGCTCCAAGCCGGAGCGACAGAGTTTCTCGTGAAAGGCGATAGTTTTTCGGTCCTGGCCGATGCGATCCGCCGTACCGCGGGTTGGCAGGATCCGTCTGGCCAGCACAACTCTCGCGATGGGGCTACACCGGACCGCTCATGATTCGCTGGTAAACGTCGCGACAGGCGCGATAACACTCGCACGCGGTGGCCTCAAGCGCCGGCCGGTCAAGAATTCGCAAACGCCCCCAGCGGTAAGAAATGACGCCGGCTTCTTGTAATGCGCTGGCCGTGACGTTAACGCTTTGCCGGCGCACGCCCAGCATGACCGAAAGAAAATCCTGAGTGATGCTGAATTTGTCCTCGCCCGCCCTATCTCCACAGGTCAGCAGCCAGCGGGCCAAGCGCGCTTCGACCGAATGATGCAAATTGCAGGCGGCGCTCTGCGCTGCCTGTTGCCAAAGCACGACGGCAAAGCGAGCCACTACCCGGTGCAGTTTTCCGCTACGTGAAAGCAGCGTGTGAAAGTGCTTGGCTTCAATGCAAAGGCTTTCGCCTTCAACCTGCTGAATGACGCGGTACGGGCTTGGCTCTTGGAGCCTCAACAGCATGTCGACGCCAATCATGCCTTCGTTGCCGACCGCCGTCACTTCGACCAGCGATTGGTTCTCCAGCACAACGACCAGCGAGATGACGCCCGACAGAGGAAACAACACCGTGCGCAGCGGTTCGCCGCGTTCACAAAGAACGGTGCGCGCCGGGGTGGGAACTCGCTCCATTCCGCGCAAGAGACGTTTGCGTTCGGCCTCGGGGAGCAGGCCGAGAAGGTGATTTTCCGCGGGAGCTGGTATAACCATCGCGACTTACAAATGCCGGACGCCGTGGAGACCTAAACCCGCCTTAGCCACGATATCGCACTTGAAAGCGGAGGCCGCGCGGTCGATCGATGCGACCGCTTTAGAAGAAGGTGCAAGGCTCTCCGCTTGATCGCCGCATGTGTGTCGCACACTTACTACTGTAACAAGTCTTTGGGAAGTAGCAAAATATTTTTATGCATTGGGAACCGTAATGCGTCACCAGATACGGTTAATCTGCCGGCGGGCGCAAACGCTCTGAGAGGGGCGGTTCTCTTATCTAAGTACGATCGTTGCCGGCGAATACCGCGCACGAAGTGCGACTTGTGATGTTGGAAAAATCGATCTAATTTTTGCGAATTGAGCGACAACCAGGCGTCGGGAAGCCATAAGTTTCGTGTGGGTGCGTACAGGCGGGCTACACCCACGGCCGTCAAGAGGTGCGGGCCCGTTGAGCGCTGCGTGGCGCTGAACTTGCCGGTGGGATAGAAGACAATAGGAGTTGTAGGCCGGACCCTGACATTGTGGAGTCGCCATGTCTGAGAACATCCCCAGCAAAGAGCATTTTGAGGAAGCGTATGCGGGCCAACCACCCTGGGATATTGGCCGCCCTCAGCCGGCGTTTGTCGACGCCGCCGATCGGATCACCGGGGCGATTCTTGATGCCGGTTGTGGAACCGGCGAGAACGCGCTGTTCTTCGCTCAGCGCGGCCACAAGGTGACCGGGATCGATTTCCTGGAAGCCCCCATCGCCGAAGCTCGACGGAAGGCCCAGCAACGGGGATTGCAAGTCAACTTCCTGGTGATGGACGCGCTAGCGTTGACGAGCTTGCCCGAAATTTTTGACTCGGTCATCGACTGCGGACTGTTCCATGTCTTTTCCGATGAGGACCGAGCGCGGTATGTCGCAGGATTGGCCAGTGTGGTCAAGCCAGGCGGCCGAGTGTTTCTGTTGTGCTTTAGCGATCAGGAGCCGCCGGGCGCCGGTCCGCGGCGCATCACGCGACAGGAGATTTACGAGGCGTTCTCGTCGGGATGGCAAGTTGAGTCCATCGAGGAGTCTCGCTTCGAAACGCGAACGGATCTGAAAGACATCCAATTCTCGCCCGGTGGTCCCAAGGCGTGGTTCTGCATCATTCGCCGCTCCACGTAAGGCCGCGAGGAGTTCACTTTTTCTTTTGTGCGGAACTGAGGTCATGGCGTTGCGCTGGATAGGGCTGGTGATCCTGACGGTGGGTGCGCCCGCCGTAGGGGCCGAGGAAAGTGTGGTGGCGGTAGGATCTGGCGGATATGCAACTATGCGTCCCGCCGGCGCTGGCGGCCCGCCTGCCACGATCTTCGCAACGTCGGCCGCTAAGGGCAAAATGCCGACGAATGACTGGTGGAGTTCCCTCGCCTGGATGCCATTCTCGGAACGCCACTACCCGCATCCGTTGGCGGTGCAAGCCGAGCCGCGTGGGCTGCGGGTGTACTATCCCGGTCAGAACATCACGGCGACGCGCGACGCCATCTTCGGCTTCATGCCGCCCGACAACGACGACGACCTGATCCTGGGGCACTCAGAACAGGAACGGTTTGCCGATGCGCGGGTGGATGGATGGAGCGATTGGTTCGTTTCGGTACGGTTCTCCGGGGAAAAGAGCATGACGGTATCCTATGGGCATGGCTCGCCGTATGTCTTTGCCCGGTACGAAGGCGGTTCGCCGCGGGTGGCGTTTTCCCAACCGCCCCAGGTCTGGCATGGCGATGTTCAGAGCGCTGCGCTGGGGGTGACCATCCAGGGGAAACATTACGGGCTGTTTGCCCCCACCGGCTCAACATGGGAGGGGCTAGGCACGGCAACGTTGCGTTGCCGTACCGACGAAGATTATTTCTCCGTGGCGATTCTGCCCGACGCCACACCCGCCACGCTCCAACTGTTCCGCCGGTACGCGTACAACCACGTGACCGAAACCCGCGTCCAATGGGAGTACGACGAACCCACGGGCGCAGTGACGACCACCTTTATGGTGAAGGCCGCACCCCTGGAGGGCGATGCATTGGGAACGTTACTTGCGCTTTATCCGCATCAGTGGCGAAATACCAACGCCCGGCTGCTCGACTTGGAGTATGGCTCGGTGCGCGGCCAGATGCGCTTGCTGGCCGGTTCCTCATTTCAGACGAAGATGCGATTTCCTGGCGTCTTGCCGGGGCTTCCCCGCGTTCAGGATTGCGACCCCGCCGTGCTCCGCCATTTTCTTCGGTCGGAACGTCAACAGGCTATGCCGCCGCTTAAAGACACGTACTGGGAAGGCAAATGGCTTGGCCGTACCGCCACGCTCATTCCCATTGCCGAACAGTTTGACGAGCCGGAACTGGCTGACCACCTGCGGCGGCAACTCAAAACGCGCCTGGAGGATTGGTTTTCGGCCGAAGGCGGAGAGAACGCCGGACTGTTCTGTTACGACGACCGCTGGGGAACGTTGATTGGGTATCCCGCCAGTTTTGGTTCAGATACCGAGTTGAATGACCATCACTTTCACTATGGTTACTTCGTGCGGGCGGCGGCCGAGATTGCCCGCATCGATCCCCAGTGGGCCCGCTCGGAACGTTGGGGCGGTATGGTCAAGCTGTTGATTCGCGACATCGCTTCGCCCGACCGCAACGACCCGCTCTTTCCATTCTTGCGCAACTTTGATTCTTATGCAGGGCATTCGTGGGCGTCGGGCCATGCCCGGTTCGGCGACGGGAACAATAACGAGTCGTCCTCGGAGGCGATGAACGCCTGGTACGGGCTGATTTTATGGGGAGAGTTCACCGGCGACCGAACGCTGCGCGATTTGGGCGTCTACCTGTACACGACCGAGATGCACGCCATTCAGGAATATTGGTTCGATGTGCGCGACGAAAATCACCCACCCAGCTTCACTCCCTCGGTGGTTACCATGATCTGGGGCGGCAAAGGCGCCAACGGCACGTGGTTCTCGGCCAATCCCGAAGTTGTCCACGGCATCAATTGGCTGCCGATTCACGGCGGCTCACTCTACCTGGGGCACTTTCCGAACTATGTACGTAAGAACTATGCAGCGCTGGTCCAAGAGAACGGCGGCGCTGCATGGGATGAATGGGCCGACCTAATCTGGATGTACCAAGCGCTGGCCGATCCTCGCGAAGCGCGAAAACAATTCGACGCCGGGCACAACTCCGCTCCCCAAGAAAGCGGCAACAGCTTGGCCAACGCCTATCAGTGGATCTGCACGCTCCAGACGTTAGGGCTGGTCCAAGGGCAAGTGACGGCCGACTATCCTTTGTTCGCCGTGTTCGACCAGGGACCGACGCGCAGCTATGTGGTTTATCTACACAGTAACCAAACCAAGACGGTCACATTCTCCGACGGGTTCCGCCTCGAAGCCAAGGGCGCCGGATTCCACCTTCGTCGGGCCGCCGCGCTTGGTAACTAAGTTGTCACTACGAACGCTGATGGCGCCTGGCTGCGTTTCAACGGCGATGTGAGAGAAATGACGGCTTGCAGCGGCGCCAGAAGGTCATTGGCAGCAACGCAAGTTACCGACGCACGGACTTCTACCTTTTGTTGCTCTGCACGCTGATCAGAGCTGTTATGCGAAGTAGCGTACGGCGTTTTCGAAGATGGCTATGCCATCGGGCCGATCGGAGCCCTCGCCGCGCGTCCAGCGAGGGTGATGCGTGAGATCAATGTAGCGTTCGGGGTGCGGCATGAGCCCCAGCACTCGGCCGGTTTCGTCGCAAACGCCGGCCACGTTCCCCTCGGAGCCGTTGGGGTTATCGGGATAGTAGGTGACCACATCGCCGCCGCTTTGCGAGGCGTACCGCAACACCAGTTGCCCGTTTTCCTCTAGGCGGCGAAAGGTGGCTTCATCGCGGGTAACGAATTTCCCCTCGGCATGGGCAACGGGCAGGTAGAGCGATTCCACACCGCGCAGGAACACCGATTTATCGCTGGTCACCTTGAGCCGCACCCAGCGGTCCTCGAATTTGCCCGAATCGTTGCCGGTGAGCGTTGCGGGCGGCTCGCCTTGCACGTCGGCCAGTAGCACGCCCGCCTTGATCAGCACTTGGAAGCCGTTGCAAATTCCCAGCAGTAGCTTGC
>CAYWIS010000261.1:0-7738 GCA_964458385.1 uncultured Pirellulaceae bacterium
ACCCCTCGGCGCAAGCGCTGGCCGAAGACGTCGAACACTGGTTGGCCGATGAGCCGGTCACGGCGCACCGGGAAACCTTGCTGGAGCGCGGCGGACGTTGGATGCGCCGCCATCGCAGTTGGACCCTGGCGGGCGCAGCAGCACTGGTGTTGGTGGCGATCGTTTCTACCGTATCGGCCGTATGGGTCAACAGCGCCTTGCATCGCGTGGAGGAAGCCCACCACAAAGAAAGGCTTGCACGGCAGCAAGAAGTTCAAGCCCGAGAGCGGGAAGCCGCGCTGCGCAAACTTGCCGAACAGGCGCGCGATTTTGACGTGCGACTGCTAGAGGAACAGCAGCGGGCTGACGTGCTCGACGAGGCGATCCTCCGAGAACTGGATGGTCAATTGCAGCAAATGGCGGCTGCGCCGGTAGAACAGGCTTTGGCGCAAGCTGCTTTGCGGCGGCGACAATTACTTGCGGCGTATGTGCAGGGGTTGTACCGATCGCTGGAGAAATCGCCCTTTACCGACGAGGACCGGGCGCACTTCGACCGTCGCGTGCAATTACTTAGCGAGGTGTTCCCTCCTGAGGCGCCCGATGTGGTCCCGGAGTTGAACGCTCGTCGCGACGCCCGGTTGGCGCAGTGGGACCCGCTTTTCGATCTCCAAGCGCCCTTTACACGCGAGGTGGTCCTGGCGGCGTTTCCGCATGGCGTAGCGGTCAGCGCGGGGAACGATCGCCTCGGACGAACCTTGGACGGCGCTCCGGTGGCTTGGTTGTCGACGGGAATCGCCTGTCCGCCGGGGAATATTGAGTTAGCGGCCAAGTTCGATCTTTCGTGGCGTTCGGCGCCGGCGGTCGGGGCTTCTCTGAACTTTTCGGAGGAGCATCGCTATGACTTCCTGGTGACCGTGCCTGCGTACCACGATGGCGTCCAATCCGCCGACGACTGGTCGCGGTTGCCAACGCTCGGCAATGTGCTCGATAAGGTAGACGACCGTCAGATTGTGATGCTCATTGCGCGCGATGGGCAAACGCTGCGACGCGCTCCGTTGCCGCCGCTCGAGGGGCCGCTGCGAATCGTAGCCCGCCGCGAAGGAAGTCAATTGACGCTGCTTGTGAACGACTCCTACCGGATCGACGCCTTTGACCCTTTCCCGTTGGGATCCGATGCGCCAGGGGAGTTCGCCGTCGTCTGGCCGCAATCGGTTCACCTGGAGCGCGTCGTCGCACAACGCCAGCGCGCTCCGCAACAAGTTACGCCGCTGGAACGCGGCGACCAGTTCTACGCCCGGGGCGAGATCACCGAAGCTCTGAACGCGTATCGCCAGGCGCCCGACAGTTCGGAAGTGCAATACAAAATCGGACTTTGCCTTTACGCCTTAGGCGATCAGGAAGCGTACGAACGCACTATGCGGAAAGTGGCCGACGAGGCGCCGCTGGAGGACCGTCAGTGGCGGCTGTTGGCTTCTGTGCGGTTGATGAAGGAGTACGCCGACCAAGAGGACCTGGCCCGCTATCGAGCACAACTGGAGCGAGTGATAAGCCAGTACGATCTAAAGGAGATTGCTCGCCTCCTTCCAGAAACGGACCGGCAAACGCTGTTCGAAGATATTCGCCGCATTGGCCAACGGTCGCGGATCGCCCTCTCGCCCAGAGGCGACATCGAGCGGTTGCAACTGGCGGTCGAGCTGGATCAAGCCTTCAACGAGGACGTCCATCAGCGACGCACCACGCGCTGGCGACTGGCCGACGCCTACCGTGTGGCGGCGGTGGTGGAGAACGATCCCACGTTGTACGAACCTGCCGAACAGATCCTGCGAGATTTGATGATCGATCAGCCCGGCGAGTTGCCTATTCCGCCCCGCGAACGCGCTGCGCTGGTTTCCGATCTGGTGTGGACACTGCTTGAGCAAGGCAAGCAAGACGAAGCCCGGCAAGAGGTGGAGCAGTGGCTGCCGGACGACCCGGCGGCGGTGCGTCCCGATTATCTACCGCTGCTGATCGACCGGGCGCGCCTGGCGTACCTGGAGGGCAATCAGGAGGCGGCGCTGAACGATTTGAACCAGTTCTTGGAGCGCGTCGACGTAAAGAAAATTTCTCACGCGGAATTTGGCGCGGCGTGCTTGCTTCGCGGCATGATCTATGAAGACCGGGGCGAGTTCGACGCCGCGCGGGAAGAGTATCGCAAAGTTCGGTACTCCACCTGGCACGCCGGCGCTCCTAGCCCCTCCGACTACGCCAACGCACAAGGCGTCGAGATGATCCATCTGGCCGACTCGTTCGAATACGACGCAATCGCCACGTCCTGGCTTGGGGAATTAACTTCCGACGAGGCGTATCGCCGGATTCTTACCTTGTCGACCGGCGCCGGTATGGGCGCCAAGTTCGTGGAGCGTGTCGCCAAGGCTGCCGTCACTCCCGAACTGATTCGTGAAGTCGGCCTGGGCATGTTCCAGGGCGAGCGTGGCCGGGCGCTGGGGCGAAGCCGCGTGTTGCGTGTCCGTTCGTTGCGGGGCATCCATGTCGACGGGGCGACGCAACTGTTGTTCGTGGGCGTCATGCGCAGCGCCTTTCGCAACGAAGTCACTACGCCCGAAGAGCAGCAATACGTCTACTCCCAATGCCTGGCCTTGTTCCACGCGTTTGATCAAGAACGGGTCGTCAATGATGACATGATTACCATTCTTGAGCTTTGGCAGGGCAAGGGAAGTTTTCGCGATTGGGGAAAGCTCGCCAATCGGCTTGATCCGGAACTGGCCGCCTCCATGAGCTACCTGTTCGGAAGAATGCACCTGCTGCACGGCAAACCGATGTCGGCCGAGCCATTTTTACGATATGGGTTGGAGAGCCCCGCGGCGCACTCGTTTGTCAAAGTTTGGGCGCAGCGCGACCTGAACCGAATAGAAAGCAACAAGCCCCCTTCGGGCTAACCCCATGGCCGTCGTAACGGTTTCGGATGAGACGCTGGCGCCCGCGAGAATGAAGCAAGGGGCGAGGACACGTATGAGGCCAGCGCAACGCACCGGTTGCGTCCGCCCGTCATAGAAGGCGTTCGTCCCGTTCCCGTTGTGTTTCGCAACGACGCAGAGTCAAGAGATGCGTTCATCGTATGCCCACGAAGAGGCGGAGCCTTCACGAACCTTAACTCCCGGCGGATTCGGGAAACGTTCTGATCGATCTCTCATGCAAAATACACGTCTTCTGTCGCTCATGCTCCTGGCGGTGGTCTGGTTAACGTCCGCAGCCACCGCGGCGCCGCTTCGCCGCAGCGCGCAGCTCCTGCCGGCAACAACCCGGGCGTATTTGTCGATCGCCAATACCGAAGCCCTGCAAGATCGCTGGAGCCGCACGCAGTTGGCTGAACTAACCGACGCCCCTGCGCTCCAGGCTTTCCGCGCGCAAATCCAACGGCGTATCGATCAGAAACACGCCGAGATGGAACAGCTTTACGGAGTCAACCTGGACGAACTACTCACGTTGAGTGTCGGCGAGGCGGCCCTGGCCGTCATCGAAACGCCCAACGAGCAGGTCACGCGAGTTTTCCTGATCGAAGTGGGCGAGGACCTTTCGGCGGTCGACGCTTTGCTGCGCAAGGTCGATACTCGCCTGACCGAGCGCCGCGCCCGCAAAAACCAGTTAACCGTCGCAGGCGCGGCGGTTACCCATTATCAGGTTCCCCAGGCAAGAGCAGCCGACGAAGACGTGGTCCTTTTCGTACGCGACGGCCTGCTGGGTGTGGGGGGCGATGTCGCCACCATCACGCAAATGCTTGAGCGCTGGGACGAAGCGGCGGTTGATAAGCTGGCGTCGCTGCCGGCCTTTACCGATGTGATGCAGCGTGTGGCGGATGAGGCCCCCGAGTGGAATCCCCCGGTTGTGTTCTTCGCACATCCGCTGCGATTGGACGAACTCTTGGACCCGCCCGAAATCCAGGCCGACGGCAAACGCCGACCCACGTTCGCCGCCAAGCATGGGTTCAATACGATCCAAGGCATCGGGGGCGGCTTGAGCTTGGCGGAGAAGGGATTCGACGTACTTTACCGCTTTGCGGTGTACGCCCCGCCTCCGTACGAAAAAGGCATGCAAATTCTCGATTTTCCCGCCAGCAACGACTTTGCCCCGCCCGACTGGGCTCCAGAGTATCTAACTTCGCTCACCACGTTCTACTGGCGGGTGGAGAAGGTTCTCGACCACATCGGCCCAATGTTTAACGATGTGGCGGCCAACGATGACGAGGGCGCCTTTGACGATATTTACCGAGATGTCAAGAACGACCTGAATGTCGATCTGAAAGAGTTGGCCGGCCGTCTTGGCCCGCGACTGATCATCGCCAGCGACGCCTTGGAAAAAGTCTCCGCCACCAGCCAGCGAGATCTCGTAGCGATTCAAATACGGCCCGGCCAAGAAGCCAAAGTGTCCGAAGAGATTGAGCGGCTCCTGCGCGACGATCCCACCGTCAAGCGGATCGTGTTTCCCATTTCTCGCCGCGATGGCGACCGCATTGTGGTCGAACGGCACACGCTCTGGCGTGTCGGAGAGGCGGGCGGCCTGAGCCGTCGCGATGACCGCAAAGGATTCTCTGCGGCCGGCATCCTTGTTACCCGCGGCTACCTGCTGATTGCCACCAATTATGAGATGCTGCGCCGCATGTTCTCTCCGGCGGTACAAATCGAAGGGGCGAAGTTTGCCGATTCCCCAGACTTCCAAGATTCGATGCAGCGTTTGACCGCGCTAGCCGGTGAAAACGCTTGCGCCCGCATTTTCGCCCATACCGACCGAGATTTTTTCACCACCTATGAACTTTTGCGGCAAGGCCAACTAGAAGAGGCCGAAACCATGTATGGCCGCGCGATCAGCAAACTGCTGGAGCGGCTGGACGAAGAGCAGACGCTCGATTTCAACACGCTGCCGCCGTTTCGCGAGATCGTCCACCACTTCGGCAAAGCGGCCGCCGCGGTCAAACCACAACCGACGGGCTGGCTCATCGTCGGTTTCATCAAACCGTAGCGATCGTCCCCAACCTGGCGGTTGAGCTACCAGCAGTAGCCGCACGAGAGCAAGCCGTCAGACCCACCTTCGCAGCGCACAAGGAGCGAGCCCAAGAGCCGCATCATCGGTCGGTTTGCGCAAAGAATTCGGGTGGAAGGCGTCCACCCCACGCAGGATGCACAGCCATGAAGGCAATTCTGATGGGAGTGTTGCTGGCGGCAAGCATGGCGCACGCCGCCCCCGCCGGCCAGTTGGCCAACCTGGCGCGACAAGCCCAATCCTCCTTCCAGCCAGTCAGCGAAGCCGACGTACTGGCGGCTCGGGCCGCGCTCATGTCGGCCCGCGACAACCTAGACCGCTTTTTAGCGCGCGACCCTCGACGCGCCGCCGATTGGCGTACGTATCTGCAACTGGCGTTGTTAGATGAAGAACTTGCCCGCGGCGTCGACGCCGACATCGCCGTACTGGACCGCGAAGTATTAGCGCGAGCCCGCGCGAATCGCGAAGGACTCGACCTGCTGCCGTTTCGCCGCTATCGCGCAGCGATCGATGAGTTTTTGCGCACATTGCGGGCCTACCGCGAGGCTCCCGCACAAGAAGAATATGAAGCGCGTCTTGAAGCCTTAACTGCACTTCTAGACGCCTACGAAACCCAACCGACCGCCGCCGCCTACACCGAGATTGCACAACACCTAGCGTGGTTGCATGCCCGGCGCCAGGCGCCGCAGCTTGTCCGCAGCGTGGGGCAACGCCTGGCAGCGCCGAATGCGGTGTTCTCGGTATCGGCCCATCTAATCTCTACGTGGTCGGTCGAAGAGGTAGACCGGAACACCGACATTTTTGACGTCGAAGACAAACAAGTTAGCGTTGGAGTTGGCCGGCTTCGCGGGCGAGCAGCCGCCTTTCCGGTTCCCGGCGAGGACGGAATCGGCCGGCTCGAGATGCGGTTTCGTGGCACACTGCAAACGCGCGTCGCTACGCATCAAGACCCGGTGCGCATTTTGTCGCACGGCGTAGCGCCCGTAATCGCCCGGAAGCCGGTAACGATCACGGAACATGGCCTGGTGGGTTATCCCACGTGCTCGCGCGTCTGCTACAACAACTTCGTGGATTGCATCGGCACCCGACTTAAGCTCTCGCCGGCCGACGCGCTGGTGCGCAAATTGGCGAGTGTTTACATCCATCGGAACGAAGACGAGATCGAGCGAGACGCCTCGCGCGACGCCGCCGAGCGGTTCAATCAAGAGTTTGACGAGGACGTTCAAAAAGAACTCGATGAAGCCAATCGCGGCCTGACCGAGAAATTCCGCCAACCACTGCTGCGGCAAGACCTCTACCCGCAGCAATTTGAGTTTCGCACCACATTCGACCACTTGGAAGCCATTCTGCGTTACGCTCATCCTGGCGGCCCTGCGGCGCCCGGCGCTCCGCCCGAACTGGCCGCAGGCTGGGATCTGGCCGTTCGGCTCCACGAATCGTATCTCAACAACACCGCCTACACGTTGCTGGCAGGACGGTTGTATTCGATCGAAGAGATGGAGTCACTGCTCCAAGACGCCATGGGCGATTTCGGATTAAAGCAAGACGGCTCGTCCAAGTCGTCGGAGGAGTCGGCAGCGAAGGAGGAGGCAATTCCGCCCGGCGATGTGGGCATCGAATTTGACGACGCAGCCCCACTCCAGGTGCAGTTCGCCGACGGCATAGCCACCATCACCGTGCGTGGGAAGCGGTACGTTTACGAAGATCGCGCGTATCCGCCCATGAACATCGTGATTCGCTACCGGCTAGAGAACGACCGCGGCTCGCTCCGCGCAACTCTGGTAGGCGAACCCGAATACGTGGCGCCGCCGGGGGTTGGCGGACTGCGCGTGATTACGCTTCGTCGCATCCTGCGCAGCCACATCAATCCGCGCCTAGAGCAGGAGATCGTCCAAGGAGAAGTCCATCTGCCCGACAGCGATGGGGAAGACGAAATCGGCGCCTTAGACTTCCATCAGGTCGCCGCCGATGATGGCTGGTTGACGGTTTCGCTTCGCCGCCGCAACCGCACGGTCAATGCCTTGGGGCAATAACCCAGGGACATACCGTCCCAAAACGCAGCAAAAAACGCCAGCGATTGGCGGTTTAAGTTCGCAGGCTCGTTGCGTTCTTATCGCTGCCCGCGCGAGCGCTGCGCCCAGACGTCGGCCGTTCGTTCTAAGTCAACGCAAGGCATTCAGCTACGTTACGCCGTGCGACGTGTCGCGAGAATCGGTCGGCGCGGGACCATGCCAAACGTTATCGGCCTTGCTTTCGATTGCCCGTTTGACGGCCTCATCGCCGGCGCCAGCGGGCATATCTTTCAGCAGTTCTTGGAACTGCTCGGGCAGCACCCGCCATTCCGCGTCTTGAAGTTGGACATGCACAAGCACGCCGGCCTGCGGCTCAAAGTCCGGATCCAGCGCAACTTGCACGCGATTAGCGCCGATGCGCTGCAAATGATGACGAATTTCCCGCAAGGCTTCTTCGTGAGGCATAACGATTGCTCCGCATAGGGGCGAGCAAAGGGCCGCGCTGCGCGGCTTCCGCCGGCCCTTCGCCGCCGGTCGATTCCACCGTGATTGCGCGAACCGATGCGAGATCGGGGCTCATACGGGCGAAAATTTCGTGTGGGGACATGTGGTGGATTGAGAGATGGTCGGAAAAGCCGAAAAGGGTAGAGAAAACCGCGAATGGGGTAAATGATCTTTTTTCTTCGGGTCACATTTGTTCCACTCCCGCCATG
>CAYWIS010000262.1:0-7712 GCA_964458385.1 uncultured Pirellulaceae bacterium
CGTACTCTGCGAACATGCGTTTCGCAAGATTTCGAGCCTTGTCACGCAAAAGCGGGCCTTTTTGATCCCTCAGATAAAACTGCTCGAAAGCCAGTATCGGATAGCCGTCCCTAGCGACGCCGACAACCCTCGGACCAATGCCGATCCAGGTAATGCGCCGGTCAATTCCGTACTGAATCGGCTCTTGTCCGATTCCGCCAACGCCAATGACAGCATCGAAATCGCGGCCCCTAACTTGCCCCATGCAGCATTCATGGCCGAACCGCCCCGATTCATCGGGATCGCCGGTATGGGTACGTTTGTAAATCAGGACGCGCATTTGTGGTTGGTTTTGCCAAAATCAATTGGATTAGCATTGATTATGCGCGCCCCCACAAATGGCGAGAACCCCCTTGGAATCGTTAATGGAAATATCGGGAGCGCTCACCACGTCCCGACGTCGCAAGGTACTTCCCACCAACCCGCCCCCACGGTTTCCCACCCTGACCGCCGGCCCGCAAGATACAGTCCGTCCCCCATCACTTGCCCACCCTAACCATCGCCAAGATGCCCGCCTTGATGGCTTGGGGCAGCGCCGGCCAGGCATCAACTACGGCCGCCAAATCAGGGTCGAAAGGAGCTTCCCGCGCATCGAGTGCGCCGCATTGTGCGCCACTTTGATCCGAAACAGCGGTTTTCCCAAGGTTTTCCGCAGGGTGTTCTGCCCCATCAGGGGGCACTTACTAAGCCGTGAATCCGTAAGGGTTTGCGGCTTTTTTTGTGAACCGATTTTGTATCGCCGCTGGAGGTGACGTCGGAAGGCAACTGCCCGCGTTGATCTCCCATGCGGTTCGCCGCTTCTCGTTTTGCCTTTCTACATCGGTAACCTCAATGTTCGGCAACATTTTGGCTCGTGGCGGCGGACCGAATGAAACCCTAAGCAAACACTGCGTTTATCGCATGAGCAAAATGCGCAAGTGTTCGGTATCTCGTGCCGAACGATTGAACAATTGCATGCGAGGCTCATCGCTCGACATCTTTATTCCTGAGGTGGTTCGAATTCGAAGGGCTTTTTGACGCTCGTGTTGGACGGCGATCCGTACATACTGCCCGGTGCGGGCTTGAAACTTCCCCGATCCGAGCAAGGGCGGGCGTCTTGACCTCCCGCCGGGATGCTTCCCCTGGAATTTGCGTGGGTGGACCGCAGGGCGCGGGTTGGGTGTCGTTCGATAGTTTCTAATAGCCAAATGTGGGGCAAATCACGGACGCTGAGTAACAGGCTTGAAAATACGACCGACTTGGGGGGATGGCTTGAGGACCCAGGTTTTCGGGGCCTGCGCGTTGCACTGGGGGTTGCCGTGCGGTAGGTTCCTGGTCAGTGTGTTGTGGCCAGCGGGGCGACCTTCAGGAATGCGTCGTTATGTTCGCACGATTATTGATGGCAGGAATCGTCGTGGGATGGGTAACCAGTCACGCAGCGGCGATGGACTATGACGTTTTGATTCAAGGCGGTACGGTCTACGACGGCACGGGGGCGCCAGGACGCGTGGCCGACGTTGCGCTGCGGGGCGATCGTGTCGTTGCGGTCGGCGATCTCTCGGCCGCCACCGCCAAAACAGTCGTCGACGCACGCGGAATGGCGGTGGCGCCCGGCTTTATTAACATGCTGAGCTGGGCGCCGCGGTCCCTCCTTCACGATGGCCGCAGCCAAAGCGACATTCGCCAAGGGGTGACGCTGGAAGTGATGGGCGAAGGCTGGTCGATGGGGCCGCTCAACGCTTCCATGCGGCGAGACGAAGCTGCCGACCAAGGTGATTTCTCCTATGAGGTCCCTTGGACGACGCTGGGGGAGTACCTCAAGCATTTGGAGGAAAAGGGCGTGTCGTGCAATGTGGCGTCGTTCGTCGGCGCCGCCACGGTGCGCATTCACGTGCTCGGGTATGAAGATCGAGAGCCCACGCCCGAGGAACTTGGCCGCATGAAGGATCTGGTGCGGCAAGCCATGGAAGAAGGGGCATTGGGAGTCGCCTCGGCGTTGATCTACGCGCCCGGCTTCTACGCCAAGACTCCTGAGCTGGTCGAACTAGCCAAGGCCGCCGGCGAGTACGACGGGTTGTACGTCTCGCACCTGCGCAGCGAAGGAAACCGGTTGCTCGAAGCGGTGGATGAGTTTCTGCAAATTGTGCGCGAAGCGAACGTCGCCGGAGAGATCTACCATCTGAAGGCCGCCGGTCAGGCCAACTGGTCGAAAACCGACGAGTTACTCGCCCGGCTCGAAGCGGCCCGCAACCAGGGGCTACGCGTAACCGCCGACATGTACTGCTACACCGCCGGCGCTACGGGCCTCAGCGCCGCCATGCCGCCGTGGGTTCAAGAGGGCGGCTACGAACGCTGGCGCGACCGTCTGCGCGATCCGGCCATTCGAGAGCGCGTAGCCCGCGAAATGAAAACGCCCACCGATGAATGGGAAAACCTGCTGCTTATGGCCGGTTCGCCCGAGAAGGTGCTGCTGGTCGGTTTCGCCAATCCCGATCTGAAACACCTCACGGGAAAATCCCTGGCCGAGGTCGCGCGACAACGTGGCAAGTCGCCCGAAGAGACGGCCATGGACCTGGTGATCGAAGACGGCAGCCGCGTGGAGTGCGTCTACTTCTTGATGAGCGAAGAGAACGTGCGCCGCAAGATGGCCCTGCCTTGGGTTTCGTTCTGTAGCGACGCCGCCTCGCTGGCGCCCGAAGGCGAGTTTCTCAAGAGCAATCCGCATCCGCGTGCGTATGGCAACTTCGCACGGCTGTTGGGCAAGTACGCGCGCGACGAACAGGTCATTCCGCTGGAAGCCGCCATTCACCGGTTAACAGGTTTCCCCGCCACTACGCTGGGACTTCGCGGACGCGGGTTCTTAAAACCGGGCTACTTTGCCGACGTCGTGGTGTTCGATCCGGCCACGATCCAGGATCACGCCACCTACGAGGAGCCGCATCGCTACGCCACCGGTGTGCATCATGTATGGGTGAATGGTGTCCAGGTGCTGAAGGATGGAGAGCACACCAGCGCCAAGCCCGGCCGCGCGGTGTACGGTCCTGGCCGATGGCGCCGCAAGTCCAACGGCGCTGCCCGGCCGCCAGTTGAAGTGACCAACGAGGCGCGGCGCGTTCATGCCGCCGGATTCGTGTTCGACGGACACAACGACCTGCCCTGGGCGCTGCGCACTAAGGCGTCATCTTCCTTCGAGAAGTTCGATCTAGCGCAAAGGCACACCGGCGCCCTGCACACCGATATTCCCCGGCTAAGAGAAGGCAATGTCGGCGCGCAGTTTTGGTCGGTCTACGTGCCTGCCGAAACGCGCAAGACCGGCCAAGCGCTCCTGCAAACGCTGGAGCAGATCGACCTAGTGAAGGCGATGACTCAGCGGTATCCCGAAACCTTTGAGTTGGCGCTCACGGCCGACGACGTTGAGCGGATCCGGGCGCAAGGAAGAATCGCTTCGTTGATCGGCGTTGAAGGCGGCCATGCGATTGAGGATTCGTTGGCCGTTCTCCGCCAACTCTACGACCGCGGCGCACGCTACATGACGTTGACCCACAGCGATACGTTGGGTTGGGCCGATTCCGCCACCGACGCGCCGCAGCACGGCGGGTTATCTCCGTTTGGCGAAGATGTGGTGCGCGAGATGAACCGCCTGGGCATGTTGGTCGACCTGTCACATGTGTCGGTTGAAACCATGCGCGACGCGCTGCGGATCAGCAAAGCCCCGGTGATTTTTTCGCACTCGTCGGCCTGGGCGCTGGCGGAACACCCGCGAAATGTGCCTGACGACATTTTGCGTCTTGTGACCCAAAATGGCGGGGTGGTGATGGTCAATTTCTTTAGCGGGTTTGTGCATCCCGAGTCGGCTCGCCGCATGGCCCGCATGTTCGACGTCAGTCGCAAGCTGCGCGAGCAATACCCACAACCCGAAGAATACGAAAAAGCCATGGCTCGCTGGCGGGCCGAAAACCCAATCGAACCCGGCGACATTCACGACGTGGTCGATCATATCGATCACATTGTGCGCGTGGCGGGAATCGATCACGTGGGGCTCGGTTCGGATTTCGACGGCGTGCCGATGCTGCCCCGGCAGTTAGAGGATGTCTCGACCTACCCGCGCATCACGCAGGAGCTTTTGAACCGCGGCTACACGGCCGAAGAGATTCACAAGATCATGAGCGGTAATATTCTCCGCGTTCTTCGGGAAGTCGAAGCCAAGAGCGAACGCCCATAATCGAGGCCGCCGTCTTACCGGCGAGAAGCGCTGCGGGAAAAGGCGATCGCGCGTTTGAGGACTTGGGCGTATTCTTCGGTGCCAAGGGCTTGATCGGTCAGTACGGCGAATACCCCCTCGGGAGCTTCGTCGGGTTCAAGCGTCAGCGAAGTGGAAACGATGACCGGCGCGTGAATCCCGCGTTCCTTCAGTTCGCAGAGTAAATCGCTTACGCCCAAAGAACGGAAGAACCAGCCCACAATAATGCAATCGGGCGGCTCCTCCAAGTAATGAAGATAGCTGCCAATGTTATCGTACGTGGCGACCTCGTAGCCCAACTTGCTGAGAACTAGCTCGAACAGCCGGTGGTCGAGCACACGGCTCTTAATGACATCGATCCGCGGCGGCGCCAACCACCCGGTTCCGCCGCACGCGCGGCACGGCTCGACAACGGTTAGCCCCACGTATTGACCGCTCCCGTTGCAATCGGGGCAACTCGGCCGGTGTTCATTCTTCCGGTGGCTCATGGCGCGCCTCCTAACCAGAAAAGTGTATCGGATCGCTCGCTTGAGGCAAGCATCACGGCCAAGGAAGAAGTCGGAACCTTCGGCAATGCACGGCTAGCACGGGACGCAACGCTGCCGCACGAGGGCCCCCTTGAGGCTCTAGGACGCAGCCCGCATGTTCTTAAAAAAGCGCTGCTCAACATTGACGATCGGCGTACCTTTTCTCCCACCCCCAATCCTTTACGTCCCTTAGCCGCGTTGCCCAGATTCGCTCGTGGAAGGGCGCGCCGCTTCATTCCGTTTTATTCCCGCATCATTTGTTCTATTTCCCCCTCCCCTTCGACGACGGCACGGCGATGGTCACGTTCCTGGGCCCATGTCAGATAGGCGCTTGCGGGAAAGTCGGCACATTCTGATCCTCACTCGCGGCATGGCGTGGGGCAGACACAAGAAAACACCGTTTGAACGAGGCGAGCCCGTGCCCTGGTGGGTTCTTGGGTTACAATAGACGGTGTATCGTCTCTTGAAATCCCACGCAGGTGCTATGGCTTCTGTTGCGGCTTCGAATTCTCTTGGCGACAACGTGGTCGACCCGCCCGAATTTGCGGCATCGCTGGAACGCTACCCTCGCAAGCATGTAACCGCCGAAGTTCGCCGACTCTCGCAGGTCAACGGTTGGCGGACCACGGGTTTGTTAGTGCTGCATTGGTCGATTGTGTTGTTGGCGGGTTGGGCGGCCGTCGCAAGCGGACATTGGGCGGTGTACGCCTTAGCGATGGTTGTCATCGCCACGCGACAGCAGGCGCTGGGTGTAATGTTGCACGACGCCACGCATTACCTGCTCTACAAGAATCGCACGGTCAACGATGTTGTGAGCGACCTCTTTGTTGCGTTTCCTTTGGGTATGAGCACCGATTTGTATCGGGCAACCCATTTCCGCCACCATCGCTACACGAATACCGAAGACGATCCCGATTTGCGGTACCAGCGCAAAGACGCCGACTGGTACGACTGGCCCAAGACGCGCCTTGGTTGTGCGTGGGTGGTGGTGAAGAGTCTGCTCGGCCTGAACGTCCACAAGGCGCACGAACCCTACAAGATGTGGTCGCCGTGGATGAATATCCTGCGGCCGCTTGATGGCAAGCCGCGGTATCCGCTGCGCGCGCGGGTGCTGCTGGTCCTCTCAACAGCCGCGTTCTACGCGGCGATTATCGGCAGCGGATTGATTATTCCGGCCTTGTTGCTGTGGGCCGTGCCGGGGTTGACCATTATGAACCTTTTTAACCGCCTGCGGGCTACGGCTGAGCATTTGCACACGCCGTCCACGCACGAATTGAACGCAACCCGGACCGTGATCCCGACGTGGTTTGAGCGGCTCTCGATCGCTCCCATGAATGTGAGCTATCACCTGGAGCACCATCTGTTCCCTTCGGTGCCCGGCCCCAATTTGGCGAAACTCCACCGGGTGCTGATGCAGGACGAGGAGTTCCGCACCAAAGCTCACCTAACGCACTCGTATGTCGGACTCTTGCGCGAACTCATGACGCCCAAGCAGGAACCGCAAGAAGCGTCTCCTAGCCCTTCCCCTTAGTGTGGCTTGCTCCTCCAGCCAGTGCGCCGCAAGCCTATTCTTCCACCAGCGCCGCCACGCGGGCGGGGCCGGCCGATCCGTCTTTCACTTTGAGCGGAAACGCGCACACGGTAAATCCCTTGGCCGGCAACTGATCGAGATTGGCCAAGCGTTCGATCTGGCAGTATTCCTTGTCGACGCCCACGTAGTGCGCTTCCCAAAACAGGTCGCGCCGGCCCAAGGCTTTGGCTTGCTGGGCTTGTGTGGCAAGCGGCGCATCCCACCCCCAAGCATCGATCCCCATGAGCTTCACGCCGCGATCAATCAGCCACCGCGTGGCTGCGGCGCTAACGCCCGGTCCTCGAGAGAAATATTCGCGCGATCCGTAATAACGATCATTGCCCGTCTGAATCAGCACGATTTCGCCCGGCGAAAGCGTATGGTCAATCCGAGCCAGCGCCGCCTCGATATCTTCGACCGAAGCCGCCGCGTCGGGCGCCAGGCTCCGCATGTCGAGCACCACGCCGGGACCAAAACACCACTCGAGCGGAATCTGGTCGATCGTTTTCGCCGGGCGGCCTTCGCTGGTCGGGGCGTAGTGCCAGGGCGCGTCCACATGCGTTGTTCCATGGGTCGAAAGCTCGATCGTTTCGTTAGCCCAGCCTAACCCGTCGCGCAAGTACTGCGACGAAAGGCCAAAGAGTAGGCGAATGACCCAGGCGCCAACACGGTGGCTTTGTCGGCGAACTCGGCAACGCGCCCACCAAGGCGCCCAACTGCGGTCGTTGTCCAGCGGTAAACTAAGATCAATAATACGTCTTGCCATGTAACAGCCTTCGACGAGTGACACCGCCCGCTACGGTAACGCGTCAAGGCATTCTTGCCCACCCCTAACAATCCGGCTTCGCATGGGCGGCGCCAAGGTGGGCGGCGCATCATCGGACGACGGGAAAGTTCCAAGCTATGCCGGTCCATTGGCTCGCATTGGATATAGGTGGAGCGAATATCAAAGCCTCCGATGGCTGCGGCTATTCGGCTTCGCGCCCTTTCCCTCTTTGGGCCCAACCGGAAAAGTTGGCTCTCGAACTGCGGTCTATAATCGCCGAAGCACCAGAAACCGACCGCCTGGCGGTGACGATGACCGGCGAACTGGCCGACTGCTTTGAGAACAAGATCAAGGGCGTTCATTTCATTCTGGACGCCGTCGAGGAAGCCAGCGACCGGCGGCACACACGCGTCTATCTGGCAAATGGCAAACTGGTAGCGCCCGTGGTTGCGCGGCGTGAGCCGCTGCTGGCCGCGGCCTCCAATTGGCGAGCTTTGGCCGAGTACTCGCTCCGGTTCGCCCCGCAAGAGCCAACGCTGCTGATCGACGTCGGATCGACCACCACCGACATTATTCCTTTGCACGGCGGCC
>CAYWIS010000263.1:0-3141 GCA_964458385.1 uncultured Pirellulaceae bacterium
GCAGTATACTTGGCAATTCGTCCCATGTCCTCCATTCTCAGCCATGATCCAGTATGGATGATGCAGTCGTCGGAGGGTAAATTCGTGCGACTTGGGTTTGTGCTTTCTGCTGTGCTTATGCCAGCGATATTGGCAGGAATATTACTTCCGAGAAGGGGTACCATCGTGCTTTCGGCGGTAGGCGTGTCGATTTGGCTACTTGCATGCTGGTGCGCAAAGGTGATTAGTGCCGCCTGACCTGTCTGTCAGTTTCGCGGCTGGTTCGATTCGTTGAGGGCGACCGAATCGGATTCGAATTCAACAACTCTTGCCCGTACAAGCCGTTACGGGCTTTTGCCAAGAAGAGAGTCGTTACGAAGAGGGTTGGTTCCAGTGTACTTGATGTCCTCAGTCGGTAGAAGGATAGAGATCTTTCGCGGCAGACCTTGAGTGGGTCTAGTTCGCACAAGTTGGCGCCGGTGACTTAGCGCCAGTTTGGGACGTCCGACGAGGTTTCGACATGCCGTGCCCGTTTCTCACGGGTAGCAAGCCGGCCCTAACACATGACGCCCAACACAAGAAGCGTTGGACTCGCTCAGGCTAAAACAAAAGCATCGGAGGAGTATTTTTATTCCCCCGATGCTTTCTTTTTGGGTCACAGAGAAGGTCGTCTGTCGGCCTTAAACGACCAAGTGTTCTCGGGCGGCCCCGAACCTGGGGTGTAACTCGGGAACGTGCCGGCGCAGCTCCCACAAACGTTTTTGTTTCTCAAAGACGAAGTGTTCCACGCGCAGGTTCGAGAAGATCACCTTGGGGTAAATGGTGTGGTACAGATCGGTGGCGAAGTACACCCGCGGTTTCAGCGGCTCGTGCAGTAAGGTGAGCAACGCGGCATAGACGCCAACCGCAACCTGCGTGCAGGTGGCGTTAGCGCCGACCACGGCGGCGTTAGCCAAGCTATTGAGGTAGTATACGCGTTTGTCGGGATACTCGAGACAGACTCCGATGGTGTCGCTGCCGACTAGGGGGACCGTCGTGTTGTCGCCAACTTGCAAGTCGCTAATCCGCAATTGGCCGTGCTCGCGCCATCGCTGCACCAGGTACGCCATCGTCTTCGGGTGGATGGCGTAAAGATATTTCGAAGAGGCGCCCAGGGCCCGTCCCAGCTTGACATTCTCCTCGTGAAGTACGAGAAAGCCGTGCGGATAATCGGGCAAGGAGATGACGGGCTCCATAACCGAGCGCATATCCTCCCGGTGAGTAAGAGCGTTGGTCGAGTACATTTTGACCTTTCCGTCGATCACTTGCCCGGTAGGCTCCCAAACGGTTTCGGTAAGAAACTCTTGCCGAGACCAAGTGATGAGCGGCTTCCATTCGTCGGCCGCCATCGATGTGTCATACTCGAAGTGAACAATCTCACGCGGGACCCCATAGCGCCGAACTCCATGCCAAACCCAAATATTGACAACGCCGGGGTTCATGCCGGAACTGAGAATATGGGGCGCCCGTCGCGGCATTTGTCGCGTGGGATGAACGGCGTCGACCATCTCGGGCACGCGTCGCTTTGCATCGTTCAAGGCCGTATTAACGTACGTGACGCCCGCGGCGTCGGTGGCCGAGAGGACAGGCAGTGTGTCCATGTCGGTCAAGTCGAGCACAATGTCAATTTCGTAACGCCGCAGCAACTCCCGGTAGGAGCCATCGTCTGGCCACTGTAGCCGATGATGGATGAACTGATAGCGCAGACGCTGATGTTCAAGGAACGGATCCTTGAGGATCTGTTCACTCTCGTCGAGCAGCACTAAACGCCCGAATAGATTGCGTCGACCGCCCAACCGCCTCAGGAAAGCATGGGCGACGTGTCCCGACGCGCCTAGAACTAAGAGGTTCGGCCGACGTCCGTTCACGGCGGCAGCATTCGTGTTTAGTACCATGATGACCTCCTTCCATTTTCTATTTGCCCCGGTGAGGGAGCGTCGGACTCGGCCCGACAGATATCCGCGCGTCGCTCTGCGGAATGGTCATTACAGGACGTAAGCCCATCCCGAAAACGAGCGCGGCAGATACAAGCATTTCCCGTTCGTCAACGGCTTTGCGTCAGTAGACCGTGGCCGCAATTGGCTTCACGGAGGAGCCTCTTCTCTTGCTCCGGTGGGAAATACCTTGCGTGCACAGACGCCGTGTCGCACAAACGAACCGCGCCAGCACGAGGGCATCGACTCGCCGCGCCAACACGGCAGCGCCAAGGGGCGGCCGTTACCGGTTGCCAGGTGCAACAGCAACCTCTTCAAATCAACGAGCGCACACGCATCCACTTTGCGAACGTTTCGGTTGCACCGAATCGTCGTCGAGATCCGCGACGCCACTTTGTGTGGCGGTTTGTCGATGCTCGGTTGCAAAGGCCATAACGCAAATGTTGGGCCACTGCGAACCTTTCCCGCCAAACCACGCGGGCACGCCGTTAAACCAGAATTTTTCCGAGTAAATGTTCGCTTTCCGCTTTGAACCATCCGTGTTGACGGTGTGAACCGCGTGCGTCTCTTGATGTGTGTGTCGATTCCTGTTCACACTGTCGCCACGGGGAGACGGTAAGCCGTTATTCGCGGAAATCGCTGGCCTTGATTCCGTGCTTCTTCAAGATTTTGTGCAGTCCTTGCCGCGACATACCTGCTTGGCGCGCTGTCTTTGCAATGTTGCCCTTATTCGCTTGTAGAAGGTCGACAAGGTAGATTCGTTCAGCGTTTTCCAACGCATCAACGCGCGACAACGTGGATGCCCGCGGCTTCATGCGGCGGTCGGCATTGGTGGAAGACCGGCGCAGCGTTGCCGGTAGATCGCCGGGAGTGATCCACTCGCTACGGGTTAGCGTCACTCCTCGTTCCACGACGTTACGCAACTCGCGAATGTTGCCGGGCCACGAATACCGAAGGAGCATCGCCTGGGCGTCGTCGGTAAAGCCTTGAACTCGAAACTCTGTCTTTTGCAATTGACGCAAAAAGTGGTTTGCAAGCAAAAGAATATCGTTGCCGCGCTCCCGCAGTGGCGGAAGTTCGATATGGATCACCGCCAAGCGATAAAACAAGTCACGACGAAACCGTCCCGCGTTGACTTCCATTTCCAGATCGCGGTTGGTTGCGCAAAGAAATCGTGTGTCGACTTGCA
>CAYWIS010000263.1:3151-7652 GCA_964458385.1 uncultured Pirellulaceae bacterium
ACCGGCGCAGTCTCTCCGACGGGGGTGAAGGTCTGTTCCTGAATCACACGCAGCAGTTTCGACTGCAAAGACGCCGGCAACTCGCCAATTTCGTCGAAGAATGCGGCGCCGCCATCGCACTGTTTGAGAAGCCCGGGTTGGTCCTTGATCGCGCCGGTAAACGCGCCTTTGGCATGGCCAAACACCATGGATTCGAAAAGTGTTTCGGGAATGGCCGTACAGTCGATGACTTGGAAGTTGGCGTCGGCCCGACGGCTACGGCGATGAATTGCATGCGCAACAATCTCTTTGCCCGTGCCGCTTTCGCCCGTGATCAGAACGTTCGCATCCGTCGCCGCGACTCGCTCCATTATCTCGAATAAGTCCTGCATCGGCGGGCTTTCTCCGATGATCTCGGGAAATCGCCCATCTGCCGTCTTCAGCCCGACGTCGGCGGCAGGCGAAGGCGCCCCGCGATAAGCGCGCTGCGACAGAGCTCGGCGCACGCTTGACAGCAAGTCCTCATACTTGATCGGTTTGAGCAGATAATCGGTGATTCCCAGCCGTACACTTTCGATGGCGGTGGGAAGCGATGGCGCCCCCGTGATGACGATCAGCGGAATTTCTGGCCAGTGCGTGCGACCCTGGTGAAGCAACTCGAGTTGAAAGTTGCCCGGCATACTCAGGTCCGAAAGGATCAAGTCGAATGACTCCCGCCCCAGTGCTTCCAACGCGGTGTTACCGTCGGACGCGCAGGCGCACTCGTAGCCGGCTTTTCGCAACAACGCGGCGGTCGTCCGCAGAAAGAGAGGCTCGTCATCGGCGATGAGGATTTTCGCGGGACGCAATTCATTCATGGGATTCCTCCTCGGCTGTTTCCACCTCCACCGGGAATGTCATCGTAAAGCAACTTCCTCGGCCAAGTTCGGTGGCAACCTCGATGCGTCCTCCCATCGCCTCAATCAGGCTCCTGGAAACCGACAACCCCAACCCCATTCCGGTAGGCGAGGCTCCCTGTTTGGTGCTGAAGAAGGGATCAAAGATGCGAGGCAACACGTCGGCCGGAATGCCTGTCCCCTGGTCTTGCACGTGGATGGAGATTTCCTCGTCTCCTGTAGCCGCCCACACCTTGACGACGCCCGCGGGAGGCGTCGCCTGAATGGCGTTACGAATGATATTGTAGAGAATTTGCTTTACCTCGCCTTCGGGCAGGAAAACGCGCAACGGCGCTGTGGATGGATCCCAGTTCAGCGAAACGAGCGACTTCCTTGCGACATTGGCCAGCAGGTACACCACTTCGCCAACGACTTGCCCCATGGTGAACTCCGACGGCCGCTGCGGGTTGCGACGGTACAGTTGGTACATTTGGTGGACAATGTTGCTGATGCGTTCGATCTCACGGTCGATCAATTCCAGCAACTCAAAATGCTCGTGCTCTGGGCTGAGGGCGTCCTTCACTAACTCGAACGCATTTCGAATACCCGCCAAAGGATTGTTGATTTCGTGAGCAACGCCAGCGGCCAACTGCCCGAGGGCGACTAGCTTCTCCATTTGCCGTTGCCTTTGCTCGAGCTGACGCAGACGCGCCGTGCGTTCCTGAACAAGGTGCTCCAAATGCTCCGCGTGAAGGCGCAGCTGTTCGCGAAGTCGATGTCGCTCGGTTACATCGCGCGTGCTCGCACGAAATCCGAGGTAAGCACTTTGATTGTTGGACTGCGAGTCGGCATACATCGGCTGCCACGAAATCGCCATCCAGCGAATTCCCTTTCCACAGTGGACAATGCGAAATTCGACATTGCAGCCCGATTCGCGTCGACGAGCCCGCGCAAGCACGTCGAGCACTCGCGGTCGATCCTCCTCCGCCACAATCGGTAGCGGGTAATCCGGCATCGCCAGACACTCCGCAACAGAATATCCCGTGATCCGCTCCACCGCCGGATTCACCCAAAGCAACCGGCCTTCGGGGTCGTGCCAACTCTCCCAGTCGTATGTGTAGTCGGCGACAGCGCGAAACCAGCGTGCGTCGAGTTCCTGTTCCTTCGCGGAAGAACTGGCCCGCGCTGCGGCCGACGAATCGCCAGGAGACGGACCTCTCTTAGGCATGGCTGCAATGACCGTGAAAGACAAAGTTATGGAATAGCTCCGATGGGCTACGTTAAGGCATCGGCGGCCAATAACAAAAGAACCGGTACACCGTGGATGTGCAGTGCACGAGTTACAGACACCACATTCCTACCTGTTCTGGTTGATACAGAATCTCGGCCACACGCCAACGGCCGAACTCATCGGAGCACCGTATAACATCGCCAACGGCGCGACCAATTAACGCAATTCCCAGAGGGTCAAGCACCGAGATTGCGTCGGGAAATACTTCCAGGTCCTCGGGATAGACAAGCGTGGCGTTGCGTGTTTCGCCCGTGTCCAAGTTCACAAGGCGGACCGTCGAGTTCATGGTTACAACGTTTTCCGGAACGCATTGGGGCTCGACGGCGCAAGCCTCCTCTAAGAGCATCGCCAACTCGTTGCGACAACGCACGTCGCCCCAGGGTTCCCCTTCTTCGGTTACCGCCAGAGTGCCCAAGCGGCGAAGATCGTCGTAGGTAATTGTCGGGGGTTTGGATAGCATTACACTCTCCTCCGTTTCTATAACGCCGCAGCCCACCTCCTTGCAGACGCTCGCGGCGTTTCGCTTTGTGTCCTAGAGTCCCGCGCCGAACTCTCCGGAGAAGTAGTAAAGCAAGTAATATACCGCAGGCGACAGACGCGCCGGCGGTAGCGATAACGGCCTTGCACGCTGCACAATACCGTCGCCATCTGGCGACACTGTCATCGCGCATGAACACATTCTTATGAATCCCACGCCGCTATTCATCCGCCCATTAACTAGAGTGGTCGTCTCTTACTTGTGGCTGTTCACATCGAGAGCGAACTGGGGCGCGCTCGTTTGATCTTCCCGTCTTTGCCGCCGCGGTTCTCTTTGGAACGTCCTCCGCTTGAGAGCGACTTTCGCTCCCCTGTCGGAATCCACGTTTGAGCAGCTGTTCTGGTCGACCTGCTGGCGGCAAACCGGATGTTTGAGTCCATCCGTTATCTCTGATCGGTCGTCTCTATAGAAACCAGAGCCAAAAGGCGAGCTCCAATCCTGAGGGCGGAAGACTAACTGTGGGCCTCTCGCGGGCTTTGCCCTTCTCTTAACACGGGCGCCACGGTCTCGGCTTCCTCGCCCAGCGTGGAGTTCGACGTTCCCATCCAACCATGAAGCCGTGACCGCCAACAGCGGCTTTGAGTGAGTTGCTTTCTACGTCTACCGACATCAGGAGACGGCGCCGCTTAATTGGCATTAACGCAATGAGTTAGGTTCGCCGGGGAATCCGAAGCCCATACGCTCTGCGAAGCAACCGCCCTCCATGTGGCGCACGAATTGCATTAGGCCCTTTCAGTGCGAGTAGCAAGGAGATTTGCCTCGCGACGTCACTATCCGAAGGAGCCAGATGACTACGCAATTATTGAGTTGTCGGCAACGGCGACAGCCCCAACCGAACGGAAGCCTCTCCACGACACGCAACGGTAGTTCGCCGCCGGAGGATTCCATTGCCTCAACCGATTGTGTTGACGTGGCAAGTGAAGAATCGTTTCCGGCGAGCGATCCGCCCAGTTGGACAGGTGTGACGGGCGTCGGCTCGTCGCGTTGATTAGATCTACACCCCGCGTGGTAAGAGCTTCGGAACAGGCCTTTCTTTCGCGCGGGCCATGGGCGCAATTTTGTCATATGTCTCATGCCGAAAGGGAGAAACGGTGACGATATGGCTTACCCCCGTAGCCGCACTACCGACCGTGTGGGTTGCAACATCAGGTAAAGCTTCGCGGCCTGGATCGTTTCAACTCAACCGCGGCTGTCTACGCGTTGAAATCGCTTGAACTGGGTAGGATCGCCTCCTCCAAGCTCAGCGAAAACGACAAGCGTTGCCTTAATTACGGCTCGCCATGCTGCCCCTCAACGGAATGCCATCTACTGCGCCGCCGGCGCTGGCTTTTGTGGCGTTGCCGGCAACTTGCAGAAAGCATGATCGCAGACTCTTGGGCGTCTGAGGCGATTTGAAGAAGGAAGTGACTCGCGCCGCCGGGCCACCGACCTGAACTTCAGTGTGCGATCGAGCACGTGGACGTGCGAGATCGCACATCCAATGTGTCGAAGGTCTTCGGAAAAACACAATTTCTCAAATGCAAGAAGGAGATTCTTATGCGTCAAGTCACTACCGGCCGACTGGTTGAGTTGCTCGCCGCTCACGAACCGCCCTGCATCTCGATTTACCAGCCCACGCACCGCCACCATCCCGACAATCTACAAGACCCCATCCGCTACCGTAACTTGGTGCGCCAAGCAGAAGAGTTACTGCATAAGCGATACCCCAAGCGGCATACCGAGTCGATTGTGGACCGACTTCGGGCGCTCGAGCGAGACGAGCTTTTCTGGAACGCTCGGACCGAGGGGCTGGCGATCTTCGCCACGCAAGATACGTAC
>CAYWIS010000264.1:0-4086 GCA_964458385.1 uncultured Pirellulaceae bacterium
TCTTGAACGAGTACTTGCCCAATCAAGGTGATGCTTGGGATTACACTCTCGACGAACTAGGAAGGTATATCGAACGGGTTCGGTCTGCAGAGGCGGACGTGCCTTTGTGGGCCCAATCGAGCATGCTTCCGGCATCCGAAGGACGCGACGGGGCCGACACACGTCATTCAAGGCTTGACACAACCGCCGAGTCGGGAGCTTCCCCGCAAACCGAAGTGCTAGCCGAGATCGTGCCGCCGCCGCAATGCGTTTCGCTGGTGAAACTAGCCGAACGCGAACCGCCGCATCTGGCGCGTGAGATCATCGGACATTATTTGGAGAGCGCCGAATTGCTGGGACAACGCACGGCGGAGTTACATCTTGCGCTTGCGTCGGACGAAACGGATCCGGCGTTCGCTCCAGAACCGTTTACGAAGCTGTATCAGCGCAGCCTCTATCAGTCCATGCGCACGCATGGGCGTAAGTCGCTCGAGCTGCTTCGGAAGCAGATGCACACACTTCCAGAGTCGCTCCAACACGACGCGCAGCAGTTGTTGGAGCAGGAACCGAAGATTCTGGCGAGTTTCCGGCGCCTTGCAGACCATAAGATCAACGCGAAACGCATCCGTTGTCATGGTGATCTGCACCTGGGCCAAGTGCTGTACACGGGGCGCGACTTTGCCATTATCGATTTCGAGGGGGAACCCGAGCGCCCGATTGGCGAACGGCGGATCAAGGCATCGCCGCTACGCGACGTGGCGGGCATGATTCGCTCGTTTCACTACGCTTCACGCACAGCCTTGATGCGTCAGGCGCCGGGCATGATGGCGCTTCGCGAAGCGGCAATTTCAACCGGCGACTGGATCCACTTCTGGTACGTTTGGACTGCGGCAACGTACCTTAGAGCGTATTTAGCGAAGGCGTCCTTCGGAGACTTCCTTCCCACCAATCGCGAGGAGATCAGCGCTATCTTGAACGCCTACATTTTGGATAAGGCGTTATATGAACTCAGTTACGAACTGAATAACCGCCCTGATTGGGCCAGCATACCGATGGAAGGCATTGCACAATTGATCCTTTAGGACGTTGTTCTACTGTCCCAGTTATTGTTCCTTCCGCAAGGCTGATCGCCGCATGCAAGACAACCGTTGATGCGCCGTTTGATTCGAACGCTTGGTGCGGCAGACATTGTGGGGGAACGCAATGGAAAGAAAGACGCCATGACCAGCGTCGCAGCTTCAAATTCGGGTTCCGTGCGATACGACGTCGACTTCCTGACCGACTATGACACCTATTTGTTTAATCAAGGAAGTCATTACGACATTTGGCGAAAACTCGGTTCGCACCCCATGACCGTCGACGACCAACCCGGAGCGTTCTTTGCCGTGTGGGCGCCGAACGCTCGGGCGGTGTCGGTCATAGGCGACTTTAACGACTGGGACAAGGCGAGCCATCCCCTACGACCCCATGGAAACTCGGGCGTGTGGCAAGGCTTTATCCCGGGTGTTCGCCGCGGGGCGTTGTACAAGTACCATATCGTCTCAAGCGATGGGCACTACCAGGTTGATAAGTCTGATCCTTATGGAGTCTTTCATGAAGTAGCACCCAAGACGGCGTCGGTCGTTTGGGATCTTGAGTATGATTGGGGCGACGACGAATGGATGGAGTCACGGCGCGAACGCAACGGGCTCCATGCGCCCATATCGATCTATGAGGTGCACCTCGGATCGTGGCGGCGGGTAAGAGACGAGGGGTTTCGTTCGCTCAGTTACCGCGAGTTGGCGTATCAACTTGCCGAGCGCGTCAAGTGGCTGGGGTTTACGCACGTCGAGTTCCTCCCCGTGATGGAGCATCCCTTTTTTGGCTCTTGGGGATATCAGACGACGGGCTTTTTTGCGCCCAGCAGCCGTTATGGAACGCCCCAAGATTTCAAGTTCTTGATTGATTACCTGCATCAGCAGGGGATTGGGGTGATACTCGATTGGGCGCCTTCGCACTTCCCCAATGATGAACACGGATTAGCGTATTTCGACGGCACGCACCTCTACGAGCACGAGGATCCGCGGCAAGGTTATCACCCCGACTGGAACAGCTACATCTTTAATTTTGGCCGCAACGAAGTACGCAGTTTCCTGATCAGTAACGCCCTCTATTGGCTTGAAGAATATCACGTCGACGGGCTGCGGGTCGACGCGGTGGCGTCCATGCTGTACTTGGACTATTCTCGCCGGCCAGGTGAGTGGATTCCGAACAAATACGGCGGACGAGAAAACTTAGAGGCGATCGATTTTCTTCGCAAGCTGAACGAAGAGGTCTTCGGTCGCCATCCCGACGTGCAAACAATCGCCGAAGAATCAACCGCCTGGCCGCTGGTATCGCGCCCCACGTACGTTGGCGGATTGGGTTTTGGCATGAAGTGGGATATGGGCTGGATGCACGATACATTGCGCTATATGTCCCGCGATCCGATTTACCGTAAGTATCACCATGGCGAGCTGACCTTCCGCATGGTTTACGCCTTCAACGAGAACTTTGTCCTCCCGCTTTCGCATGACGAGGTGGTGTACGGTAAAGGTTCACTGCTCGCCAAAATGCCGGGAGATGAATGGCAGAAGTTTGCCAACTTGCGATTGCTGTACGGGTACATGTATGGCATGCCCGGAAAAAAACTGCTGTTCATGGGAGGCGAATTTGGTCAACGCGACGAGTGGCGGCACGATGCGACTTTACAGTGGGAGCTGCTGGAGCATCCGCAGCACTCGGCTCTGGAGCGATGGCTGACCAAGCTGAACCGGTTCTATATGGGCGAACGCGCTTTGCACGAATGGGACTGCGACCCCGCCGGCTTCGAGTGGATTGACGCCAACGATGGGGAACACTGCGTATTGAGCTTTTTACGCAAGGCGCAAACAACTGAGGACGTGATTCTTGTCGTGTGCAATTTCACGCCCGCGCCGTATCACAACTATCGCGTTGGCGTTCCCCGCGGCGGTTACTGGCGCGAGATCCTTAACAGTGACGCGCTTGAACATGGCGGGAGCGGACACGGTAACTTGGGTGGCGTCGAAGCGACTCCGATCGGTTATCACGGCCGGCCGTACTCGCTCAACATTACACTCCCGCCCTTGGGCGCACTCTTCTTCAAGTCCGAACGTTAACCAACCCGTCCGGAGGTTCGACGGTAGGTTGCGGGGCAACCAAGGCTGGCAAAGTTGCTGGTACGCGGCGCACCGCCATATCGGGAAACGGTCGCAGAAGATTTTCCGCTGTAAAACTATCTACGCGGATTCTTCCTTTTCGGCGGTGTGGTCCTCACGGCAACGAACAATTTCGACCGAGCACGGGGCATGCATAGCGACCGCGTGTGACACCGAGCCCAGCACAAAGCGCTTTACGGTTCCATAACCGTGGGATCCCAACACGATTAGGTCGGCGCCCCAACGCTCCGCCTCCTCGACGATTTCGTCCTTCGCCGAGCCCTGAAGGACCTTCATGCTAACTTTCAGGTCGGTAGCTTCGCGGATCTGCTGAGCTGCTTTTTCAAGTATTTGAGGCGCTCGCTGACGTTGCCGCTCCATTAATTCCTCGTAGACCATGACGCCAATTAAAAAGGGGTCGGGAACGATGGGGGCGTTGATGGCGGTCACAATCTGGACCTCGCTTCCCGGAGGCCAGGGGCGATTGCAAATTTCACGGACAGCTCCTTCGCTGCACGGCGAACCATCGATGGCCAAGAGGATCTTCATGGTTGTTCTTGATGGACGAGGAGGCGGGCGTTTGTGCGGCGCATCCCAATGTGGGCCGCACGACATCTCACTTTCATTTTACCGCTTGGCGTAAGCCGCTAAGAGGGGCCGGTTCCCAAGTCGGTAACGTCCCGTGCGTGGTTCGAAGGGGCTTGCTCATAACGAATTTGGCAAGCGCGTGCCGGCTTGCCGCCATAAACGCGACGTGCGAACATCCTACTAAGACTGCCGGTTCCCTATCGCGGAGCGTTGCACATCGTTATGGCGTTTGCAATTCGTTGCTCGAACTTGATCAAAACGTACCCGGGGAAACCACCGGTCGAGGCGGTTCGCGGAGTGAACCTGGCTGTTGAAGAAGGGG
>CAYWIS010000264.1:4096-7599 GCA_964458385.1 uncultured Pirellulaceae bacterium
GCTTCGGCGTTCTTGGCCCCAACGGCGCCGGCAAGACCACCACCATTGAGATCTTGGAAGGATTATTGGAGCCCACCGGTGGTGAAGTTGAAATTTTGGGAATGCGGTGGAGCGAGCACGCAAACGAGATTCGCCAGCAAATTGGGGTCTCGCTGCAGGAGACGCAACTTTCCGAGAAGCTGTCGGTGATAGAAACTCTTACCCTTTTCCGCAGCTTTTACCGTCACGGCGTCGATCCGCGAGTCGTGATGGAGCGAGTGTCGCTCCAAGAAAAAGCTCGGGCTTGGGTCAAGACTTTATCGGGTGGTCAGAAACAACGGCTCGCAGTGGCGACGGCCTTGGTGGGTGACCCGCGGCTATTGTTTCTCGATGAGCCAACGACCGGGTTGGACCCTCAATCGCGTCGCGAATTGTGGGACATCATCAGCGAGTGCCGGCGGCAGGGGCGCACCGTCCTTTTGACGCCCCACTATATGGAGGAAGCCGAACGGTTGTGCGACCGGGTAGCGATTGTCGACCGTGGGCAAGTAATCGCCTTGGGCTCGCCGGCCGAACTCATCGCGGGGCTGGGCGGTGAACACGTGGTTGAGTTTTCATTGGAGAATATGGACCAGCTTAATATGAGGGTTGAGGATTGGCGTCAGTTGCCGGCCGTGACGGGCGTGCGATGGGAAAATGGACGTATCCTGCTTTCGGTTACCCAACCACATCGGGTCATTCCCGCGTTGTTGGAGCACCTCCAGCAGCGGACCTGGCGCCTGGCGAGCTTAACAACCCGGCACGCAAGTCTTGATGATGTGTTTGTGACCATTACGGGTCGAACTTTGGACGAAGCGGACGAAAAGGCGGCATGACGGCGGGTAAATCGCATACGGAATGGATGGTCCGGTCTCCT
Source organism: uncultured Pirellulaceae bacterium (assembly GCA_964458385.1). Classification (GTDB taxonomy): domain Bacteria; phylum Planctomycetota; class Planctomycetia; order Pirellulales; family Pirellulaceae; genus JAHWKS01. The sequence continues at coordinate 4,992 of CAYWIS010000264.1, forward strand.
CTGCTACAGTTGGTGCTGGCGCGCTTGCGCGAATTCTCTCGAGAACCGGCCGCCATCTTTTGGGTCTATGTATTCCCCATACTTATGATGGTGGCTTTAGGAATCGCTTTTCGCGGTGAAGCGGTCGAACAAACAACGGTGCTTATTGAAGAAGGGCCGCAGGCGCAAGAAGTACTGACGGCGTTACGGGGGGACGAGCGATTTCGCGCCCGTATTGTCTCTACCGAGGTGTGGCGCCGGGAATTGCGCTCGGGAAAGGCGGATTTGGCTGTCGTCGCTCGCTCCAAGGACGCGAGCGTAACGTATCACTATTATTTCGATCCGACCAAACCTACAGGTGTACTGGCGCGGAACACCGCAGACGACGTGTTACAACGAGCCGCCGGTAGGAAGGATGTGATCGAATTTCAAACGCACCCCTTGTCCGAGCCTGGCGGCCGGTACATCGACTTCCTTGTGCCCGGCTTGCTAGGCGTGGGAATAATGGGGGGTGGGTTGTGGGGCGTGGGGTTTGCAATTGTCGATCTGCGAATTCGCAAACTTCTCAAACGGTTTCTTGCCACGCCCATGCGGCGGAGCCACTTCCTTGCAGCGATGATGATAAGCCGGCTGCTCTTTTCCGTACCCGAGATCGTTGTCTTGGTGATTTGTGCTCGTGTCTTTTTTGGTGTGGTGAATTACGGCAGTTATACGGCCTTAGGTGTTGTGATCTTGCTGGGGACCGTTGAGTTTGCGGGAATTGGGCTTCTGGTGGCCAGCCGCGCTCGCACCTTGGAGACGGTATCCGGGCTGATGAACCTGGTTATGTTGCCGATGTGGATGGCGTCGGGGATTTTCTTTTCTTATGAGCGCTTTCCCGAGATTGCTCAGCCGGTCATACGTTATCTGCCTTTAACGCCTGTCATTGATTCGTTACGCGCCATTATGCTCGAGGGCGCCACGTTGGCGTCGCTGGCTGTACCGCTTGGCGTGATGGTTATCTACTCGGCCGTGTCGTTTACGCTTGCTCTACTTTGGTTTCGCTGGAGTTGACGCGGCGAAGTTGCTCCGTCAGAATCCGAGTTGGGGAGGGGGCGGCTCTCAACGTGCGGATGTAGAACATCGGTCGAGTTTGGAGCATCGGCGTTGCTCTCGCCGAGCAGCTTGGGGAGTGTCGCGTGACTCGTGCCACGACTTTGGACGTCGAATCGCCCACGGCCTCGAGTACCCGTGCCCTACTCTCACCGACCGGCCATGCCGATCGCTGGCGCCGCGTATTGGCGTGGTATCTGCGGTTTTCGGGAGGCGTCGACGTGCTTGCCGTCGTAGCGGTATTGCTACCGACGTCCGCTATGGCTGCGATTCATGAGGCGTTGGGGTTAGGCGAATTGCCGTCAGCGACGATTGTGGGCTACTTAGCGCGTTCGACGTCTCTAATGTATGCCCTGCATGGCGCCATGGTAATTTTTGTTTCGTTTGACGTTGTTCGATATCGCCCGCTGATTGCCTTCCTTGTGGGCGCCGCTTTACTGCATGGCTTGGAGCTTCTGGTCATCTATATGGCCACGGCAATGCCGTTGTGGTGGACGTTGGCGGAGGGCCCTGTGTACTGCTTGCTAGCCGCGGCGACGCTCGTGTTGCTGTATCTCTCCCGTGACGCACACCTTGGGAAGCCTGCCTAGCCCGCGTCGGTTTTGTATTACGTTGCATCGTTACGCAAAATGCGGTGACGTTCTCGGCCTGGGGAACGCCGCCGCGCCGCCGATGGCGTGTGATACAATTAGCCAGGTACGGAGCCTATATTGGAGAATCACGATTGGATTATGGACCCTTCTTCGTCGTCCTATCCTTACAAACCTTCTTCAAGGCCGAATTCGCCGTGGCGGAGCATACCCCTGATTCCGCTAGCTCTCTTGCTGTTTGCGATCGCGTTACTTACCCGAAATTGGTTCGGTTGGGGAGAACTTCACGATTCCAACGCTCAACCGCGTCCCATTACTCCGCGAGGCGAGTTAGCCGCGGATGAATTAGCGACGATCCAGTTATTTCAACAGGCGTCGAAGTCGGTGGTGTACATTACGACGTCGACGGTGAGGAGCGGTTATTTCAACTTCAACGCCACCGAAATTCCGTTAGGAACAGGCAGTGGTTTCGTTTGGGATGAGAAAGGGCACATCGTCACGAACTTTCACGTTCTAGAGGATGCTGGCCGGGCTAAGGTCATGTTGCCCGACCAAAGCGTTTGGCAAGCGGTGCTGGTTGGGGCGGCGCCCGATAAAGACTTGGCGGTGCTGAAAATCAATGCGCCGCCTTCGCGCTTGCATCCGATTATGCTGGGCACCTCCGGAGATTTGTAGGTCGGACAAAAGGCGTTTGCCATTGGCAATCCCTTCGGATTGGACCAAACACTTACGACGGGCGTTGTAAGCGGCCTGGGACGGGAGATTCGTTCGCGAAGTGGTCGCATCATTGACGGCGTAATCCAAACCGATGCGGCCGTGAATCCGGGTAATTCAGGAGGTCCCTTGTTGGATAGCGCCGGCCGGTTGATCGGCGTGAACACGGCCATCTATAGTCCGTCGGGGGCGTCAGCAGGCATTGGCTTTGCTATTCCCGTTGACACGGTGAA
>CAYWIS010000265.1:0-7484 GCA_964458385.1 uncultured Pirellulaceae bacterium
AAGGTGCCGATGCCGATGCGGTCTTGTTCGCTAAGCACGATCCGCTTCACCCGAACTTCCTCGACGACGCGGGTCCAATCTCCCTCGTGCCGTTTGAGCCGCTCGTTGTAGAGGAACCGGCAGTAGGGGCACAGGTCGCCCGTAATTGTCAATTCATACTCGCCGTGACCGGTGTCCAACTGAGCGACAATTTCTTTGCGGAAGCGATTGGGAATCAGGTGCAGCGGCTCTTCGTGCATGGGGCACCAATGGATCACGTTGGGATCGTGCTCGTCGACCCAACCCAACGTGTAGAGCGCTCCTTCGTCGCTGGCGGTGTAACGCTCTAGCCCCTTCTTCAGCAGCCGGGCGATGGTGCTTTTGCTGCTGCCCACCGGGCCATGTAGCAGAAGAACACGCTTTTCGATGCCATACCCTTTGGCCGCGCTCTTCAGAGCGTTGACAAACGACTCCAGTGGCCCGTCCAGGCCGAAGATTGCGTCGCGGCCATTGTCGTGCGGGTCATCGAAGAAACGGTAGTGCATGCGTTTCTCGCCCCGACTCGGCTCGTAGACGTCGACCCCGTACGAGACGATCATGTCGTAGACGCGCTGGAAGGCGTTGCGCGTGACTAAGGGGTTGGCGCGCACCAGATCCAAGTACTCTTCAAAAGAGCCAATCCACGTCTTCTTACGGTACTGTTCCAGGTCTTGCCGCTGAGCAATCAGAGAGATAATTTCGCGACCGCCGCTCATGGAGTAACCTCCTGATGTTGAGTTTCCGACCGAGCCCCAAGGCCGGCCTCCCGTTGTTCATGCCGCGCATGGCGCCTCCAAGGTCCATGTCGCAGGATTTGCCCGTACCTTCCGCGCAGCGGCGAACGGCGTCCAGCAAGCTCTGAGGTTGGGCGCAGCGAGCAATGCTGCTTAAGCGTCTTCAACCAAGCGACTCAGCGGAAAAGAAGTCGCACCCAACGCGAAGAGGCGGCCGTCGGCCCGAAGTTCGCGCGCCGGTGGGAAGAAGTTGAAAAAGAACAGGTTGGGGAGAATTTTTAGGAGGGAGGAGATCCGTTCGTTCTGTCCGTCGAGAGCAGGCCCTCCGTCGCCTTACTTTGCTCCCGCCTCTACCTAACAAGTATCTCTTGCAAGATGGGGCAAGGCAATACAAATTTCTCAAGGTTTCCCTTTTCCCTACCTGTCGTCTCTTGCCACGCTGGTGTAACAAATGCTGATAAATCAATAACTTCTGACGACACGTCGGACGACCAAATGCGCTCCGGCAAGTTCTGTGCCTACTGGACAATTCACCACGAGCTGAAGTGGACACACTGCGTTTAGCGGGAGTGCAATGGTTCGCCTCAACCAAAGGTTTTTGGCTAGCAGCAGCGAACTAATGGAGAAAGAAAACGTGCAAGCGCCCGCACGTCGCGTTTGTGGAAGCATCGGGGCAAGGCTTTACTTCGAGGGGCGACCTTGTCCCAGCAGGAAACAGCTCTAGAACGCCGCTACTCAACTTTCGTATGGCTTGTCATTACAAGACCAGCCGCGCGGCGAAATGGCTAAGATGAGGTAGAGGCGATCCGCAAGAGTTGTAACGCACGCCACCACAAGCCCGGCGCTGCCAGTCGTTGTGATCGCTTTACAACGCAGCGAAAGTCAATTCGTGATCACCTCGTTGCGTCTTTATTGGCGTACGGGCTTTGTCGTCCAGCCTCGTACCCACGCCGATTCGCGTTGGCCCGAAGTTTCTCAGCGTGTCGCCAGGGTATCACGCCAAAAGACGTTGCACGCTTTCCACCAAGCGATCCATGCCAAAGGGCTTACGAATGTAGTCGTCTACGCCGAGCATCTCGGCATAGGCCTTATGGCGACTGCCCTCGTTGGCGGTAATCATGATTACCCGAATGGGGGCAAGGTGTGTGCGACGAAGGCGCTCCAGCACCAGGAACCCACTGCGCTTGGGCATCATCATATCGAGGATGACCAAGTCGGGGGTTTCGCGTTCGGCCAGCGCCAAACCTTGGTTGCCATCGCGGGCGACGAGGATTTCGTACCCCTTGGCTTCGAGCGCATAACGGAGAGACTCGATGATCTCGGGATCATCGTCCACCAATAAAATCCGTTTGCGTTTGCCCTCGGCTGCTTGGTCCAAGTCGGCAGCTTTTTCCTCCGCCATGAATACGTCACCTTGTCTTGCGTGCTAGATGTGGGTAATCCGACCCACCGCTTCGATTATAGAGGTACCCTTGCCCCGCCTGCAATGCAATAGGCCCCAGATGGCGGCGCCAGCTTGCGCGGCGGGCTGCCCTTGGCGGCGACTTGTTGCGTCTTTTGGGAAAACCGCAACTCAAGGTGTTTCAAGCCCTTCGTAGCGGGGGTAGAATTAAATTACCTATTTCTGCCTGCTTCGCACCGTTCTGCTTCTGGCTCCCTTACTCTTCGCGCAAGGAGGAGTCGTATGATCGGGCGCATGATAAGTTTCGCCGCCCTGCTGACGGTGTGCTGCACTTCGGGGTCGGCAATCGCCGAAAATCCTCTCAGGGCCGACCAATCGCAGGTTCTGGTCTGGCGTGGTTGTTCTGTGGCTAAGGTAGCGTTTATGGAACGCTGCGCCGCCGCGTATGAACAAGAAACGGGCATTCAAGTGCGTCTCTCGGGAGGCGGCGCCACATTGGGCATTGAGGCGGCGGGCAGCGGCGGCGCCGACTTGGGCGGCACCTGCCGCGCCTGTTTGAAACGCTTGAATGAAGATCTGCTGGGCGTCAAACTGGCAATTGTCGCGTGGGACGCCCTCGTGGTCGTTGTCCATCCGGATAATCCGGTAGAGAACATCACTCGAGAGCAACTGCGCCAAGTCCTCCAACAAAAGATCACCAACTGGCAGGCGTTGGGCGGCCGCGATGAGAAAATTGTGGTTGTCGCCCGGCGTGAGAAAACCGCTGGCGTCGATTATTCGATGTGCGTCATGATCTTGGGCGACCCCGACTTCACTTTCGGGCGCACCGCGGTGCTGCTCAGCTCCACCGGCCCGGTGGAGGAATTAGTGGCTGAGCAGCCGCGAGCGATCGCCGTAACGGGCGTTTCCAGCGCACAGAAACGGAAACTTAAGATTTTGGCCATCGACGGATACAAGCCAACGCCCGAGAACATCGCCGACGGAACCTATCCTTACTTCCGTCCTTTGTATTTGGCGTACAAGCCCGAGAACGCCAAGGCCAAGCAGTTTGTGGATTGGATGATCAGTGACCGCGGCCAACAGATTGTCGCCGCCGAAGGAACGGTCACCTTGGCCCAAGGCGCCGGCCTTGCGGCGCGTTATCGGTACTACGAGGATGTGCGGCAAATTACCAACTATGCGACCTTGATTGACAAGGCTCCTCGAGGCCCTTAAGCGCTTGCATGGACCGATTCGTCCGGATGACGTGCTTCGTCCTGCTGCCGGTCGTAGCTGTCATGGCTCTCGCCGGAGCAGCGTTCCACGTCTATAACCAGGCAGTCGCGCAACGTACCGCAATCGCCGAATTGCAGGCTGCGGCGGCGCTTACCGTTCGCCTGATCGAACGTCGCATTGATCGCGTCGAGGGAGCGCTCGAGTCGATCCTTCTGCAAGACTCGCTCTACGACTACGCGATGTATCAAAGGGCCGAGGTCGACGACGAGGCGGAACGCTCCCGCCTGGAAATCGAGCGCGCCTTGGTCCGCCTCGCAATGAGCGATCCTCATGCGCTGGCGATCGAACTCTATCAGCCCACGGGGGATCGGTTTGTCGCCGTTGTCGATCGGCGACGCACCCTGGCCCGAGAATGCCGCTCAAGCCCCCTGGTTCCGCGCTGCGCTGGAGCAGAAGCAGACCGTCAACCTGGAGCCCAATGGCCGGCTGCGCCTGACCCGCACACAAGTTGACGACTTGGGCGAGCCGATTGCCGTGGCCCGCGTTTTGTACGACTTGCGCGAGGGATTAGCCGAGTCGGTCAGTTTCGCGACGCGTCACTTGACGCAAACAGAAGTCGTGCTGTACGACCCGAACGGCGAAAAGCTTTATCATCATGGTCCGACGGTAGGCGACAGGCTTGCCCTGGAGGGCCGGGCATCGCTTGACGCAATTCATGCCTCGGCCATCGTCCGCCAGGCGCGTGCAGCGGCGCTAGCGACGTTCTATAACGCCGAGCGGGCGCTGTTTGTCGCCTTGGCTGCGTTAACGGTTGGCGTGGTGGTAGTGGCCAGCGGCGGTACGCACTTGGTAGTGCGCGATTTGCGCCGCGCCCAGCGTCGGGCCGACGAGGCCAACCGCGCCAAGAGCGAGTTTCTGGCCAATATGAGCCACGAGATTCGCACGCCCATGAATGGCGTCTTGGGCATGGCCGAACTGCTCTCGCATACTCATCTCGACCGCGAGCAGCGCGAGTATCTGAATATGATTCAGCAGTCAGCCGAGTCGCTGCTGCGAATCTTGAATGACATTCTCGATTTCTCCAAGATCGAAGCCGGACGCTTGGAGTTGGAGGCCGTTCCCTTCGCGCTGCGCGACTGCGTAGGGAAGGCGGGACAAATGCTCGCGGTGCGGGCGGCGGCCAAGCATGTCGAGTTGGCGTGCCGCGTGGAGCCGGACCTGCCCGACACTTTGGTGGGCGACCCCGTGCGGCTCCGGCAAATCTTGGTCAACTTGATGGGGAACGCTATCAAGTTCACCGAACAAGGCGAAGTGGTGGTCGAGGTGGAACGCCGCGGCGAGCCGCAAAACGAGCGAACAGTGCGTTTGCACTTCTCGGTTCGCGACACCGGCATAGGCATTCCTCCCGAGAAACAACAGGCAGTGTTCGAGGCCTTTACGCAGGCGGACGCCTCAACCACGCGCCGCTTTGGCGGAACCGGGCTGGGGTTGGCCATAGCGTCGCAACTTGTGCGCATGATGGGGGGCGAGATCTGGCTGGAGAGCGTTGTTGGGCGGGGAACAACCTTCCACTTTACGGCCGAGTTTGCACTTGCCGAGACGCTGCTGGAGTCTCGGCATGGCGAGCCGCCGGCATTGGCGGGGCAAACAGTGTTGGTCGTAGACGACAACGCCACTAACCGGCGCATCTTGCAAGAACTTTTGAGAAGCTGGCGTATGGGCGTTACCGCCGTTGAGGATGGCGCCCACGCCTTGGCCGAATTGCACCGGGCCGCTGTCGCTGGCCGGCCTTATCGCTTTGTACTGCTCGACCTAATGATGCCCGCGATGGACGGCTTCGAACTGGCCGAGCAGATCGTGCGCACCCCGGAATTGGACAACGCAAGTCTGATCCTCCTTTCGTCCGTTGTGCGCCCAGGCGACTTGCAGCGCTGCCGCGATCTGGGCATTGCTGGTTACCTGACGAAGCCTTTGGTGCATTCGGAACTGCTCGATACCTTACTGGCCGCTCAAGCGCAGACGGACCCCAAGGAAGAAGCGGAAACGGCCTCCTCCAATGTTGCTGCCGGCCGGTCGCTCAAGATTCTGCTAGTCGAAGATGGCCTGGTGAATCAGCGGGTCGCTACGGGGCTGCTCACACGTCATGGGCACCAGGTCGTGGTTGCTGTCAACGGCCGCGAAGCGATTCAGGCTTGGGAACGTACGCGATTCGATTTAGTGCTCATGGACCTGCAAATGCCCGTAATGGACGGCATCGAAGCCACCACGATCATCCGCCAACGTGAACGTGAGCAGCGCGCACGCCGCACGCCGATCTTGGCCATGACCGCTGCGGCCATGAAGGGCGATCGCGAACGCTGCCTGGAAGCCGGCATGGACGGCTACCTTTCCAAGCCAATTCGCGCGGAAGAATTGCTTCAGGCCATTCATGCACTTGCGCTGACGCCACCGCCCAACGAGAGCAGCAAGGGGGTGTCGGATGGGGCTGCTGGCAAGCCTGCGTCTTGCGATTCATTACCCATGCCCATTGAGGAAACGGGCGTCTCACGCGACGACGTATTGGACGTTGACGCCGCGGCCCGGCACATCGGTGGCGGCCGGGGCGAGGTCGTCCAAATGGCCCAATTGCTGCTTGAGGAATGTCCCAAGTTACTACAACAAATCGACAACGCCCTGGCCCATGCCGATACAGCCTGCTTGCAACGGGCGGCGCATACGCTGAAAAGCGCGGTCGACGTTTTTGACGCCAACAATGCTTTTCAGGCGGCGTGGCGTCTGGAGCAATTGTGCCAGTGCGGCGATTTTGCGGGAGCTGCTGGCGCCGCCCAAAAACTCAAGTGTGAAATTGCCGCCGTTACCGCCGCCTTAGAACAAATTGTCGCCCGTTCCGACCAGGCGCGTGCCGATGAACCCAACGCGGTCGTCCGGTAACGCAATGTCTGGGAGCCTTGCCGAAGGTGAAAGAGCGACAAGCGGCGCGGGCGGTTCTGAGGATCCGAATCTTGCGCAACACGCTTTGCGGTCACATAGAGACATAGCCGCACTGCCATCCACAAAGGCATGACCGACGTCGACCGGCGGTGGGGAGTCTTTGGCCACACAAATCGGACTGTGCGCGACCAGCGTCTTACTTTTCCAACCTCACGTTCAATTGGCTGTGGGCAGTTTGTAGTATCAGCTCAGCCAAGTTGATCTTTACCGCAGCCCGCAGGCCAAGGTAGGACGTGGTGAGGCGAGGATTAACCTCGATTACCACGTCCCTCGAGCCGTCATCGGCAGCCCCGAGAACCAGGTCCACTCCCACATAACCGATGGCCGCCGGCAACGCGTCGAGCGCTTGCTGCGCCAATCTTGCCGCTCGGGCATGTAACGATGGGGGCAACGGAAGCGATCCGCCGAGATAGCGGAAGCGGCCGTCATCGCTTAAGTGTTGGCGACATGCCGGTAGGGCCACGCTGCCTGCCGGCCCGCACACGACTGCTATGCTGGCCGCAATTCCCGGACAATATCGCTCCAGTCGCCATGGCCCGTGATCGTGCGTGTTTTCTGCGTGCCGGTTCAACATTCTGTACGACGGAGGAAAGGCGCTGCTATTGGCAATCCAATACACGTCTTGCGAACCGCAGCCATCGCGCGGTTTGAGTACCGCAGGATAGGGAAAATCGGTCGGTGGCGGTTGCCCCGGCGTCAAGATAACGGCGCCGGGTGTGGGAACTCCGGCCGCTTTTAATCGTCGGCCAGTTGCATGCTTATCGCTGGCCACCGACACAAAGGGAACGCCGGGGCTGATTAACCGCCCCCCGCAAAGCTCCACCTGTCGCACGCGCTCCACCAGTACGCCGCCGGTTTCGGGAGCGATGACCATGACCCGATCGGCTGAACGGGCCAATTGCCGAAAGAGCTGCAATTCTTCCTTGGCCGTACATACGGTATGGACCATGGCCTGTGCTGGAGGCGGCTTGAGGCGTACATCCCACGTGGTTACGACCCGGCAACCGGGCAGCCGTGCAAAGTCGTCGACCACGGCCCGCAGCATCGCCGCTCCTTCACGCAGTAGCGAATCGGCGGTCGGCGGTCCCTCCAACATGCCGCCGCCCGAGACAAACTCATAAACA